>JAGFJG010000020.1 GCA_024102915.1 Caldilineales bacterium
CGTTCACCGCCGTCGAACCGTCCACAGGCAATAGCAGCGTCTTCACCACCTGCACTTGCGGAGCGCCAATCTCCACCGGTTCAGTATCCGAATCAGACGGTGCGGTATCGCCGTTCTCATCCGTCGCACCCGTCACCGTGCCGGTGTTGATCGTCTGGTCATTCACCAGTGCTTGCGTGCTGGCTTTCGCCGTCATGTTCACGGTCACATCGATGAACGCACCCGGAGCCAGCGTACCCGCGCCCGTGATGTCCGTCCAGTTCAGCGCTCCGTCATCCGTGTTGTCATTGCTTGCCGGGCTGCTGAAGCTGCCGCTGTAACCATAGGTCAAGTAAGTCGTGCTGTACGTGTCGGCCAATGGCACTGTCGTCAATGTTGTGTCGCCAGAGTTCGTGACCCGAATATTCCACTGCACCTGCCCGTTCACCGCCGTCGAACCGTCCGCCGGAATCACAAGCGTCTTCTCGACGGTGACTCCAGGCGCAGTGATCGAGACATCATCCGTATCGCTATCCCCCGGAGCGGGCGTACCATTTTCGTCTAGCAGGTTGACAATCGTGGCCGTATTCACAGTGCGGTCCGCAGGCGGGCCGACAATGGCCTGCGTACTGGCCGCGGCAGTAAAGCGCACGGTCACTGTCTTGGATTGGCCATAAGGGATCGGGCCGATGCCCTGACCGGTCGACCAATCGATCTGACTATCATTGTCATTGTTGTCGCTGGCGGGCGTGCTAAAGCTGCCGCTGTAGCCATAGGTCAGATAGGATGTGCTATAAGTATCTCGCAGAGTCGCCGTAATGATGTCGGTAATGCCAGTGTTGGCGACCTCGATTTCAAAGGTGACCGGCTCGCCCGGCTGCACAAAGTCGGGGCTGGTGCGGGTCTTCGTGATCGTATATTCGGGACAGGCCAGCAGCATTTCCATGGTGGAGGTCATCCACTCCAACTGTTGCGGGTTGGCGTTGTCGTCTGATTGCACCTGCACGGCGAACCAGCTATTTCCAGCCGGGATGTTCACGGTGAACTGGTAGTGATCCCAATCCAGGCCAGAAGCGCCAGGAACAGGGTTTGGGCCCGTTCCGGCCGCTTGCTGGTTGTTCATGCCATTGAAAGGATTCGTGACCGCCGTCGCTCCCGGCAACCCGATGATGCTGGTATCCGTGGGCGTCATCGGCAGGTTGGCCTGCACGCCGGTTGTGTACCAGAGTGTGTTGTCGATCGTTCCGAAGCCAGCGCCGCCGAGACCCACCGTCACCGTGATCGTCCGCGACACCTGTGCGGGGTCGAACTGATAGACGACCGCCTTGGAGCCTGGGCCGGAAAGCGGGGCGTTTGAGCCGATCATCACGTCAAGGCCGGAAGCAACGCCAACCAGATGGGGCTTGGTGGTTGGATCGCTGTAAACGACGATCAACTCAGCGCCATTGACGTAGTTATTGAGATTGTCGATGCCGGTCAGAGCATAATTGCCGTTGCCGGTAATAATCGAAGTGACCTCGGCCTGATATCCGTATGAAAACTCCGACGTCCGCACGAATGCAGGGCCGCCGAAACTGCTGGGCGTTGGATTGCCCACTTGGGTTCCACCAAGCTCTACAGTGGGATCGCCGTCGTTCAGCGCCGGGTTGAATGTGCTTGGATCATCGTCGAACGTATTGCCGCTGTCGGAACCATTCCAATAAAGCCACGCCTCTTCAATCGTAGCGCCTAATGGAATGCCCGATACGACAAAGTAACCGTTCAACGGCTCGCTTGCGTCTGTTGGATTCGAGTCCAAGAAATTGGTGCCCTCGGCGCCCAACCCAAAAGCGACAACATGCAGGCCCGCCTGATCAGAACATGCGCCCTGATATTGAATTTGTAGCGGGTGGTCGTTGTCGCCGGCGAAAACCGACGGCAGAAATTGAGCTGGCAATGCCAATGATGACAGAGCCAGCGCCAAAGCCAGGATCGCCCTTACGGTAATGGATAAGGGTCGTCGTGCATTTGATGGAATGGAAATTGCTTCCATTGGTCCTACTCCTTGCATGAGACATCAATGCAGATACTCGGCTTTGCACATGCCAAGTGCATTCGTGTATCGATTGATATTAAATTGAGAGTTTGATATCGAATCTTTCCGCCTATAACTGATGACGCAAACGGTCATCAAACGACGCGCTGTCAACTACTGTCGTCCAGTAATTTTTAGGTCTGAGCGTAAGTCATGAAGACAAGTTGCTCAAACCATTATGCATAAGCCCGCTGCGTCGCAATAGAGAACGTATTTGGGCGCGTAGAACCGGTCCATTGGCGGGCAACGAGATATAAAGATCGCTGCCCGAGTTCAGGCCTTTGATCCATGTGGTGAGCGGCACTTCAACGCCATAGATGATCATGGGTTGATGAGACCTCAGGCGCACATCATTGCAGCGCGCCAGGCTGCTCGGCTCTCGTACCTCCACCATCACAACATCAGAGGCTTCCAAGTCTTCGTCCAGGTGATCGAAGAGCGAACCTCGCTTCACCGAGTAACCCTCACTAATGAGGAGATCCTCAATCATCACTGTCGGTTCGCTTTCCTGGTAAGGGCCGTGTTCAGATGTATCGGTCAATAATAAGAAACGAACGGTTGTCATAAAAAAACAAGGCATTCCGCCACCACAAACGAATTGAGTGCTGCTAATAAATGCTAAAATCGGGCGCATGATTACAACGAGAATCTCGTAATCAGTACATCTATTCTAAAGAGGACACAGGCTAAAGGCAATGCCTTTTCCTTACAACTAGCTTACAATTTCGACGCAACCTGCAATGTTGCCATATTTTCGGCCACGCTATGGCGCTGATTGTAGACAGCCGATCCCACCACCAGCACCGATGCTCCGGCGTCGACAATTTGGCGGATATTGTCGGATTTTACGCCGCCATCCACCTCGATTTCGACGTGGCTAAGCCCTCGCTGTTCAAGGCTCTTGCGCAGCCGGGTTATCTTATCCATCACGCCCGGCAGAAACGCTTGCCCGCCGAAACCGGGATCAACCGACATAATCAGGATGATATCCACTTCGGCCAGAATCTCTTCCACCGCGGCCAACGGCGTGGCCGGATTAAGCGCCACGCCCACTTTGCAATCCGCCCGCCGGATCATTTCGATAGCCCTGTGCAAATGCGCGGTCGCTTCAGCGTGGATGCTGATGTGATCGGCGCCGGCATCGACAAATGCGGGGATCAGCGTCTCCGGTCGCTCGACCATGAGATGCACATCCAGCGGCAGGCTGATAGCCCGGCGAATGGCCTGCACGACGATCGGGCCCATCGTCAGGTTGGGCACGAAATGACCATCCATCACATCGATGTGCAACCAGTCTGCGCCAGCGGCTTCGGCTTCCTGTACCTGCTCGGCCAGTCGCCCGAAATCTGCGGTCAAGATCGACGGGGCTAGTTTGGCAATCATTTCTTTCGCTCCATGATGTAAACGCCGTCGGAATCAGCCACCAGCGCCGTGTCGGCCATGCCCAAAAAGAGGCCATGGTCGACTACGCCCGGTCGTTCCGCCAACTTCGTCGCCAGCAGGCCGGGGTCGGCAACGCCGTCGGGGAACCAGCAGCGGACGAGATAATTCCCGTTGTCCGTCACCCACGGCTGCCCGGTGGTCTCGTTCAGCCAGATTTCGGCCCGGCAGCCCAGCGTGCCCAACCATTTTTCTGTGACCCCGGCGGCGAATTGCACGATTTCGACCGGCAACGGTGATCTCACGCCGAGCCGAGATGAAATCTTCGATTCGTCAACGATGATCAGTAAACGCCTGGCATGGATTTCGACCAGTTTCTCGCGCAACAAGGCTTTGCCCAGGCCTTTGATCAGATTCAAATCCGGGTCAACCTCGTCCGCCCCATCCACCGCCAGATCGAGAACCGGGTCGGATGCCAGATCGCTGAGAGGAATGCCCAGCCTCCGGGCCTGTTCCGCCGTTTTCTCGGAAGTGGGGACGCCACGGATATTCCGCAATGCGCCGGATTGAAGGCGACGGCCCAGCAGATCGACGAAATAGGCCGAAGTGGAACCGGAGCCGAGGCCCAGCACCATGCCGTCCTCGACCTGTTCCAGAGCCTGAGCCGCCGCCTGTTGTTTGAGTTGTTCGATGTCGGGCATGTCGGGGATTGGGGATTGGGGATTGGGGATTGGGGATTGGGGATTGGGGATTGGGGATTGCTCGAATTGTCGTTCGACAATGGTGTGAGGGCAAGTCGCCGGTATTGCGGATTCATGTCACACAGGCGCTGATTCGTGTCTACTGTCCAACCGCCTTTGACCACCCGGGCCACTCCGGGATCGCTCACTCCGGGCAGTCGTAATACAGCGCTGTCAATTCCTGTTGCAGACGCTCGCCGAAATCGACCTGGAAAGGGCTGCCGTCAAATGCGGCGTGAGGCGCGCCGTATCGGTCGAGCACTATCAGGAAACAGCGATTATTGCGCGCGCCAATCAAATCGGCATAGCGTGCGGTCACAACGCCATCTGTATCGAAGATGACCTCGTCGTACCCCGCGAGACCTGACGCATCTCTCTCCGCCAAAATCACAAACGCCCTGCCGCCAATTTCAGCCCAACCCGCTTTCCTGGACTCGACCAGCCTTATAGCGCCAGCGGCATCGTTGCAGTCCGATGGGTCGAGGAAGAACAGAAGTAAGCTGCACCGGTCGCGATAGTGCGATCGGGCGACCATCCGACCTTTGGCATCGGCCAACAGAAAGTCGGGCGCAAGCTGGGCGCGCAGGGAAGCGGGAATCGACAGCCAGCCCATGTCAGTTTGTGCCGAGGCAGTAGCTTGTCTCATAGACCGAAATGCTCTGGGCGGCGTCGTTCGCCACGTACAGATAACCATCGAGATAGACCAGGCCCTGGCCGCCGTCGACCGGCGTCTGATCGCCAACCGGAATCGTGCCGAGTTGCACACCAGTCGCTAGGTCCAATACCAGCAAACGATCGCCGACGCTATCCATCACATAAAGCTGTCCCAGGGCCGAGTTCACGGCCATGCCGCGCGGCGAGACCGACAGATTGAAGGTATTGATGACCTGGAAGCGCAATGGATCGATCACATAGATTTTCTTGAGGCCGGGATGGGCGACATAAACGCTTCCGCTGATTGGATCACGGGTCATATTCACAGCCCCTTCGGGTACGCCGATCACCGGAATGACCACCGAGCCGCCGCCAGCCAGCCCCACCAGGCCGCTGCCGCCGCTTTGCCGCGTCACCCACACGCGCAGATCGTCAGCCAGAACCCTGGTGGGCGTGCCCGGAAATGTGACCGTCCGCTCGCGTGCGCCGGTGAGGGCATGATGAACGCTGACCGTGTTGGATGTGGAATTAGCCACATAGATCTGCCCCGTCGGCGCCACGGCCAGACCGATAGGCTGATCGTCAACGTTGAAGCGCTTGATCAAGTTGTCGCTGGCAGCCTCGAAAATGGAGACGCTGTCATCATCGCGATGGCTGACGTAATAGTATGTGCCCCAGGTCGCCAGCCCGCTCGGCGTATGGCCGCCGCTGGCCAGGGCGCCGATCAGGTCGGGCGGTTTGCTGTCGAGGATGGCGATGGCGTCACGGTCGGTGATGCCGGCGATCACGCGACTCTCGACGGCGATCAGGGGACGGGGCGCGCCGTCGGTGGGGAATTCGGCGTAGGGCTTGGGCAGACAGACAGCCGCTGGCGGCGTGGCCGTGGGTGTGGGCGTGATCGTCGGGGTGGGCGTCGCCGTATGAACTGTCGTGGGCGAGGGCGTCGGGGTGAGGGTGATGGTCGGAGTAGGCGTCGGCGTGGCCGATGGTTTGGGTTGCACCCAGCTGCGGAGCATGGTGGGCAAATACACATTAAACCCGCGCGATGCCACCAGATCGTAGATAAAGACAGCGCCCTTAGCCGAAGGATGCGTGACCATCAAATAGTTCGCTCCCGATTGGGTCGGCTCAAAGGTCAGTGCCGACCACTTTGCCCCAGCCCCAACATCATTGTTGCGGGCGATTTCAATGCCCTGATCATCGTAAAGGATGAGCAAGGTATCGCCGCCCGAACTGAGATTGTCTGTGTAGAATTGATAGCGCGTGCCAGCCTCGGCCTGAAAGACGAACCAGTCCTGGTCGCCACGTTGGCTGTATGACAAATGACTCAGGCGGCCAGGCACGGGAAGCGGGCGCGCCTGCCCTCGCGTGTCGTTGGGTTCGGATGCGTCCGGGGCGACGACGACGAATGGAACCGGCGCGGTGCGATTGTTGCTGAGGTTGCTATCTACCCAGGTTGTACCGGCGCTGGCGCTCACAATCGTATCCACCGGGCCGGTCGCGCCCATACCCGTGATCGTAATCGTGCCGTTGGCATCGCCGGTCAGGTCGGGGACGGCGAAGCGGTAGGGGTCGCCCGGCAACAATGAGACGCCGGGATCGGTGGCTGTCCATGCCAGATTTTGCAGACCGCTCGGCAACGGAACTGTGATCACCACGCCCGTCGCCAATCCCGAAGCGAAATTGGCGTAATCCACCATGAATTGGTACTGCTCGGTCATGGCGAAGGGATGATTGGCATTCAGGCTGAGGTTCAGGGACAGGTCTGCCGCCGCCGCCTGCACGGTGAGGGGCGGCAGTGAATTATTGTCGAGGTTCGTGTCCTGTGGGGCCTGCACATGCGCCCAAATCTGCCAACTCGTCTCAGAAAGCGTGGATGGCATCGTCCCTTCGATGCGCAGTTCCACGCTTTCGCCCGCGTCCAGTCCGCCCAATTCGAATTCATTGGGGTTGCCGGGACGGATGGTCACCGGCCCGGAATCGGATGTGGCGCTGAGGTTCTGCAGCGGCGGCAGAGTCGCCTGCACCACGACGCCGGGGGCAGGCATGGGGCCGGCATTTCTCAGGCGCAGGCGCAGCACGACCGGCTGTCCCGCAGCCAGGCCGTCGGTCGGCGCTTCCTGCAATTCGATCGAGAGATCAGCCCCGCCCGGCCCGATGTGCAAGGCCGGATCGCCGAGCAGAGCGAAAGTGTCGATCAGATCGTGATAAACCCCCAGCACATCGCCGGTGTACAACTCCAACCGGCCTGCCTGGGTCAACTCGCCCAGCGTCTTCGTCCCGCCCTCGAACAGAGCGGTGTAAAAGCCACGATGCAAATGATCATGACCGTGCGCCACGCCCAGCCCTGTGCTGGCCCAGGTCGCCGCGGCCCCGCCATTCGGGTTACGCACCAGGGTCTCGGCCACGGAATCGGAGGCGACTTCGTGAAAACGGCCATCGAGGCAGGTCATGGAAAGGTGTACCGGCAAACGCCCGCCATTGGTCAGGGAAGCGGCGCGCTCAGTCGTGAAAATGAATTCACTGGCCCAGAATGTCACCTGTCCATGACCGGTGTAATTGGTGACAAACGCGCCATAGTTGAATGCGGACAGGATGTCGTTCTCGGCTTCGATCTTAGAACTGTAGTTGACGCCGAGATAGATTTTCTGTTTCAGCGTGTCATACGTGCCCGGCAGCAGATTGTCGGCCACTTCATTGGAAAGTGCGGCGAAGTTGCCAGCGGTATCGGCATTATCGGCCACAAACAGGTTGTGGATTTTCCAATCTCCGGGCCAGGGCGTGGTTTCGTAGGCGACGGTTTTGTTCACCAGGGTCGTCACTTCGGCTGCGCTATTGGCGGGGAAGCGGCCCACAAACATATCCGGAACATTGTCATCGCCCACGATCGTCACCAACCGGTTGTCGGATGCCGTCTCTTTCACGAATGGATCGACCACGGCCAGCAAGGGCGGGATATAATTCTTTCGATTGGTCTGCTTGTAGTTCAGATAATCGAAAGTGCCGTCGCCGACCAGCAGTACATAGGCGGGGGCTGGCGCCTGCCATTCGTTGTAAGCATAGGCCAGGAAATCTCGAATCGCCTCCGGCGACGGGCTGCCATCGCCAAATTCGTCATACAGGTCTTGCACATCGATCAGGACGACATTGTATCCCTGGTTGAGCCGGTAATTCGCCAGCGGTTGGACTGCCGCCATGAATTCGGCGGGGCTGATGATGAGATAATCCGCCTGGTTCGCCGGAGTGCGATAATGGCTGGCGACGTCGGCTTCGATGCTCACGGGATGTTTTCGCCGGGATTCGCTCTGCACGAGATATGCATCCTGAGCAACGCCGTCGGCGCTGAAACGGACGGCCCCGGGCGCTGCGATTGTATCGAGATTCAACAGGAGCACCGGCGCAGCGGGGTCGGAGACATCATAAGCCTCGATATTGGTGAGCGTAAACCCCGCCACCTGAAACAACTTCCGCCCGGATGACGATTGCGCAAAGGCAAGTTGATCGTCAATCGCTACGAGACTGCGATCATAGGCCAGCTCGAACCAGTTCAAATACCCCACGTCGGTGCTGGCCCCGGTATCGTCCGGGGCGAAAAACTTCACTTCATTCGTGCCATTGCTCAGCAAGTCGGTACTGAAGGCGTAGCTCGTTTGTAATTGCGCCTGTGCATCCCACGAGCCTGTCCCCACCTGCGTGCTATTGACAGAGAAGTGCAGCCGGTGATCAGGATCGGCATTGTAGTAGCTGGTAAAACCCCTGACCGCTACCGTCAATTCGGCCCCTGCACCGGGCACGACGTTCGACACCGGGACATCGTAGATCAGTGTATCGATGGGGCTGCGGCCGCCCACGCTGTATCGCTCCCAATACCAGCGATCGGCGTCGCCGCTGGCTGGCAACTGGCTGATATACGTGGTGTTTTCTTCGGCGTGATAAACGGCGCGATAGCTGCCGACCGGGTCGCCGCCAAGGCCGGGGTCGGCATCTTCTGCGGCCATGCGCAGGCCATTGCTGCCGCCCCACGACAGCCAGTACACACGCTGGCGACTATATTTGCTATCGGAATGCTGGCCGTAAAATCGAATCGAATCCCCCGGATCAAAGCTGCCGTCCTCTTCGCCCACCACCATGATAGCGCTTTCGACGCCCTGACTTCGCAGGCGAAACGTGCGAGGCTTAATCTTCGACAAGTTCACCCCGGTCGCCGCTACATCGTCATACGAGATGGCATAGATGCCATCTTCCTCGACCCTCACCCGTAAAAGCTGGGTGTTGGTTTGTTCGGGCGCCTGCGGGATTTGCCCGGCGGCATGGGCGCGCAAGTTTTGCGCCTGTTCGTAATTGATGAAGGTGCGGCGGAATGTCTCCTCGAAATAGGGATCGGGGCGGGTGTCACCTTGCTGGCTGCCGGCATCCGGCGATTCAAAACTCAATTCCACGCGCAATCGCCGATGCAATTGCACCGCCTGATCGCCAATCAATTCAAATGGCTGGAAGGTGACCCGCACGAATCGCTGATCCCGCAGGTATCCGATCTCACCCAAAACTGCGGGACTGTACGCTGCCTGGGCGGAGACCTCGGCGTCGGAAAAAACGAATTCTTGTGTGGTGCCGGTGTAGGCATCGATCAGCGAATTTGTCTGGGCCAGGGCATCCTCTTCATCCTGGAATTGGGCGCTGAGTTCGGGAGTTTCCAGCGGGTTGGGTTCAAGTTGAACGCCGGTCTCTTGCCTTCCAAGCTCGTCCGCCACAATACGCAGGCTCACTTCGCCCTGCGCCGGGATGGCGATCAGCGCCGACTTCACCGGCAACCGCACCTGCCCAGGCAGCCCGCTGTGATCCTCGCTCAACCCCTGGGCGGATACCCGCACGTATCCCTCTCCCGCCGGGCTGGGGATGACTTCGAAGTCGGGGATATTCAGTTCCAGCGCCAATCCTCTCTCATCCATTTCCACAATCGCCAATCCCGGCGCTGGCCCCACAGCCGAACTGCCGGATATCGAGGGCAGCAGGCCCAGTAACACGATCAGGGGCAGCCAGACAAAGCGAAACATGGAGAGGGGTTTGAATTGCATTGAGAAAACTTAGGCCAGTTGCGAAAATATATTTGTTGTGCGGCCTTTCAACAGAGTCCGTCTTGGTTCACCCGCACACAGGCGGTATAATGGCGCATGCGCGCACCAAGGCGGTCTGCTAGATTGACCGGGCGCTGACATCATTGTATCGCGTCAGAACCTGAATGAACCTGACAATTTTGTCAGATTCCGCTCTCAGTCCACAATACATCGCGCTCTCTTCCCCCACCAAAACAAAGCCAGATCGATTTTCTCGTGGGGAATGAGGGCGGAGAAGAAAATTCGTATTTGTACGCACCCGGTCGAATCACTTCATCGATCGAATAAGGTGGACGATAGGACGAACGAGTTCCGTCGATGTGCACCTTTGCGTCCGAACATTGTCATCGAAAGTTTTTGAAGAAAACTACGTGCGTCAATAAAAACTGCCGCCATCCGCACGTATCACCCGCTCGCCATAATTCTCGATAAAACCAAGCAACTCCCGTTTCAATTCCGACCATTGGCGTGACCTGAGCGCCTTGCGCAGAGTCGCCTCGTCCTCCACATCCAGCACAGCCATGATCTGCGGCACACGCCCGTATGCGGTGTAATACACATCCGCAGGCGGCAAACCAATCTCAACCAGGCCCGGCGCCAGACGATCGTTGACATACTCGGAATATTCCTGCTCGCGGCCTGGCCGAATATCCCAGGTCATAATCATTTGCAGACGGGGCATGTGATTATCTTCAATCCTTCCATGAACATGATTTCCAATCGGTTCCAGCATACCAGATGGCTACGGCGGACGCAAAGAAAAATACCGCTTGCGCCTGTGAAGGCTGATGCGCAGGCCGGGCAGCCAGGACGACATGTCAGCGGCATCGCCCGGTCGTGGACTCTCACCCTCGTCTTCCTGCTGGCGATGGCTGTCACCCTCTTCTCCGGCCCGGCGGCACTGGCGCAACAGGACTATCCTGGCGGCTACACCCTGATGCCATTGAATCCCGGCCCCATCCAGTTGCTCTCGATGACGCTGGATGCCAGCGTGCGGGACGATGGCGAACAGGCCTGGGTGGACACACAGGCGGTTTACCGGGTGCACAATCGTGATCTGGGACAGCCGCAGAAATTGACCCTGGCCTTGCCGGGTTATGCAGTGGACGAGCCTTTGCCCGATGGAATTGCGTTGAAAGCAGGGCGGAAGGACATCACCTACGGCGCCGCGCAAACGCAATGGTGGCTGGCGGATGTCATACTCGAACCGGATGAGCGTCTGAATCTGGTGCTCACTTATAGTGCGCCATTGGGCAGCCAGCCTTTCGTCACCTTCCGCTTTCCCCTGAAACTCATGGCCGATAACTGGCCGGGCGCGCTCGAAAGCGCTCGGGTGACCCTCACCTTCGAGCAACCGCCCAATCCGCAATCCTGGCTCACCCTCACGCCAGAGGACTACAAATTAACCGCCGAGGGCATCACCTGGTCATTCGATGCAAAAGACCCGTCGGCAGATCTGAACTATGAATTCATGCGGCCCGCGCTCTGGTCGCAACTTCATGAAGCGCGCCGGGCCACGACCAGCGAGCAGGCCGGGGTCGCCGAATACCTGGCTTTGGGCGACATCTACGTGGACCTGGCGACGAACACGGGCGACCCGGCCCTGTTCGAGCGCTATTTTCCCCTGGCGGTCGCCACTTACAGCCGGGCTCAAGAATTCGCCCCCGACAACCCCGACGCTTATCTGGCCCTGGCCAACCTGTACCGGGCGCGGGCTGAACAGACCGACCCGGATGACTCTGTGTACATTTCGTTGGCCGCTAACGAGCTGGCGGGAGCGCTCACCCATGGCGCCAATGACCCGGCCATCGCCGAACAGGCCGCGCAGGATTACGCGCTGTTGCTGGCGCGGGCGCGCCTCGAAGGGCAATTTGATACCGCACGAGCCTATCTCGATCAGATCGATGAATTCGCCGCCCAAAACGCGCAATTGGCCGAGAATCCGATCCTGGCTGAAGAACGGCAACGCCTGGCCATCGATTGGGCCACCACCGTTCTGCGCGACCGGGGGCCTGCCCCGGCGCGCGCTGTGTTGGCCGAAGGATTTGGCGATGCGGTCAACGCACCTCCGGGCGGCCGGTTTACGCGCCTGAATTCCCTGCACGTCCAAACAGATACGAAGCCGGGCAGGCGAGAATTCGAAATCATCGCCTCAGCGAGGGAGGATGACACTGCCCTGGTGGACGAATTGTTTGCCGCCCTGCAATTAGCCGGCGCCGCCGAAGTCACGCGTGAGGGGAGCGAACCATCCGCCATTCGCGTGGCTTTTGATTTTGCAGACTCCGCCGATTTGCAGGCGCGGCTGGCGGCCCTGAGTGCGGCCATTCCCCCAGAGCCGGAATGGGCATTGCTGCGTTCCATCCTGAGGCCACGCCCAATTGAATGGCTGTCTGATGACGAGGGTTGGCGCAAACTGGCGCGCTACAACGAAAGCGTCAATTTGCTGCCCGTGTTGACCACGCTGGGCGAAGAAGCCCAGGCTCTCGAAGCTGCCACCGGAACCCTCGACCCGGACGATCCGCTCGACGCCCTGATCGGGGAAGTGTGGAAAGCCGAGGCTGAAGTGTGGAGACGGTTTTCCGACAACAATCGCGCTTACTACACGCTGACGATGTATCCTTCGCCCGGAGCGCCGGTGGTGCGAAACTGGTCGTTGGATACCGGCGAGCAGGTGCAGATGGGCGGCCAGTCGACGCAGTACAACCTGATTCCGTATGTGCTGGCGGCCCTTGGCATCTATCTGGTGTTGATGCTGATCAGCCTGTGGCTATGGCGGCGCTAAGTTTGTGCCGGACATCGGCTCACATCAGATTCTCAGGATCGCCTCGTAATGCCGACCACCGAAAGAGCATGGCGAAGCGAGTAGCATCGTAGCATGAGCAGCATCACCGCCCCGGTCGCCGGTTCTCTGACGCCACGCCAAAGCCGCCGTCGCCGCACCCGGTTCTGGGTGGATTTCTTCCTCGTCCTCGTTATGGTGGTGACGATGGCCTGGTCGTTGCAGGCCGCACGCTGGACGGCGGGGCTGGAACGACTGCTGCCGGTGGTGCTGGTGGCAGTGGTTGCCGGGACGCTCGTCGCCCGCAGTGAATTGGGGCGAGGCTTCGCTACTATCTATAGCGTAGTCGTTGGCACGGCGGTGGTGCTCTACAGCAGTTCGGTGCTGGCCTCTACGGAATTATCCAGCCAGGAACGCGTCTATCATGTGCTCGAACGTGTTTATCTCTGGGTTTATCAGGCGCTCACCGACCAGCCGGTGCAGGACAATCTCGTCTTTGTGCTGCTATTGGCGATCCTCATGTGGGTGATCGCATACAGCGCCGCCTGGACGTATTTTCGTGATGGCCGCAAGTGGCAGGCGGTATTGCCGATCGGCATCGCCATGCTGGTCAATCTCTATTATGCGCCGTCGAGTTTGCGAGTTTATTTCATCGTCTATTTGCTGTGCGCCATCCTTCTGCTGGTGCGAGCGACGCTGACGGAACGTGAACGCGAGTGGAGCCGCACGCGGGTGCAGTTCCCTCTCGACATCAGCTTTGATTTCACGCGCGATGCCCTGATTTTCGCCGTTTTCGTCATCTTCGTCTCCTGGGTATTGCCCTCGGCGGCCAGCGGCGGCCAGACCACATCTTTGCTCGCGCCGTTGGAACAACCCTGGCAACAATTTCAGCGGGAATGGTCACGGCTTTTCAGCACGATCAGCTATGGCCGGGCGGTGGGCACGCCGGTTTTCAGCACCAGCCTGAGCCTGGGCGGGCCGAGGGATGTGACCGATGCGCCGGTAATGGATGTGAGGACGCCGCTCAATCGCTATTACCGGGCGGTGGTCGTGGATGAATACAACTCCGCCGGTTGGACGCTCAGCCAATCCATGGGCATTCATCTGGAAGAAGTCGATACCGTCATTCCGCCGAATTGGGCGGCCCGCACCGAGATATCGCAGACGGTGACCACTTATCAAAGCGGGAACGTGCTGGTCGGCGCGCCGCTGCCGGTGTGGCCGATGATCCAGGCCGATGCTCGCGTTCTGCCCTATAGTGATTCCGAGGACGAGAAGGATGATTCGCAGCCGCTGGAAGCGGAACTGGCCATGATCGTGTCACGGGATTCGCTGAGCGAGGGGGACAGTTATACGGTCATCAGTTCAATCGCATCCCCCAGCGTGATCGACCTGCAAAACGACAGCACCGATTATCCCGATTTTATCCAAGAGCGCTATCTGCAATTGCCGGACACGATCCCGCAGCGGGTTTTCGATCTGGCCGAGGAGGTGACGGCCGGTCGGGATAACCCATACGACATCGCCCGTCAACTCGAATCTTTCCTGCGCGGCTATGCCTACGACGACCAGATCCCCGGCCCCGCGCCCGGCCAGGATGCGGTGGATTACTTTCTGTTCGAGGAGCTTCGGGGCTATTGCAATTATTATGCCAGCAGCATGGCGGTGATGTTACGGCACCTGGGCATTCCCGCCCGGCTGGCGATTGGCTATGCCACCGGCGAATATCTGCCCGATGCCGACGTGTATCGCGTGCGGGAAAATGATTCGCACACCTGGGTGGAAGTCTACTTCCCCACTTACGGCTGGATCGAATTCGAGCCGACCGCCTCGGAGCCGCTGATTGTGCGTCCTTCGGGCAGCAGCGCCGAAAACGAAGGCCAGCCGTTGAGCGGATTTCTGCCGGAGCAAAACAGCCCGGAAAGCGATGCGGATACGCTCTTTTCCGAACAAGGTCCCGGCGACCTGCCCGATCTGCCGGAACCCGAATCCTCGACCCTGCCGCAAACGGGTGGAGCGCTGCTGCTCGTCCTGTCGGCAGTCGGCATCATCGCCCTGGTCATCTGGAGCACACGACAATTTCGTCGGCCCTCCTCGACCAAACGCCCGGTTTTCCGCACGGTTCCCCAGGGCTTTGCCGTACGTCTGTGGGAAAAGCTGATGGTGTGGGTGCGGCGTTTCGGCCTGAGCGAGGACCCCAGTCTCACGCCTCTGGAACAGGCTGGCGCCCTGATGACGCTGACCCCCGACGCCGCCGACGGCATTGGGGCGATTGCCGATCTCTATGTACGCGACCGATACAGCCCGTACGAGATCAGCACGGACGAGGCCAGCGACGCGCAGCTTTCCTGGCTAAACCTGCGCCCGGTGTTATGGCGCTATTGGATGCAGCAGCGCTCCCGGCTGCCCAGCGGTTTTCGCCGGGCGATTTTCCGGTCAGACTGAGGTAGCAGGTAGCAGACGGCAGGTGGGGGTTAAGCGATTGTTTGTTGTGCTGCCAGCCAGTCGGTCAGGCGCTGTTCCGAATCGAGGGGCCCCACATAGGCCAGCGCCAGTCTATCTGGCCGCCAGAGTTCACGCGCCAACCGTCGCACATCCGCCACGGCGACGGCGTCGATATGTCCCAAAACTTCATCCAACGTAAGGGGCGTTTCCCAACCATTGGCAAGCTGCCTGCCCCACCAGCTTGCGACAGCGCCCGTGTCCTCGGTGTTCAATTCCAGCCGCCCTTTGGCGTAATCCTTGAAGCGCTCGACTTCGGTCTCGTTGAGGGCGTCGGTCTGCACCTGCCGCCACACGTCCATGATCTCGTCGAGCATTTCAAACAGCCGACTGGCATCGCAGCCGCCATAAACGCCGAGCACGCCGCTGTCGGCATACGCGCTCATGTAAGTCTCGATGTTATACGCCAATCCTTTTTGCTCGCGCACCCGCTGCCACAACCACGAGATCATACCATCGCCGAGCAGCGAGCTAAGGATGCCGAGGGCGAAGCGGTCGGGATGCATACGAGGCAGTGAACGCACAGCCAGTTGCAAATGCGCCTGTTCGCTGGCCTGGGCATTGATCCGCTGCCGGGGGAATGGCTCGTCGCTGGGGGCCGATTCGAAAGTCGTCATTGCCCCATCGTTGCGCCAGTCGCCAAACAAATCACACGCCAGCCTGTAAACTTCATCGGCTTGCAATGCCCCTGCCACGGTGAGCACAGCGGCATCCGCCCGATAGTTCTGCGCAAAGAAGTCACGCAAATCCGCCGCCATGAACGCCGAAACCGTCTCCGGTTCGCCCGCCACCTCGCGGCCCAGGGCGTGTTCGCCCCACACAGCCTGATTGCTCAATTGTGAGACCAGTTCTTCGGGCACATCCCGATACATATTGATCTCATCCAGGATCACCCCGCGCTCCAATTCCACTTCATCCTCGACCAGAGTGGGGTAGCGCACCATGTGCGCCAGCAAGCGCAGGCTCTCTCGCCAATGCCGCGCCCCAATCTTGATCCAATACGAAGTGTGTTCACGCCCGGTGGAGGCGTTGAGATAACCGCCTCGGCTCTCGACCTCGTTGGCGATGTCGAATGATGTGGGCCAGCCCTCGCAGCCCTTAAACAGCATGTGTTCGAGGAAGTGCGAAATCCCGGATTGTTCGGCTGATTCGTAGCGAGCGCCGATGCCCATGTACAAACCCATGCTCACCGAGCGCACGTCGGGCATGGGCGCACAGGCGATGGTCAGACCATTATCCAGTTGGAATCGTTCGAAGGATTGCAGGTGCAAAGATGCTTACTCGCCGCGCAACTGCTTGAGGATTGTTTCCGCTTCGGTTTTTGCCCGTGGGTCCTGCGCGGACGGTCCAGCCAGAAACATCTCGAATTCCTGGATGGCTTCCTCGACCCGCCCCTGCATTCTGCGCAGCATGCCCATGCCAAAACGAGCTTCTGGCAATGTGGGGTCGATTTGCAGCGCCTTGGTCAGCGCTTCCTCCGCTGCCACCAGATTGTTTTCCTGCAGGAGAGTAGCGCCCAAGAGATAATGCGTGGCTGCGTCGTTGGGATTGATCGCCAGCGCCTTCTCGAACTGCGCCTTGGCGTCACTGAGTTGACCCATCTGATAGTAGACGACGCCCAGATTCGAGAGCGTGGGGGCGTGGTTGGGATTGATCGTCAGGCCCTTTTTGTACGCTTCTAAGGCTGCGCCCAAATCGACTGCGTTAGCTGCCTGATTGCCCGCGGCGAAACAGGAATCGACGCTGGAACATTCAGCTGGATCGCCAGACGGCGCGGCAGCCGGCGTATCCGCCGCCGGTGTCGTGGCGGAGTCTGAACCGCCGCCGCAAGCAGCCAGCAATACGAGCATGATCGCCAGCACAATAAACAGGTGTACTCGCTTAATCACTATCCACCCCCTGAGGGTGCAAAAGAATGACTTTGGTTTCTTCGCCGGTCAATTCGCTGCGGGTGACCCGGTACGAATCCAGCGGGTCGGGTCGGGGTACGCCCATTTCCTTGAGAAACAGGTCGACCGAATGCAAATCCAGTTTGAGACCGGGCATATCGTAATGCATGGGGATGACAACGGCAGGCTCCAATTCCGTCACAATTTCCACGGCCCGCGCCGCATCGAGGGTATCGCCGCCGCCCACAGGCAGGATCAGGACATCGGCGGTGCTGAGGACTTCCTCTTGCTCGCGACCCGGCATGCCCCCCAGGTCGCCCAAATGACAGACTGTGATGTCGCCAAACTCAAACACAAATGATGTGTTGGCCATTCGTTCGCCCGGCTTGCCCTTGTGATGCGTGCCCACGCCGGTGATAAATACGCCCTTGACCTCGTACTCGCCCGGCCCCTGAAACACATTCTGATGGCCGCGTACGCCGTTGATATAGTTGTGGCCGGGCACATCGTGGCTGATGGTGACGACATCGGCGCGCAGGCGGGGCAGGTCGAGACCCACGGATGGCGCGTAGGGGTCGGTCACGAGCGACAGTCCACGCGTGCGCAGGCGAAAGCAGGAGAGTCCATACCAAAAGATATCCATTCAGTTCAGTTCCTGGGAAAATGATTGCTTGTTTTCTGACAACATTCGTCGCCGCATTATACTCGACCGCCCGAACCGTTCCCAAGTCAGCCCGACAATCGACAAAAACCGGGTCAACGCCAGGATATGACAAATCGAAAATCGAGGACTAAAGATTGATTGGGATGCTGTACGGGTCGCTCAGCATTAATCCTCAATCTTTAATCATTGACCTTCCTGGCTGCCAAACAGGTCGCGCTCGTAGGCGAAGATAGCCGGCGTCCCGCCCGTGTGCCAGAATAGAATTCGACCCTGCAATCGCCCTTGCCGGGCCAGACCGATCAATCCCGCCAGCGCCCTGCCCGTGTACACAGGATCGACGAGGATGCCTTCCGTGCGAGCCAGCGCTTGAATCGCTTCGCGCTCGGCTTCGCCCACGATGCCATAACCCTCGCCAATATATTGGTCGGCGATAAAGACGGGATGGGGCGATTGCACTTGCAGCAATTCCGCCGTGGCCTGGGTCAGCGGGTCTGCGATTTTTCCAAGCTCGGCGGCGAGATGATCCACCGAGATACCGACCAACTCACCCGGCCAGCTTGCGGCTCCCGCGCCCACGCTCAGCCCGGCTTGCGTGCCGCCGGAACTGGTGGCAAAGACGACCTGATCGAAGTCGACACCCAAATCCCTGGCCTGACCGCTCATCTCCGCCCAGGCAGCGGCATAGCCCGCCGCCCCGACCGGCGTCGAACCGCCCAGTGGGATCACATACGGGGTGCAGCCTCGCGCACGTAAGTCCGCCACAACGGCGTCCATGCGCTCTTGCGTTTGCGGTGAACCCGACCAGTAGAGATGCGCCCCAAGCAGCCTGTCTAGCACAAGGTTTCCGCCGGGGCGATCAGCGACTTCGCCGCGCAGCACGAGATGACTGACCAGCCCGGCTTTGGCGGCGGCGGCAGCCGTCTGCCGACAATGATTGGACTGAGCAGCGCCGGTCGTCACCAGATCGGTCGCCCCCTGCGCCAGCGCATCGGCGACCAGGAATTCCAGCTTGCGCAGCTTATTGCCGCCCAGCGCCATGCCGGTCAGATCGTCCCGCTTAATCCAGACCTCGCAGCCATGTCCCAGCCAGAACGAGAATCGAGACAGGTGGTGCAGGGGCGTGGGGGCGAGGATGAGGGGGAAGGTGGGGAGGTTTATTTGCATTCGAAACTTTGTGTCACAAAAATATATCTTTTGGTGCGCCAACTCACTTGACGTAGCTACGGAAATGGAGAATACTTCGGCTAGTGATTTGAACGGCGGTGACCAACCTAATGCTATACTAAGACTTCCCATTCATTGTAACGGAGGAAACCATGCAATCCAAAGGCTTTTTCGCTTTGTTGACCGACTTTTCGTTCGATGATTTCGTAACTCCGAGACTCATCAAAATTCTCTACGCGCTGCTGCTCCTCTTTGCAATACTAATTGCCGTTGGCGGTGTAATCAGTGGTCTTATTGCAATGTTTAGCGACAGCTTTTTCTCAGGGGTTGGCGTGATGATTGGTGGTCTGATTGGCGGATTGATCTATGCAATTCTCGCCAGAGTGTTTGTCGAATTGATCATGGTTGTCTTCAAGATCGCCCAGAACACCACCGAACTGGTTCAATTGAAACGCTCTGAATCTTGATCTTGAATTCTCCGCCGATCCTAGTCACTGCAAAGGGCACGTCAACGAATGACGTGCCTTTTGCTAAGCGTACAAATCTAAGTTAGGGGCGTAGCGAGCTACCACTTGCAAACAGCGTCCGCACTTCATCCGGCTCCAATCCCGGCCAGCCGAAAATGCCCCAGTCGGTGTAACCTCGCTCATCGAAATCGACGCCCTCGTCCTCCAGCAGTGTCTGCTGTTCCGCCACACTGTGTTCCATATTGCGGATCGAGCAGCGCCCCGCTTTATTGATCACCCGCTGCCAGGGCACCACTTGCGCCTGGGTCGGGCTAAGCGACGCCAGAGCCCATCCCACCGTGCGGGCGGCGCCGGGCGCGTCGGCCATTTCCGCAATCTGCCCATAATAGGCGACCTTCCCCCGCGGGATTTGTTGCACCAGAATATAAACTTTATCGAAGAACGAGAGTTCGCTCATGATTGAATTTCCTCCGATCTCTGAAAATCCTGGGCGATTCTTTCCGCCCGTGCGAGTTCGTCCGGCGTATTGACATTCATCAGTGCGATACCCGCCGGGTCCAATAACGCCACTTCCGCCTCGCTGATCACGCGAACGCGCATCGTCCGGTGAAAGCTGATCATACGGCGCTCGCCAGCCGCCAGGGCGAGTTCGATGGCGGGGAGACAGGTCGAACGGCGGTAGACGGCGTGTAAAGGGTGGAGGCCATCCGTGGTTTGGGGAATGACGATGTCATAGTCAGTTGCCGCAGCCGCCATGCGCCGCAGTAGCGCCGTGTTCACAAATGGCATATCGCAAGCCAGCAAAAATGCCAGTTCACGGGTGCACGCCGAAAGGCCGGAATACAGCCCCATCAGCGGGCCTCGCCCCGGCTCCAGGTCGGCCACCACCGACAAACCCAGATCGGCATAAGTTTCGGCATCATTGCTGATCAAAATGATTTCGTCGGTGAGCGGGCGCAGGCTGGCCACAACCCGGTCAATCAACCTTACCCCGGCCACCGCCAAGAGCGCCTTGTTCTCACCCATTCTGGCGCTGGCTCCGCCGACGAGAATCAGTCCGCCGACGGACGATATGGGGGCTTGCAACGATTCAGCGTTCATTCGGTTCAAACAAAGAAGGCGCCGTGTGCATGCACGCGGCGCCCGCTGTTCCAATTTGGCGTCTTACGAAGAACTGATCAGTCTTCGTCGACTTTCTCCAGCAGGACGACAACTTCGCCCACCGTCTGGATTCGCTGAGCTTCCTCATCGGAAATCTCGCCGCCGAATTCCTCTTCGAAGGCCATCATCAATTCGACCAGGTCCAGGCTATCAGCCTCAAGGTCTTCACGGAAACGGGCATCATCGGTAACCTGGTCTTCATCAACGCCAAGCTGATCGACGATAATTGCAACTACACGTTCGCGGACGTCACTCATTGTACATTTTCTCCAATTTGAAATAGATGATTGTTTGTGGTTTCAGGGGCCGGACTGGATTGTCCGACAATGATTACTAAAGCGGCGCAATTCTAGCACGATGACCAGAGCGGACAAAATCCGCAAGCCTCGTGTTCAAACGTCGCACCAAAGAATGGAACACCAGCCGATGGAATTAGTCGCGGGGGAATCCGACTTGATTTGACATCGTAAGCGGGCGAGCACTACACTCGCCGCCAGAGGATGCACAATGCCTGGTATTCACGCTCGCCGAAAATCCGATCATATCCGCATTAATCTTGAGGAAGACGTCACCTTTCCTCGCCTGACCACCGGATTGGAGAATTATCGATTTACACATCAGGCGTTGCCAGAGTTGAACCTGGTCGATATCGACGCCAGTCTCTCGTTGTTCGGGAAGATACTGAAAGCGCCTATTCTCATCTCGTCGATGACGGGCGGGACAGAGGAAGCCCGGCGGATCAATTTCCATCTGGCCGAGGCAGCGGAAGCGGCAGGCGTGGCGATGGGGCTGGGGTCGCAGCGGGCGGGGGTGGAGGAGCCGGAACAGGCCCATACCTTCCAGGTGCGAGCTGTCGCACCGAATGTTCTGCTTTTTGCCAATCTGGGCGCGGTGCAATTGAACAAGGGCTACACGGTCGAGCATTGCCAGCGCGCTGTGGACATGGTGGAAGCCGACGCCCTCATCTTGCACCTCAACCCGTTGCAGGAGGCAGTGCAGGCGGATGGGGATTGGGCATGGCGTGGATTGGCCCACAAAATCGGGGAAGTCTGCCGCAAACTGCCAGTCCCGGTCATCGCCAAAGAAGTCGGGTGGGGCATCTCGGTGGGGGCAGGGCGGATGCTGGCCGATGCCGGGGTCGCCGCTATCGATGTGGCCGGCAGCGGCGGCACCTCGTGGACGGAAGTGGAATATCATCGGGCGGAAAACGATAGCCGCAAGCGCCTGGCCCGCGCCTTCGCCGACTGGGGCATCCCCACCGCTGAATCCCTGGTCGATTTGCGCCATGCGCTGCCCGATATGACTTTGTTCGCCAGCGGAGGTCTGCGCGGCGGCATCGACATCGCCAAATGCGTCGCCTTGGGCGCTGACTTGGGCGGCATGGCCGGGCCATTTTTGAAGGCGGCGATCCATGACGCCGAAGCGGTGGCGGGTGAAATCGAGGTGACGGCCACGGAGCTGCGGGTCGCAATGTTCGCCAGTGGCGCGGCGACGCTGCATGATCTGCGCAAACCGGGCCGATTGACTCGCATCGAATCGTGAGCTTGAAACCGGATGAATTGCACACACGGGACGCAGAGCAGACACGGAGGCTTTTGAGACCAACCGTATGATTGACATCAAATCATTTACCAGGAAATGGCTGCCCGTGGTGGAAACGCACATGCGCCAGACATTGAGCGGCGGCGACACTTATTCGCAGGGAATGTGGGGGATGATGCGTTATCACCTGGGCTGGGAGGATGAGCGAGGATATCCGGATTCAGCGCCGCAGGGCAAGCGCGTGCGCCCGCTAGTCGTGCTCATGTCCTGCCAGGCGGCGGGCAGCGACCCGGCGCAGGCTATCCCCGCCGCCGCCGCGGTGGAACTGCTGCACAACTTCTCACTGATCCACGACGACATCGAGGACAATAGCCCCACCCGCCGCCATCGCCCCACCCTGTGGACATGGGCGGGCGTAGCCCAGGCGATCAACGCCGGAGACGCCATGTTTACGCTGGCCCGGCTGGCTTTGCTCGACCTCAGCGGAGGGGGCGTCAGCGATAGGCGGACCTTGCAGGCTGTGCGGGTTTTCGACGAGACCTCACTACGTCTGACCGAAGGCCAATATATGGACATCAGTTTCGAGACGAGGACGGAGGTAGGCGTGGCCGAATACCTGGCGATGATCGCCGGAAAGACGGCGGCGCTATTGGCGGCATCCGCCCAACTGGGAGCCATTGTGGCCGGAGCGGACGAAGAACGGTCGGGGCAGTACTGGCGATTCGGGCATGAATTGGGCGTCAGCTTTCAGATTCAGGACGACATCCTGGGCATCTGGGGCGACGAAGCGCTGACGGGCAAATCGGCCGCCAGCGACATCCTCACTCGCAAGAAAACCCTGCCCGTCCTTTACGCACTCTCGCAGTCCAACCCTGCAAATGAATCTCTGCGGCAGCTTTACGCCCGCACGGATGAATTCTCCCCTGCCGATGTTTCTGAAATCTTAGATTTATTAGCACAGACTGGGGCGCGGGAGCACGCCGAGCAGGTGGCGGAACACCACGCGCAGGCGGCGTTGCAGGCGCTGGCAGCCACCGGCGGTGAACTTGAGGGAACAGCCCTCTTGCGCGGGCTGGCGATGCAATTGTTGGGGCGGGCGAGTTAAACAACGCCACTGCGTTTCTAATCTGGGTAGCATCGCCACCGGAAAACTTCCATTTGACTGCTTTACTTTTCCTGGCGAATCAAACCTGCTATCTGGCGACGCAATCGAGGCACATCATCAGTGGCCGTCACCCACACAATTTCCCATGCGATACTGAAATAAGCATGCACGGCAATATTGCGAAACGCCACGATCTCGGCCCATTCCACCTCTGGATGTCCGATTTTGAAATCATCCGAGAGCCGGGTGGCCGCTTCGCCAATTACGATTAGTTTCTGTAAAATCGCACTTTGACGCAATTCATCCCCATAAAAGGTCTCTTTATCGGGCACGTCGAGCAGGAAGCGGTGAATGGCATCCGCTGCCTCTAACATATCCGTGAGATAAAGGCGCTCAGGCCGCATAGACGACCTCGGCGCTGTTCATCACCTCCTCACGGATCAGTGGTTTGAGCCCTGATTCTGGAACCAAGTCCACTGTACGATTCAGTAACTCCGAAAGTTCACGTTGCGCCCGCGCCAGAGCCATAAACCCGACCTTTGCGTCCAATTCGAAGACGACTAACACATCGATATCGCTCTCCAACGTAAAGTCATCCCGCAAAACCGAACCAAACAAGGCAAGCTTGGAAATGCGGTGTTTACGGCAAAAATCCTTGAGTTCTGAGTCAGAAACCGGGATAGGATGGATCAGATTCAACATAGTCCATTTCTCTCTTGATCGTGCTGAAGCCATTTTAGCACAGTCGAGGT
Organism: Caldilineales bacterium; assembly: GCA_024102915.1. Classification (GTDB taxonomy): domain Bacteria; phylum Chloroflexota; class Anaerolineae; order J102; family J102; genus JAGFJG01. The sequence goes on from JAGFJG010000020.1 coordinate 23,967, forward strand.
GCAAGCGTCTTTTTGGTGAAAATCCGCAGCTCTCATGGCAAGAACTCAGCGAATACCTCATTTCCCACCAGCCAGGCTTGCGGGGTCAGGCGCACGTGAGCGTCGGTCGTTTCTACCCACCCCCTGGCCTGAAATCCCGCCAACTCTCTGGCATAGACCTCCGTCACATCGACGCCGAAGCGTGCACGAAATGCCGCCCGATCCACGCCGATCTCCAACAGCCGCAGACCCAGCATCATCGTCTCGCCCATCGCCAGGTCGGTTGTGATAGCCTCCTCGTAGTCACGCGATGGAGCGCCTTCGCTCGCTGATTTGATGTAGCCCTCCACGCTGCGCCCCACCGACCAGCGTCGCCCGGCCAGCGAACTATGCGCGCCCGGCCCGAATCCGAGATAGCTCTCGTTGCGCCAATAGACCAGATTGTGGCGACTGGCAGAGCGGGGCAGTCCATTCGCCTCGATCGGCCCCCGCGCCCAATTTGAAATCTCGTAATGGCAATACCCCGCCTCGGCCAGAGTCTCGCAGGCCACCTCGTAGAGGTCCGCCGCCAGATCGGGGTCAGGTTCGCTGACCTGCCCGCGAGCCACCCATCCCGCCAGCGGCGTGCCATCCTCCACAATCAGGCTGTAGAGAGAGAGGTGTTCGGGGTTCAGTTCGACTGCCCGGCGTAGGGTGTCCGCCCAGGTTTCGGGTCGCTGGTGCGGCAGCCCGAATATAAAATCCAGATTGATATTTGTGAACCCGACCTGCCTCGCCAGCGAAAACGCCCGCTCCGCCTCATCAGCGTTGTGGATTCGGCCCAGAAACGCCAGTTCGCCCGCGTCGAAGGATTGCACGCCCATGCTCAGGCGATTGAAACCAAGCTGGCGCAAAGTCTGGAATCGCGCCTGATCGACTGTTCCCGGATTGGCCTCGCTGGTCAGTTCGGCATCTTCTCGCAAAGCAAAACCAGTTCGCACACCCGTCATAATCTGTCGAAGCTGCTCCGGCTCCAACACGGTGGGCGTGCCTCCGCCCAGAAACAACGTCGCGGCTTCCGGCTCCCCCAACTCAATCCCCGCCCGCTCGATGTCCGCGGCCAGCGCCGCCGCATACGCGGAAAACCTGGCTTCACGCCCGGCGTATGTGTTGAAATCGCAATAAGGGCATTTGCGCTGGCAGAATGGGATGTGCAGATAGAGTGCGGGCATGACTTGCCGAGCTCAAGCCGGGTTCTCGAAACGGAAGCCGTGGCCGCGCACGGTGACGATGTACTGGTGCTCCGGCTCCAACTCAGCCAGGCGCTCGCGCAAACGCCGCACCAGTGCATCGATGGCCTGCTCCGACACCCCGCTGCCCTCCACATCCGGCCAGACCACGCGCACCACTTCGTCGCGACTGATCACAGCGCCCTTCGCCTCGACCAAGGCGCTGAGCAGCCGGTATTGCGCCGCTGACAACGGCGGGTCCAGCGTCATGCCGTGCACCTCGACCGTGCGGCGGGTGCTGTCCAGGCGCAACGCCTGTTCGGGGTCGGGCAGGACCAGGTCGATGGTGAGGGGGGCGGTCGCTCCAGCGCCCACAAAAGTCAGGCGGAAGCGCAGGGCGATCTGGATCTCGTCGCCATCCTGCAGCAAATATCCGCTCTCGACGGCCTCGCCATTGACGAAGGTGCCGTTTTTGCTGCCATGATCGTACAGATAATAGCCGCTGCTGGTGCGCTCGATATGCGCGTGCTCGCGCGAGACCACGCGTTCCGGCAACATGATCTCGCATTCCGGGCTGCGACCGATGCGAGTGATCTCGGCTTCGAGCGGCCAACGGCTGCTGGCGCCCTCGCTGCGCTGCAAAATCAGCATGGCGACTTCTCTTTGCATGGCGATCCTTAAATCAATGAGCTGGTGATGCTGATGGCAAGGGCGATCAAGAGCAGAAGCGCCGCCACGGCCAGCAAGGGGGCGTTGGCGCGCAAGGCGTCGGCAAAATTCGGCCTGGGCGGTGAATACACGCCGCCGACATTGACGACATCATGCCTGCTCATCAACATCTCGGTGAAATCCTCCACGGAAGGGGGGCGATCTTGCGGGTGCATGGCCATGGCCGCCATCGTCGCCCGCTCGACGTTCGGAGAAATCGCCGGGTTGATCGTGCGAGGCAGGGCCAGAGCGCCGGGGTGCAAGAAACGCTGGCGGGCGTCGATGGGCGGTCGCAGGGTGAGCAGATGATATAGCGTAGCGCCGAGCGCGTAGAGATCGCTGCGGGCGTCAGTGTGCCCGGCATCGCCGCCGTATTGCTCCAGCGGCGTGTATTGCACAGTGCCGAGACCCTGAACGACCGTCACCGTGCGGCTCTCGTCAACGGCCAGCAATTTGACGAGGCCGAAATCGACCAGCTTGATATGTCCGCTGGGCATGAGCTTGATGTTCGAGGGTTTGATGTCGCGATGGAGAATGGGCGGCGTGCGGCTGTGCAGATAGACCAGCGCGTCGCAAATCTGAGCAGTCCATTCCAGGATGCGATCCTCTTCCAAAAATTCCTCGCGCTGGCGGGCGCTGGCGATGACCTCGCTCAGGTCGGGGCCGGGCACATAATCCATCAACAGATATTCCCGCCCCTCTTCCGAAAAGTAATCGCTCACCTTCGGCAGGTTGGGGTGATCCAGTTGCGCCAGGATGCTGGCTTCCTGATAGAACTGCTCCTGATATGCGCCGAAATCCTCGTCATAGCCGGTGAGGATCGGCAAAACCTCTTTCACCGCACACAGGCGACCGGTGAGGCGGCGGTCGCTGGCCTTGTACACGGCTCCCATGCCGCCCTGGCCGATCAATTCGATGATCTCGTAGCGTTCACGCAACAGCGCCCCGGCGGGAAGCGTCATCAAAGTCATCGGGCCGGTCTCATGCGCCAACTCGGGCGCTGCTCAACTGCTCGCGCATAAAATCGGTGAGGAATGGCAGCAGGCCGCCCAGAAAAACGGCGATCAACACGCCGGCCGGGCCCAATTGCGTGTGGATAAATTCGCTGCCCGGCAGCCAGCCCAGGGCGTAGAGCAAATAGGCGGTCTGCGCGCCGATGATCGAGATCAGGATATCGCGCACAACGGTCGTGGTCGGTTTGCGGTCGCCGCGAGCCAGGACGAAATGGAGCCCGGCGGTGATGGCATTGGCCAGCAGCGCCAGCACAAAGATGGTGAGATCGACGCGACCGCCGCCCGGCGGCAGAAACCGAAAAGCGGAGGGAACCGGGGTGGGGCCGGGATCGACGGTGGGTTCCGGTGTGAAAGTGGGCGTGCTGGTGGGGACGGGCGTGTCGGTGGGGGTGGCGGTAGGGACAGGCGTGTCGGTGGGGACGGGCGTCAGGGTGGGCGTCGCCGTGGCCAGAGATGCGCCTGCCTCGCCGCCAACCGTGAGCAGCAAAACATCGGATGTGGCGCCATCTCCGGCGCTGGCGGATAGTTGCAGACTGCCGGGACGCTCGATCGTCAATTGCGTCTGCGCTTCGCCGTGACTGGTTGCAGCCTGACGGCGTGGCAGCTCCACGCCCGCTTGCTGGTCGAGGAAACGGAATTCAACCAGGGTTCCGTCCGGCACGATGTGGCCGTTGCGGTCGATGACAGGCCCCGCCCGCAGGATGATGCTGTCGCCCACGGCCAGGTCGATGGACCCGCTTTGCTGGTCGACCACTTCGCCTTCGCCCTGCTGGTCCGGGGTGAGCAGGGCCAGATGGAAGCGCTGGCCCGGATCGGGTTCAAGCTGACGGTCGAGATCGTAATTCACGCCGGCCACGCTGACCGGCAGCTTGCCGTTGGGGGTCAGCTCGCGGAAAAGCGTGCGCACGGCCGTTTCCAGGAAAGGCTGCACCTTGCTGTAAAGGCCATAATACGCGGTCAGTTTGCCGATCTCGGTGTCGCTGAGGAAGTAGGGCGCATTGAAGGAAAAGACGATCAGCTTCTTATCCCGCAGGATATCGGCGCGCTGATCTAAGAACCGGCGCAGCGCTCCCGAACTGGGCACAGTCTCCTGATCGACATCGAGCAAGGCGAACACGATCCAGTTGGCGTCATTGATCAACCCATTCAATTCGTCAAATCGTTCGGGGGATAGCTGCTGTTCTGGCGGGATGGAGTCGGGCAGTTCGGCCTGCTGCAAAAACACGTCCAGTTCGGCGAAACTGGCGCTGTTGATCAACTCGGACCGCACCTGATCGCTGGCGTCTGGGCCGTAGAGACGGATGGCGATCTGTTCCAGGGCATCGACCGGGATGGCCGGGACGCTGGGGCATTCAGTGCAATCCGCCTCGCCACGGGCGTCGGTGAAGATGAGGATACGCTCGTCCGAAAGGGGGGCGCTGGGCAGGCGGTCGGCCAGTTCGGTGGCCCCCGGATAGATGAGCGTGATGCCGGCTCGCGCTATCTGCGTGACGATATCGGTTGACCGATTTAATTTTTGAGCCAGGTCGGTGGTCGTATGCTGGGTGGCGTCCCAACTCAGGTCGGGGTAGAGTTCCAGCTTGAGGCGCAGGATGCGGGCGAGGGACTCATCGACACGGGCACGGAATGCTGGATCCTCCACATATTTCTGCTGGAAGAAAGCGATGGCGTCTTCCATGTTGGCGTATTGGTCAGCCCAAACCCCGGCCCGATCGAACTGCGACAGATACAGCAGGTCGTTGCCCGCCAGAAACGCCTCCTGTGTGACGCGACGGGTGGGGAATCGCTCCGGTTCGTAGGCCTGATAATACCGCTTGAGGGCGCGTACGCCCAGGGCGTCGGAGACAAGCAGGCCGCCCTTTTGCCGCCAATTATCGAAACCGGCCATGATCGTCTGCAATTCGGGGGCCAGCGAAATCGGCGGGGTGAGCTGGCGGGGATTTTCCTGGAAGCCTTTGTAGCGCACGTGCGAGGTCATGAGCGCGTCGGTGATCTCGCTGGCGGCATCAGCGGCTTCGGTCACAGCCCGGAATGGCACGAGCTCCACCTGTTGCAGGGCGGAGAGGGGTTTCTGCACGGTGGCGACTTCACGGTCGGGCCGGCGGTCGCTGCCGCCCTGGCCGGGGAAATGCTTGGCCACGGTCGCCACCCGATTTTCGGAACCCTGGTGCACGCCGTCGATATAGGCCTGGCCCATCTGCGCCACCCAAAAGGCGTCGCCGCCAAAGGTGCGCGAGCCGGGGTATCCCTTCAATTCGGGGCGAGGCGTGTCGAGGACATCCAGCGACGGCCCCAGCAGGAAGTTGATCCCGACCGCCTCCAATTCCCTGCCCACGATCTCCCCGACCTGGCGGGCGTAATCGGGCGTCCACGTGGCGCCGATCGCCAGATTGTTCGGGATCGGCGTAAAGCCGTTGATCAGACGGGTGTATGGGTAACCATCCCCCTCATGCTCGACCGCAATCAGAAGCGGCAGGCCAGGCACAGAATCCGGCCCGGAGATCGCAGGATTTAGCGCGCCATCTTCCCCGACTAACGGCGTGCTCAGGTCACGATAGGCATAGGTTTGCAGGTCGTTCGTCAGTCGCACCACCTGCCCGGTGGTGTCTTCGAGGTTGTTGAAATTGCCGTTGTCGGTCAGCAACACCACACCGCCAATCTGCCAGTCCCGGATCAGGCGGGCGATGTCGGAATTCGGGCCAGTGTCGCTGCCAGCAAATGTGACCAGGAATAGCTGTCCGACCCTTTGTTCGGGCGTCATACTGGCGATGATGTCCTGAACGATGGCGTCTTTTTGCTCATCGGTCAATGGCTGTGTCGGTTCACCTTCCTGGGCGACGGAATGTCCCGCGGGCATGAACGCCAACGAGAGAAACAGAATCACAAGCGACAGCCATGTCCAGTTTGTACGGCGCGACGACATGCAGGCAGTATAGGTTTGTGATTGTGGGGTGTCAAGGCTATCGGCGGGCCGTTGGGCCAAGCGATTGCAGTGAAGGCCGCCGTCCCGCTATACTCACCTGACTTCATTTTCCCGGATTATGTCGAGGTGCGCCATGCGTCGATTCCTGCACGGACATGCCAAGTCGATTGCGCTGATATGCGGCTTTCTGTTCGCCGCTGTGGGCGCTGTGTGGTCGTTGCTGGTCGTCGACCGCCTGAACGACGAGATGCAACGCCTGTCCGACGCCAGTTCCGGCCTGAGCCGGGAGATCGATTCGCTAAACGGCATCGCCTCGGAATACTTCATCGCCAACCAGCAGGGCGACCTCATCTTCATCCTGGCGCAACAGGGAAACGCCCGCCAGGATGTGGCCGGGCTGATCTACGAGGGGAATATCCTCGACCGGGCGACGCCTGTGCGCAATATGATCGGGGCGCTGGCCCTCGCCGGTGTGTTCGACTATCGCCAGACTTACGATGCTTATGCACAGCTCAACGACCAGACGCGAGCGGAGCCAACCTTCGCCAATTTCGTGGCATTGAAGCAGGCGGAGCAGGCGATCATCGCGCAGGGGCAGGAGCGCGTGCCGCTGTTGTTGGAGCAGCGATTCGAGATGGAGAAGGCCATCAATGCCAATGCCGTTGCCCAGCAAAGAGCGCGGGTGATCGGCGTGGTCGCTTCAATCATCGGCAGTTTTCTGTTGTTGGCGGCGAATCTGATCGCCGAGAGGGAGGGAAAGGGGGAGGGGGTGGCGGAGGTGGAAGATAGGGCATCCATCGCCAATAACGATGAATGATTCTTCGCCATTGCGCTTCACTTCCTGCCAGGCCCCGAACGCCGATGAAAGCTGCCGCCGCATCGCCGAATTCATCTCCGGGCGGATGGGGCGGCCCGGTCGCTTCGTGAGTGATATCCCCTGGCAGGAACGGATGCAGGGGGTGAAGCGAGGCGAGTTCCATGCCGCCTGGATTTGTGGCGCGCCTTATGTCAAATTGGCCGGACTTCCCTCCCCCGCTGTACGTCCCCTGGCCGCGCCCGTGATGTCGGGCGAGCGATATCAAGATCGCCCCGTTTACTTCTCGGATGTCGTCGTCCGCAACGATAGCCGCTTCCTTTCGTTCGCCGATCTGGCTGGGGCGGTGTGGGCGTACAACGAGCCGGAATCGCATTCGGGCTTTGGCGTCGTCGCCTATCACCTGGCAACATCAGGTCGGGGTTGGGATTTCTTTGGCCGGGTGATCGAGTCAGGAGCGCACGAGATCTCATTGCGCATGCTTCTCGCAGGCGAGATCGACGCCTCGGCCATCGACAGCACCGTGCTGGAAACTGAGCTGCGTGCTCGTCCCGGCCTCGCTTCCGAAATCCACATCATCGATACCCTCGGTTCCAGCCCCGTCCCGCCCTGGGTGACCCCAGCCGATCTTGACGAGATGACCTTCCTCGCATTGCGCCGCCAGTTCACGACCCTGCATCGCTCACAAGTCGGGCGAGCGATTATGGCCGAGTCGGGCATTGCCTGCTTCGTCGCCGTCAACGACGCAGATTACGAGCCCATCCGCAGGATGATGCACATCGGTAAGGCTGCCGGACAGCCGCCAGTTACGTTTCGGAGATGATCTCGACCGGAACAGCCTGGGTGATGCGGCGATGGTTCGGCAGCGAAACCAGCGCCACACCCCCGGCCACCAACAACGCCCCCGCCCATTGCCACGGCCCCAGCCGTTCGCCCAAAACCACGTACGCCATGATTGCGGCGAACAGCACTTCCGAGGTAGCGATAATCGAGGCGACGCTGGCGGTGAGGAATTGCAGCGCCGTGGTGTACAGGCCGAACCCGGTGACGGTGGGGATGAAGATGAAGGCGGCAAAAGCGGCGAGGACGGGCAGTGTCAGGGTCCAGGTTCCGCCGGAGAAAAGAGCCAGCGGGGCCAGCGCCAGCGCGGCGAAACCGAACATATAGACCATGATCGTCCACGGGTTGACTGCGCCGGTCAGCCGTTTGCCCAACAGCACGTAAACGCTGCTCGTCAGCGCCGAAGCCAGGCCAACCGCCAGACCCGTGGCTGTGACCGGCATGCCGCTCTGACCGAAGGGCTGCGCCACCAGCCACACCCCGGTGATCGCCAGGGCAATCGCCAGGATTTTGCGCCAGGTCAGCGGCTCGCGCCAGGCAAACCAGGCCGCAATTGTGACCACAATCGGAGCCAGGTATTGGAAGACCGTGGCCAGCGCCGCCCCATTCAGCACTACCGACCAATTCCACAGCACGTGAAAGAATCCGATGCCGACTGCACCCATCACAGCGAGCCAGGGCAGATGCGCGCGCTGAACTCGCAACAAGCCGGGGCGCAGCAAGGCCAGTCCGATCAGCACTACAAGGCAGGTGGTCGCATCGCGCCAGAATGCCAGGTCCACGGGCGAAATGCCGCTGCCGCCGATGATCAACGATGTCCACACGCCTGATGTCGAGCCCAGCGCCACGGCAGTGAGAACTAGGGCGATGCCGCGCCCGCGCGTTGTAAGCAATGTCTAGAATGAACCGTTCGGGGCCAGCGCCAGCGCTTCGATATAGCGCATCTGAAAATCTGGATCGGTATCGAGGTCGACCTGCCCTGCCCGCGCCGCCAACCGCTCCCCCAACGCAAACCCCTCGTCGCTGAGGAACATGGCTGCGCCCAGCCCGGCGCCGTTCGCCACCGTTTCCACCGCCTCTCGCCGCACAGGGGGCAGCATGCCCAGCGCCAAAACGGCGTCGATGTCTACCTGCCCGCCGAAGGATCCTGTCAGAATTACCCGTTGTAAGTCGCCCGGCTGCAAGCCCACATTCGCCAACAAAATCTCGATTGCGGCCCTGATCGCACCCTTGGCCTTCTGCAATTCCCGCACGTCGAACTGAGTCAGTTTCAGATCGCCGTCCGGGGTCATGAGCAGGCAGCGTACGCCCTGATCGTCGGTGATCAGGCGGTCGGCGAGGATGGGCGGGTTGTCGGCAAAGCGGCCGTCGGCCCGGATCACGCCCGCTTTCTGCAATTCATAAACGATGCTGAGCAGGCCGCTGCCGGTCAGGCCGATGGGTTCGGCGTCGGCAATCGTGCTAAAAATTAGCTCACCCTGCTTTAGACTCACCCCAACGATAGCGCCATCGACGGCGCGGGTGCCGCAGGAAATATTCACGCCCTCGAAAGCCGGGCCAGCAGCCGTCGAGGCCGTGACGATTCGCTGACCATCGGTGACGAGCACCTCGCCGTTCGTGCCCAGATCGACCGCCAGCATGGGGCCGGTCGCTTCCTCAAAATCGAAATAAGCCAGACAGGCCAGGGCGTCGGAGCCGACGAATCCGCCCACCAACGGCGGCAAGGCCACCTTTGCACCAGCCGGAAATATCCCGCCCATCATCGGCGTGGCATCCATAATCGACGCCTTACTGAAGGGCTGGAAGGGCTTGACAGCCAGTGAAGCCAGGGGCAGCCGGGTGATCAGATGGTGCATCGCCACATTCCCTACGATCGTGACTCGCTCGATGCGGTTAGCGATGCTCTGGGAAAGCTTGAGGGAATCGACAGCCTGGTTCATCGAGGCCAGGGCGAGTTTGTGCAGGCGCTCGGCGTCCTCTGCATCGTCATCCGCCGCCGCCAGCCGCGAGATCACATCCGCACCATAGACGGTCTGTTGGTTGAGGGCGGCGCCGCCCGCGCAGACTTCGCCATCGTCGAGCATGGTGAGAAACGCGGCCACGGTGGTCGAGCCGAAGTCGATGGCCAGGCCCAAGCGAGCGTCTTTCTCGCGCTTGTAGCGATTGCTGGCGCGGAATATCTTGTTCGAGTAGACCACAATCGGCGCCAGGGTCACGGTCACATCGCCGGTGACGCGCGCCCGGCAGGCCAGGCGATTGCCGACCGCCAACTCCCCTGCTGTCAGATTTTCGTACTCAATCTCGTCCGGCGGGGCTAACCCGGCCTCGGCCAGGATTTTGCATTTCCCGCAGGTGCCGCGCCCGGCGCAAGGCTGTTCCAGCGGCAATTCGGTCCGGGCGATAGCGTCGCCGATGATGGTTCCCAGCCCGGCTGTGACGGTGCGGCTCTTTTCGCCGTAGATGACTTCGATGGTGGGCATGATGGTTGCGAATTGTCCGTCTCGATATCAAGAAAAATATGGCTCACAATGATTGAAGCGTCTTCGGGGTCTTGTCAGCAAGCTTACCATACTCTCTGGGCGATCATGCAACATCGTCGCTCCGTCGGATGAAGCATTTGGCAGGCTGATTGATTCCGGCAGCGATTCGATCTACAAATAGCGGTCCCCCGCATCCCGTTTGCGTACAACCCTGGCGGGAATACCAAAGGCGACGGAGAAGTCGGGGATGTCACGCAGGACAAGGGCGGATGCGCCGATAACGGTATTGGAGCCGATTGTGATGCCATGGATTACATTCGCACCCTGGGAGATAGCCGAAAGTGCGCCTATGGTGACGTTGCCGCCGCAGGTAGCGCCCGGGGCCAGGCTGGAGAATGAACCCAGAATGCAATCGTGATCGAGCGATGCCTTCGTGTTGATGATACATCCTTCTCCGATGGTTGTATCGCTGTTGATCACTGCGCCTGCCATGATCACTGTCCCAGCGCCAATTGTCACCCCTCGCCCGACTTGGGCCGAAGGATGGCAGGCGCTGACAAATCCAAGTTGCGGAACCAGCGATTGAATACGCTCGGTCACCTGATAGCGCGTCCAGTTGTCCCCAATCGCCACGATCGCCCCGCTCAGATTCCAGGTTCCGACCAATTGCGGCAAGTCAAGGTCACTGCCCAGGATCTTCAAATCATACCAGTCACTGTCCGCAGTTTTATAGGTGTCGACGAATCCGACCACACGATATCGCCCCTCTTGCTCGACGATATCGGCGACGACTTTGCCATGGCCGGATGCGCCGACTATGACGATGTGGGGGTGTGTTGACAAACTCATCGGACTTTCCAGTACAGCGGCGTAATCGCTCGTCTCAGATTCATCGGCTTATTCTATCACGAACCTTGTCTGGCATTGCCAAAGCGGCATATGACTGTCACACCAGACAACATGACCTCGGCCATGACCTCCGGCACTACGAACCGCCGATTCAGCCTGATATTCTGGGGGCGTCAACGTAACAATCCACTCACACTGACTTAAGGAGGTCAAAATGTCTTTCAACTTTTCTGCGATCAAATGGCTGTGGGTCGTTATCGGCGCTGTCGTCGGCGCCGTTGTTTCGGTGCTGATCACCCTGGCTGTGAACGTCGGCTACGGCGTCGTTCTGGGCTTTCAGATGCGCGGCGCTCCGCCGCAGGATGTGCTGGTCGAAGCCCTGAGCAGCACACCGTTCGTCGTGCTCGGCCTGGTATGGACGCTGATTGGCGCTTTCGTCGGCGGACGGATGGCCGGGCGTCATGCCGAAGGCGCATCCCCATTGGCTGGCCTGATCGCAGGCGTGCTCATGGCGGTCGTTCCCATCTTCCTGCAGGGTGAACTGACCGGGTACACGATGCTGCACATGGCTCTGGCTATCGGCGGCGGCCTGCTGGGCGGCTGGATGGCCGGGCGCAGCCAACAGGACGGGCAAGAGCAATTCACTTGATCTGAGGCAAGGGATTGCAGAGAGCGGATGCAATTGAGACGAGATCACTCTGCAATCTCGGCTAGACACAGACGGAGGTTAATATGTTCGGAAGGAAGCGCAACGGCAAAAAGAACGGCAAAGCGACGGCTACGAGCGAGCATCTGATCGAACTGCGAGATGTGATCAAAACCTACCGCAGCCCGGCCGGCGATTTTACCGCTCTCAAAGAGATCGATTTGCAGGTGGATGGCGGTGAATTCGTGGCCGTGATCGGCAAATCGGGCAGCGGCAAATCGACCTTGATCAATATGATCACCGGCATCGACCGGCCATCGCAAGGCGAAGTAGTGATCGGCAACACCAGCGTCCATCGGCTAAACGAGGACAAACTGGCGCAGTGGCGAGGTCGCAACGTCGGGGTCATTTTCCAATTCTTTCAACTTCTCCCCACCCTGACAGCCATCGAAAACGTGATGCTGCCGATGGATTTCTGCAATATGTACAACCGTCGCCAGCGCAAAGAAAGGGCGATGCAACTGCTCGAACAAATGGAATTGGCCGAGCATGCGTACAAATTGCCATCGTCCCTCTCCGGCGGACAGCAGCAGCGCGTCGCCATTGCCCGCGCCCTGGCCAACGACCCGCCCATCCTGGTGGCGGACGAACCCACAGGCAACCTCGACTCGAAGACGGCGGAATCGGTTTTCCGCCTGTTCGAAGCTCTGGTGGATGAGGGCAAGACGATCCTTATGGTCACCCATGACCAGGACCTGGCCGAGCGAGTCGCCCGCATGGTGATCATCGCCGATGGCGAGATTGTCGAAGCGCATCGGGTCGGTAGCGCCGCCAGTCGGGAGGGTTGAGATCATGTTTTCGCCAAGATGGCGCAAGGTTCTGCGCGATATCCTCAGCAACAAACGCCGCACTTTTCTTGTGGTGCTCTCGATAGCCGTCGGTATCTTTGCCGTGGGCACGGTGGCGCACATGCGTGTGATCGTCACCGATGACATGGTGGAGAGCTACGAGGCGGCCAATCCCCCCAGCGCCATTCTCTACACCGAGCAGGCGTTTTCCGACAATCTGGTCGAGGCGGTGCGCCGCATGCCCGAAGTGGCCGCAGCCGAGGGCAGGCGCAACGTCGTCGTGCGTTTCCAGCATCCCCAGGATGAGGCCTGGTATCCCCTGCGATTGTATGCCGCGCCCGACTACGAGGATATGCAAATCAACATTCTGCGCCGGGAAACCCTATTCGGGCCTGACCCGGCGAAGTGGCCCGACCCAGGCGTCTATCCCCCGCCCGACCATGAGGTGCTGATCGAACGCACTTCGGTGCTATTGGCAAGTCAGGGGCTGGTTCCCCATGCCCGCCAGGGCGATGCCATTCGGGTCGAGATGCCTTCGGGCAAGCGCCGGGACATGCGAATGGCAGGCATGGTTTACGACAGCGTACACGGAGCCGCCCCCTGGACAGGCATGGCGTATGGTTATGTCAATTTCGATACTATGGAGTGGCTGGGGCTGCCCCGCACATTCAACGAACTGCACATCATCGTGTCCGGAGATCACAGTGATGCGGATCACATCGAGCAAGTCGCCCGCCAGGTCAAAGACCGGCTTGAGCGCAGCGGCGTTGAAGTCGCCCGCACCGACGTCCCCACCCCAGGCAAGCTGCCCCAAGATTCGACATTTCAGACGCTGGTTTTGCTGCTCACCGTTCTGGGCGTGATCTCGCTCGGCGTCAGCGTGTTCCTGCTGATCAACACGGTTTCGGCGCTGCTGGCCCAGCAGGTGCGGCAGATCGGGGTGATGAAGGCGGTCGGGGCAAATACGAGGCAGATCGCCCGCATGTACCTGGGTATGGTGCTGGTGTTCGGCTTGCTGGCGCTCGCCATCGCCGCCCCGCTCAGCGCCTGGGCCGCCCGAGAGATCATCAATTTCATGAGTTATTTCGTCAATTTCACCCTGGGCGAATTCAGTATTCCCGCGCAAGTGCTGGCCCTGGAAGCGGGCATGGCGCTGCTCGTGCCGCTAGTAGCCGGGATAATCCCCGTTTTGCACGGCACGCGCCTGACCATCCGCGAGGCGATCAGCAGCTATGGCCTCTCCGAGAGCGGGTTCGGACAGGGACGGCTCGATCAGATGATTGAGCGGTTGCGCGGGTTGCCAAGACCGCTGCTGCTGTCGCTCCGCAACACGTTGCGCCGCAAAGGACGCCTGGCCCTGACCTTGACCACACTGACGCTGGCCGGAGCGATCTTCATGGCTGTGGTGCATGTGCGCACTTCCTTGCTGGTGACTCTGGACGAGGTGCTGCAATACTTCGCTTTCGATATGCAGGTGCAGTTCGATCAGAATTACCGGCTGGACCGACTGACCCGCGAGGCGCTGGCGGTTCCCGGCGTGGTCGAGGTCGAGGGCTGGGGTTCTACCTCGACATTCCGGGTGCGCCCCGACGGCAGCGAAGGCGAGATGATCTACGTCGATGCGCCGCCCGCCGAAACCACTATGCTCAACCCAATATTGTTGGCCGGACGCTGGCTGTTGCCTGATGACGAAAACGCCCTTGTCGTCAGTTCCAATCTGCTCACAGCCGAACCCGATCTTAGCCTGGGCGATGAGATCGTGCTCCATATCGATGATCAGGACATGGCATGGCGGATCGTGGGCGTGGCCCGCATCGCCCAGCCGGTGAGCATCGCCTATATGAATTACGACTATTTCGCCCGGCTGACCGGCAACAAGGGCCGGGCTAACATCATCGCCATCACCGCAGATGGCCATAGCCTCGCTGATCAAGAGGCGCTGGCCCGACGCCTGGAAACGCATCTCGCCGAAGCCGGGCTCAATGTGGGGTTTGTGCAGACCATCTCGCAAGCGCGCGCGGCAATCGATGTGCTGTTCAATGTCGTCATTCTCTTCCTCATGAGCATGGCTATCGTCCTCGCCTTTGTGGGCGGCATCGGCCTGACCGGAACGATGAGCCTGAATGTGCTGGAGCGCATCCGAGAGGTGGGGGTGATGCGGGCTATCGGGGCGTCGAGCGGTTCGGTGATGCAGGTTTTCATCGTCGAGGGCGTATTCATCGGCCTGATCAGCTGGCTGTTCGGGGCTGTGCTGGCTATCCCGATCGGCAAAGTGATCAGCATGGCCGTCGGCAACGAAATCATGGGCTCCCCGCTCAGCTTCGTCATCTCCGCCCAGGGCATGTTGATCTGGCTGGCCGCTGTCGTAATTCTGTCGGCGATTGCCAGCTATCTCCCTGCCAACCAGGCTGCCCGGCTTAGTGTGCGACAGGTTCTGGCCTATGAACAGTGATGAGAGTTGCAAGTTGCAGGTTGCAGGTTGCAAAAACGATTTTCGTCCATTCTGACGCTACGCAATACGCAGTATGTTTCACATTTCATCTCACCATTTCCGACTCAACACAAATCGTTTCCTTATATCGACCGGAGGTCATCATGAAAATCAAATCCACTCCCCTTGTCCCAATGGCCGTATTGGCCCTGGCGCTTGTCCTCTTCTCCGCCTGCGCCATGCCGGTGGCAGCGCCCGCTGAAGAGCCTGCCGCCGCCACCGATTCGGTCGAGTTGAGCCAGCCTATCCGGGCCAGCGACGAGATCATCGCCGACGCCGTGGTCGTACCCGCCCGCTATGCCTCGCTCAGCCTGCCGACCGGCGGCATCGTGGCCGAAGTGCTGGCCGCGGAAGGAGACGCCGTGCAGACGGGGCAGGTTCTTTTGCGATTGGAAGCCGCTCGCCAGATCGCCGCCGTCGCTCAGGCCGGGGCCGGTCTACGCGCAGCCCAGGCAAAATTGGACGAACTGAAGGCCGGCGCCCGCACCGAGGAGATCGCCGCCGCCCAGGCCGCGCTCGATGCGGCGAACGCCCAATTCGCCCGGCTGGAACAAGGCCCCAGGCCTGAAGAGATCGCCGCTGCCGAGGCCAGCGTGGCTGCTGCGCAGGCAGCCCTGCAAAAGCTGCGTGAAGGCCCGAACCGCAACGAACGCATCGCCGCCCAGGCTGACGTGAACAACGCCCTGGCCGCCGTGCAACAGGCGCAAACCGCCTATGATCGCATCGCCGGGCAGGCGGACGCCGGTATGCGCCCCGAATCATTGCAATTGCAGCAGGCGACCAATGCCTACAATGCCGCCAAAGCCCGCCTCGACGCCCTGAACCAGCGCGTAACCGCCGCCGATATCGCCGGTGCACAGGCGCAAGTGCGGCAGGCGCAGGCGCAACTAGACGCCCTCAAAGCCCCGGCACGTCCCGCTGATCTGGCCGCGGCTCAGGCGGAAATCGACCGGGCGCAGGCGCAACTGCATCTGTTGGAAGCGGGAGCGCGCGCTGAGACCATCGCCGCCGTCGCAGCGGAAGTGGCGTCCGCCGAAGCCGCGCTGCAACAGGCGAACGCCGCCCTGGCCGAAACGGAACTGAAAACGCCTTTCGCCGGAACCGTGGCCGAGTTGGATGTCAAGGCTGGCGAGCAGGCCTCGCCCGGCGCACCCTTGCTGACCCTGGCCGACCTCAGCGGCTGGCGCATCGAAACCGACGATCTGACGGAACTGGATGTGGTCAATGTCGAAGTGGGCGATACGGCGTCGATCCGTTTTGATGCGATTCCCGATCTCGAAATCCCCGGCAAGGTCGTGCGGATCGAGGATGTGGGTCGGGACAAGCTGGGCGACATCACCTACACCGTCATCGTGCAGCCCGACCGCAGCGACCCCCGCCTGCGCTGGAATATGACGGCTGTGGTGACGATCCAATAGGCGAGCGAATCCCTCTCATAGAAAAACAAAAAGCCCAGGTTGCGAGCCTGGGCTTTCATTTTGGTGCTTGTTCGGCGTCAAGCAATTCCTGCACCCATTTCCGCTCCTTGTCCGTGAGCGGTGCAGTCTCCAGCAAATCGGGGCGGCGTTGCAAGGTGCGCAAGATGGCCTGCTCCCGCCGCCAGGCATCCACCCTGGCATGGTGGCCGGAAATGAGCACCTCAGGCACCGCCCACCCCCTGAATTCGGGCGGGCGCGTGTAGTGCGGGCCTTCTAACAGGCCGGTGGCGTGCGAATCCTGAGCGGCGGAATGCTCATAGCCCAAAGCGCCGGGCAATAACCGCACGACCGCATCCACCACCACCATCGCCGCCAGTTCCCCGCCGGAGAGCACATAGTCGCCGATCGAAATCTCGTCCGTGACCAGGCGCTCGCGCACGCGTTCGTCCACGCCCTCATAGCGCCCGCAAATCAGCATGAATCGCTCTTGCCCCGCCATCTCCTGTGCAATCGCCTGGGTGAGCACCCGGCCCTGCGGGCTGAGCAGGATGACCGGGCAGGGATCATCGCCCCGCACGGTCTCGACCGCCGCAAAGATCGGCTCCGGTTTCATCACCATGCCGCCGCCGCCGCCATAGGGCGTGTCGTCGGTCATCTGGTGCTTGTCCGTGGCGTAATCCCGGATATTGTGCGTCTGAATATCGACCAGCCCTCGCTCGCGCGCGCGCCTGATGATCGAAGCCTCGAAGGGGCTGACGAACATCTCGGGGAAGATGGAGAAGATGTCGATACGCATGAGGGATTGGTTATTGGGGATTGAGGGCCGGGCGGTGCAACCGCTCGTTCAGCAAATCGGGGAGTTCGTCCAAACGTTCGATGCGGGGGACGAGCTTGTCGCCGAAAATGTGGCGGTCGTCGATAAGGATGGCGTCGATGCCAACGCCCGTCGCGCCCACCACATCGGCATAATAATTGTCGCCGATGTAAACCACGTCGTCGGGAGAGAGGTCGCCGGCGCGGCGCAACGCTTCTTCGAAAATCTCAGGCCGGGGCTTCCAGTGCCCGATCTCGCCAGCGGCCAGTGTGAAATCGAAATAGCCATCGATGCCCAGGTTCTGCAATTCTTCGATGAAGGGATTGCGGCGATTGGAGACGACGGCCATGCGCACGCCACTATGGTGCAAAGCGTCCAAGGCCTCGATCGCTCCCGGCATCAATTGTGAAATCGGCTGGTAACAGGCCTTGAGATGCTCGACCAGGGCATCGATCTCCTCCTCGCCATGCGGTTCGTGGCCGACATGGCGCATCAGCCGGGCCAGGAACAACGGCCACACGCCATCCTCGCCCTTTTGTTTCACATCCTCTAACAACTCGACGCTTTGCGCCCAATAGCGGTGCACCCAGCGCTCGGTCAGCCGCCAGTCGAAGCCGTCCACATGGATGTTCATGTCACCCAGGCAATCGTGCAGTGCGTCCATGAAGCGCGGGTGCGACTCGCGCAGGGTTCCGTCGAGGTCGAAGATAATGGTTTGGTAGGGCATGGCTGAAATAAGTAGTCGGTTGTCAGAAGTCAGTAATCAGTGGTCATTCGCAATTCGTAATGAGTCCATCATAGCCCAACGGCGTAGTCGAACCCAAATCAATCTGCAAAGCCCTACTATTCCTGGATTTGACGGCAATGGCGCTACAATAGCAGGACTTTTCCCCCGCAGGAGAACCCGACTCCATGAAGCATTTATCCATTCGCACCATCGCCGTTTTCGTGGCTGCCCTGGCCGTGATGGCGCTGGCTTTACCGCTGTTGGCCGCTGGCCCGCCCATCCGGGTTTATCTGGCTTCCGGGCTGAATCCGGCGCAAGCCGAACGCCTGGGCGACGCCCTGGCCGGGGCTGATGTTGATGGCCGGGTAGTCGAATTGGTCGATTCGGCGGCGGCTTCCTCGGTAATCATCGATTATGGGCCGGTCGCCGATGCGGATGCGATTCTGACCGAGCGCATCTATGCCGTCGTCGCTCCCTTCGCCACCGTGCGGGATGAGATCAGCGGCGAGGAGTTGCAGGCTCGGTGGTCGGGCGAGGATGATCGTCCCCTGTTCGTCGCCAGCGAAAACGTGGCCGAACTCGCAGCCGTGCTCGGCCCGGCCAACCCGTCTATCCCCGCTGCCGGACTGCCCGACGACTTGGGCGGCGATGCCGACGCCCTGGCGATCATCCCCTTCGACGAACTGAACCCGACCTACAAAGTCCTGGCAGTGGATGGCCGGAATCCGCTGCACAAGGATTTCGATGCGTCCGATTATCCCCTGGCTGTGGCCTTGAGCGTTGGCGGCGACGATGCCGAAGCGCTGGCGTCCTTGCTCACCGGC
Source organism: Caldilineales bacterium (assembly GCA_024102915.1). Lineage (GTDB taxonomy): Bacteria > Chloroflexota > Anaerolineae > J102 > J102 > JAGFJG01. The sequence goes on from JAGFJG010000020.1 coordinate 42,549, forward strand.
CTGTTCCCGGCCAGCAACCGTGATCCCGACCGCCTCACCACGCTGGTCATGACCGGCGTCACCGCCATGTCGCGCGTGACCGCCCAGCGCATGGAACGGCGTGGTTATGACTATCCCGCCCGCGTCATCGGCGGCGAATTGAGCGCAGCCGACATCACGCATGTCAGCAACGAAGTGCCCTTCATCCCCGGCTGCAAAGTCAATGCCTCTGCCAACAACCTGCGCTTCTGCAGCGACACCTCCTATTGGCAGGCGCTAGCCGACATCGGCACGGACATCGTCGGCCTCAGCGGCAACCACGTCAACGACTTTGGCCGCAATGGCGCTCGCAAATCACTGGCCTTTTACGAAGATACCGGCGTGCCCGTCTATGGCAGCGGCCTGGACGAAGAGGCTGCCTGCGCCCCCCTGATTCTCGAACACAACGGCAACACCATCGCCTTCATCGCCGCTCTGGCCTATGCCCCCAGTTCGGCCTGGGCCACCGCCGACCAGCCTGGCGCCTGTTACTACTATCGCAATAAAAAGGCCATCCTCGACACCGTGAGCGAGTTGAGCGAGAAAGTCGATATCGTGGCGGTCGAGCTTCAACACACCGAAACCTATCGCGCCCGCCCCATCCCCAAACAGGTGCGGGAATTTCGGGAGTTGCGAGAGGCTGGGGCTGATATCGTCACCGGGGTGCAAAGCCATGTGCCCCAGGCGATGGAGCCGGACGAAGACGGCATCATCGTGTACGGCCTGGGCAATCTCTTCTTCGACCAGATGTGGAGTTGGCCCACCCGCACCGGCCTCATCGCCCGCCACACCTTGTATGATGGCCGCCCGCTCAATACCGAAATCCTCACCACCGTGCTGATGGATTACGCGCAGCCGCGCTGGGCCACGCCCAAAGAACGGGCCGGCATCCTCCGCCGCATCTTCAACGCCGCACCCCAATAACTGAAAGACACAAGAATGACACAGAGTTACACAGAGGAGACACGGAGTTCAACGAGAAGAACCCAGTCTTACACAGTGAACTCTGCGCTTTCTCCGCGTTCTCTGTGTAACTAACCGCCTGCCCGTGACTCATCAATCTCCATCCCCGAATCCTCGCCCCATCGTTGTCCTCGGTTTTGGCCGCTCCGGCACAACCTGGATTTCCGACATCGTCTCCAAATGCCTGGGCGGGCTCGTCCTGTTCGAGCCATTGCATCCGGCCGTCTGTCCCTTCGCCGCCGAAGCCTGTTACGCCGATGGCGGCGACGAGGCTCTTGCGACGACGCTGGAATCTTATTTGCGCGGCGTGCTGTCGGGGGCAGAGCGCGACCGCTGGCTGTTGCGCAATCACCTGTTCAGCCCGTTGGAGGATGTCAGCGCGGGCTTTGTGGAAACGATTTGGCAGGAATGCGCTGTGATCGGCTTCAAAGAAATCCGGGCGAATTTCATGGTCGATTGGCTGGTCGAACGCTTCGACGCCCGCCCGGTTTATGTGGCCCGGCACCCTTGCGCCGTCATCGCCTCGTTGCGCCGCCGCGCCAATTTCTGGAACGAATTCGGCTGGGCAGCGCACCGGCGATTTTTCACAGACCGCGTGCTCGAAAATCCCGCCAACGCCAAACGTATCACCCCCGCTCAGCGCCAGATCGTGACCTCCGCCGAAACTATGCTCGAACAAGAGGCGGCGATGTGGGCGCTGAGCCACGCGCTGACGGTCGAAACGCTCGACCGCCTGGGCGCGCCTGTGTTCTATTACGAATATTTCTACGAAAACCCCTTCCCCGCCACCCGCAATCTACTCCGCTATCTCGGCCACAATCCCGACGCCCTCCATCCCTCGCACGTTTTCGTGCCCTCGATGACCACCCTCCGCACGGTGCACGGTCTCACCGCCTCAGAATCGGACTACCGGCAACAGGGGCTGGCGCTATTCTGGCAGGATGTGCTCACAGCCGCCGAAGTGCAAACCATTATGGACGTGGCGGCCAGCCTGGGCGTGACCGATTATCCCGCAACTGTATCCGCCTAAGCAGATCAAGGTATGAAACTCAATTACAGACCTTCATAATGAGTCTTGCGGGGGATACCCCCGCCCCCCTTTTTGGGGGATGTTACACTCCCCCAAACCCCCTCGAAAGGTCTGTGTGTATCACACAGTTCTGCGTCTACAAGCGAGACCTTACGGGGGGTTTCAGGGGGACGTAGTGCCCCCTGAATGGGGGTTCCGGGGGTATCCCCCGGAGACAATGGCCTGAGCGCAAAGTTCATTGCAGGGATACGACAACGGTGTTCTTCACTGATCACAATATCTTCGGGTTTAGCTTAAGTTTCATTCCAACATTTACTTAATTCCCCATTTCTCATGACATATTCTCACTCATCAATGCGCTTCATCCGTCCGCTTATTCTGACGTTCGTCCTGTTGCTTATGGCAGCGTGCGTGCAGGCTACGCCTGAACCCGCGCCGTTGCCCAATCCCACCCTCCCTGCCGCGCCCACCGTCGAGCCGATCCCCGGCGAACCGACGCCCGACATCACGCCCACGCAAGCCCCTTCGCCCACGCCGGTTCCGCCGCCCACGCCCAGCGGCCCCATTCCCATCGTTTTCAGCGCCAACATCCCCGCCGCCGAAATCGCCCGGCTGCGCGACGCTGTCGCCTCGGCTTCTGAGCTGCCAAACGGTCGGGCTATGGAAGAGGCGGGGGTGATATCCGATGCCGTCAATACTTTCCTTTATCAGCCCTGGGCGCAGGCGAATGAGCCTATCCTGGCCGACCGGGTTTTCGCCGTGGTCGCTCCCTTCGCCACTGTGCAGGATGACATCACGATGGCGGAATTGCGTGGCCGCTGGTCGGGCGAAACGCAACAGCCTCTCTTTGTCAGCGAAGATGCCGCCATCGCCCTCGGCCCGGTTTTCGAGAGCCTGCCCGCTGTCATCACCCCCACTGAGGAGATCCCCGCCCGTCTGGCGGAAACGCCCGGCAGCCTCGCAATTTTCCCATTCGACCAGCTTCACCCCACCCTCAAGGTGATCTCGGTCGATGGCGTCAACCCGTTGAGCAATCAGCTCGACCCGGCGACCTATCCGCTGGCCGTGCGGTTGAGCGTCATCGGCCCTGATGCCGAGTCCCTTGCCCCCCTCTTCACCGATGCCCTGCCCCGCACCAATCGGGACGCCAGTCGCCTGACCACGCTGATCATGACCGGCGTCACCGCCATGTCGCGCGGCACCGCCGAGAAAATGGAGGAAAAGGGTTACACCTATCCGGCGGATGTCATCTCCGGCACGCTGGCCGCAGCCGACATCACCCATGTCAGCAACGAAGTGCCTTTTATCGACGGCTGCAAGGTGAACAACACCTTTATGAACCTGACTCTGTGCAGCGACTATCCGTACTGGCAGGCGTTGGAAGCGATCGGCACAGACATTGTGGGATTGAGCGGCAATCATGTCAACGATTTCGGGCGTGAGGGTGCGCTGGAATCGCTGCAATTCTACCGCGACCGCCAGATCCCCATCTATGGCAGCGGTCTGAACGAAGCCGAAGCCTGCGAACCCCTGCTGTGGGAAGACCACGGCAATCGCTTCGCCTTCATCGCCGCCCTGGCCTGGTGGCCCGACACCGCCTGGGCGACCGAGACCGAGCCGGGCGCATGCTATTTTTATGACAACCACGACCGCATCCTGGCCGACATCGCACGGCTGAAAAAAGAAGTCGATGTGGTCGCCGTCGAACTGCAATATCACGAAACCTACAACCCCTGGCCCATCCCCGAACAGGTCGAGGAGTTCCGGGCGCTGCGACAGGCGGGAGCCGACATCGTCACCGGCGTGCAGAGCCACGTGCCCCAGGCGTGGGAGCCAGACCCGGACGGGATCATCGTCTACGGCCTGGGCAATCTGTTTTTCGACCAGATGGAAGCCTGGGAGACCCGCACCGGCCTGATCGCCCGCCATACGCTTTATGATGGGCGATTGATCAGCAGCGAAATCCTGACCACCGTGCTGGAGGATTTCGCACAGCCGCGCTGGGCCACGTCGGAGGAACGGACCGGCATCCTGGAAAGTATTTTTGCGGCGACGCCCGACCGCAATCCGCCGCCAGCCGAATCGGAACCCGCTCAGCCCGAACCAGAGCCGGTCACAAGTGCATCCAGTGGTCAGCCCGGACTTGCCGCGCCTGCCCCAGCCGACCAGCCGCAAGAACACTATCTGCTGGCCCGGCCTTTCGCCCCCGACGCCCAACAACTGG
>JAGFJG010000035.1 GCA_024102915.1 Caldilineales bacterium
GGTTCAATCCGGATTATGTCTTCGGCGGGCGTGACGGCATCGTCTCCACCTTCTTCGGCGACTCCCCGACCGCGATGTTCGAAGACCCGCCCAAGTGCTGGCTGCACAAGCAGGGCAACTTCATCACTGGCTTCTTCCCCGAAGGGACCGAAGCGGGCGTGGACTACGACTTCTTCTATCTGCCGGGCATCGATGAGCAATATGGCAAACCCTTCCTGGTTGCTGGCGATATCATGGCGATGTTCAACGACCGGCCGGAAGTGCGGGCGTTGATGGAATACTTCATGACGCCACAGTCTGCCTCTGGCTGGCTGGAAACCGGCGGCGCCCTGGCTGCGCACTCCACCGCCACACCCGACATGTACGGCGTGGCTCTGGAGGCGGGTATCGCCGAACTGGTCGGCCAGGCCACCAGTTTCCGCTTCGACGGCTCTGACCTTATGCCGGGCGAAGTGGGCGCTGGCTCCTTCTGGAAAGGCATGACCGATTGGGTGTCGGGAGCATCCGACCTCGATACGGTTCTGGCCGAAATCGACGCATCCTGGCCGCAGTAAGCTACGAATTCTTGGGCTGCCAATCTTCAACGAGGGTTGGCAGCCCTCTCTTTATCACTAAGCCTCACTACATGCACTGACTTTCGCCCCGATTGCGATTCGGGGGAGGAGCCTGCACATGGGAGTCATGGATACAACCAGCGAAGACCGTGCCAGCGTAGGAACCAGACTATTAGCCTGGGTTCTGCGCATCGCCATCATGGTCGCCATCCCACTCATTACCTTTGCGGTTCTCTATGCCGGATTCCGATTCCTGCGCGATACCGATGCTCCGCAGTGGTTTGTTGCCATCGTCGCCATCATTTGGGGCGTTGGCGGTGTGGCTGCGCTTTACTATATTTTCAACTGGATTGTCGAACAGTTCTCGGACGCCTGGAAGGGACGGCTTTTGCCCTTCGTTTTTGTCGGCCCGGCTATCGCAATCCTCACCTGGTATCTTGCCCTGCCCGTTGTCCGCACTTTCTGGATCAGCCTCTTTGATCGTGACGGCCCGCAGTTCGGCGATTTCGTAGGCCTTGCGAACTACATCACGATCTTCACCGATCGGCTCATGCGCGAGTCATTCCGCAACAATATCTTTTTCTGGATTTTGCTGGGCGTACCGCTGACGGTCGGGTTCGGTCTGCTGGTGGCGACATTGGCGGATCGCAGCAAGTACGAGAGGGTAGCGAAAGCTTTTATCTTCTTGCCGATGGCTATTTCCTTTGTCGGCGCCGGTGTGATCTGGAACTTCATCTACGAAGTCCGACCGCCTGGCGTCCCCCAGATCGGCTTGCTCAACGCCTTCGTAGTTGCGCTAGGAGGCACGCCGCGAGCCTGGCCGGCGTATACGGCGATCTCACCCTTCAACAACGTATTCCTCGTCGTCATTGTCGCCTGGTTGCAGGCGGGGTTCTCGATGGTTTTGTTCTCGGCGGCGCTCAAGGGTATTCCGGATGAGATTCTTGAAGCAGCCCGCGTGGATGGCGCCACCGAAGTGCAGGTGTTTTTCCGCATCATGATCCCCTATATTCGAGGCACGATTATCACGGTGACGACGACCGTCGTGATATTCACGCTGAAGATTTTCGACGTGGTGTGGGTGATGACGGGCGGACAGTTCGGCACCGATGTGATTGCCACGCAGTTTTACCGGCAGTCGTTCATCGCTCGTAATGCCGGGTATGGCTCAGCAATCGCCATCATCTTGCTGGTCGCCGTCATCCCGGTCATGATCTATAACCTCAGGCAGTTCCGAGAACAGGAGGCATTCTAATGGCAAGCGCAAAACGGCAACGCTGGATTTCTCTGATTCTTGTCAACGGCATGCTCTTCATCCTGGTGCTGCTTTGGACCGTGCCGACTATGGGTCTGTTCATCTCCTCGTGGCGTGATCGCCTCGCTATTCAGACTTCGGGCTGGTGGACTGTCTTCCCGCATCGTGAGTGGGAGGTCGTGGCTACGCTCGATCCGAAGGAGATGAACCTCGATCCCGATACCGTTATGCAGGTCGAAGGCGTTGAGGCTGCTTTTGATGAATTGCGCGCCGGCGTGCAAACGCCCGACGGCAAGCGCATCCAGTGGGTGGGTAACAAGCGGCTGGGCCGGATCGAAGTGCAGGAACAGGTCTGGACGATGAATCTGGACTTTACGACCGAGAACTATCAGCAGGTATTGGGCGGCAAGGACTTCGAGTACCAACGCCCGGATGGCACGGTGGAGGTCATACCGGGGGATAATTTCTGGGGGGCGATCTTCAACAGCGTCACGGTCGCCATCCCCGCCACCATCATCCCCATCCTCATTGCCGCCTTCGCCGCCTATGGTTTCGCCTGGATGAATTTTACGGGCCGCCGCATGTTCTTCATCCTCGTGGTAGCGCTGCTGGTTGTGCCCCTGCAGATCGCACTTGTGCCCATCTTGCGTGACTATGCCAGACTCCAGCTCAATGGCACATTCCTGGGCATCTGGCTGGCGCATACCGGCTTTGGCCTGCCCCTGGCGGTGTATCTGTTGTTCAACTACATCAGCACACTACCCAGGGAGACGCTAGAATCGGCGTTCATCGACGGAGCCTCGCACTTCACGGTGTTTACGCGCCTGGTGCTGCCTCTCTCGGTCCCGGCCCTGGCCTCGTTCGCCATCTTCCAATTCCTGTGGGTGTGGAACGACTACCTGGTGGCCTTGATTTTCCTGGGAGGCAACAAGGAGACCGAAGTGCTGACCATGCGTCTCGCCAACCTGGTGGGGTCGCGTGGGAATGACTGGCATCTGCTCACGGCGGGCGCGTTCGTGACGATGATCCTGCCGCTGGCGGTCTTCTTCTCATTGCAGCGCTACTTCGTTCGTGGTCTGCTGGCGGGCTCCGTCAAAGGCTAGGAGGTTGAAATGGCTAAACACATTATCGTCGTTGTGGCATTCGATTCGATTGAACGCGCGACCGAGGCGTACAAGAAGCTGGAAAAGGCGGAAAAGGACAAACTGGTCGAGATCGATGACGCCGTCGTCGTGACCAGGGACGAATCCGGCAACGTGCATCACAAGGACATGGGACGCCATGCCGCCAGGACCGGCGCCAAGTGGGGCGGCGCATTGGGGTTGTTCGTTGGCTTCGGACTGGGCGGCCCCGTTGGCGGCGCTGCGATCGGTGCGGCCGGCGGCGCAGTGGCCGGCGCTCTGGGAGATGCGTTCAGCAAGCTGCTCGATGTCGGTTTCTCCAAAGACCAGATCGAGTTGGTCAGCGAGCATCTGAAGGAAAGCAATTCCGCCCTGCTGGTGGACTTTGTTTCAGGGGATGTGAATTTGCTGCGCAAAGCCGCCGATCAGTCGGGCGGCGATGTGCTGGAGTTCACGGTTGCCGATGCGATTGGCCAGAATGAGGAGGATATCCGCTCCGCCGGGCTGGAGCGCGACCGCTAAGAGCACAGAGAATCGCAATATGAAACAGGCCTGGCGGGTTGGGACATTCAGCCCGTCAGGCTCGATCTCACTTTACTGTCGATGGATTCCTTTCTTCTCGGCATCGACCTGGGCACTTCCAGCCTGAAAGCTGTTGTGGCGGATGCGGATGGCGCGCTGCGAGCCGTGGAATCCCGCGAGTATCCCATCCATCAGCTGCAGCCGGGTTGGGCTGAGCAGGATGTGGGGGATTGGGAACGGGCGATGTTTGCCGCCGTGCGGGGCGTGCTGGAGCGGTCAGGCGTCGTGCCGGGACAAATCGCTGCCATCGGTCTTTCGGGTCAGATGCACGGCACGGTCTGCATCGATGGTTGGGACGAGGCGCTGCGTCCCGCCATCATCTGGGCCGACCGGCGCAGCGCCGCCGAAGTGGAGGAAATCGAAAAGCGCCTGGGCAGGGGTTTTCTGGCACGAGAGACCGGCAACCCCCTGGCGACCGGCTTCATGCTGCCCACGTGGTTGTGGCTGCGAGAGCACGAGCCGGAAACCGCCCGGCGTACGGCGCACCTTCTCTTGCCCAAGGATTACCTGCGTCTGCGGCTCACTGGCGAGGTCGGCTCCGAACCGAGCGATGCCAGCGCCACCGGTCTTTTCAATCCCACCCAGGGAGACTGGTCCCAGCCGTTGATGGATGCTTTGGAAATCCAGTCTGCCCTCCTTCCCCCAATCTTTCCATCCGGCTCGGCGGCGGGCAGGTTGGTTGAGCACGCTGCCAGAGAAACGGGTCTGCTGCCGGGGACGCCGGTGGTTTTCGGCGGCGGCGACCAGGCCTGCCAGGCTCTGGGCAATGGCATCATCCAGCCCGGAAACCTTTCCTGTACCATCGGCACCGGCGGCCAATTGCTGGCTCCCACGGTCACGCCAATGCCCGACCCCGAACTGCGGCTCCACCTTTACAACCATGTCGAGCCCGGCCTTTTCTTCAGCATGGGCGCAATCCTCAGCGCCGGGCTGTCGTTGCGCTGGTTGCGCGACAATGTCCTTGCTGGACTCGACTATCAGGAATTGGCCGATCTGGCTGCCACAGCCCCGCCCGGTTGCGAAGGCCTCATCTTCCTGCCCCATCTTGCCGGGGAACGCACACCGCACATGGACCCGAATGCTCGCGGCGCATTTGTGGGGCTGACGCTGCGCCACACGCGGGCGCATCTGGCCCGCGCTGTTATGGAGGGCGTAGTTTTCGCCCTACGTCAGGCGCTCGATTTGATGCTTGACCTGGGCATCCCCGCCGAACGACTGGTCGCCTCCGGCGGCGGCACAGCCCATCCCCTCTGGCTGCAACTCCAGGCCGATATCTTCGACCGGCCGGTCTATCGCACCCGCACAGTGGAAGCGGCAGCGGTGGGGGCAGCGATGCTGGCCGGGATTGGCGCGGACGTTTTCGCCGATGCCGCCGACGCCGTCCGCCGGGTTGTGCGTTGGCACGACGAGATCATCCCGCCCCAACCGGCCAATGTTGCGCGCTATCAACAAATTTACAACATTTTCACTGAACTCTATCTCGCCCTGCATCCTCGCAAAACTAAAGCGGCATGAACTACGAATCTCAGCTTTCCCTGCAACGCCTTTTGCCCCGACTACGACAACGTTTCGCCGATGCGTCCGCCACCGACTGGGCAGACTTTGAAGAGCGTCTATACCGGCATTTCGAGCGCCTATTCCTGGCCCTGCTCGATTTGTATGGCGGGCGCTACGATTTTTTCTTTCACCTTGAAGACATCCTGGCCACCGCCGCCGAATCCTGGCTGGCGCGACCCCAGGCATTGAAATTGCTCGATGACGAACGGGAGCAGAATCCAACCTGGTTTCAATCGCAGGGCATGGTGGGCGGCGTCTGCTATGTCGATCTGTTTGCCGATAATCTCGCTGGCATTCGCCAGCGGATTCCCTATTTTCAGGAATTGGGCCTGACCTATCTGCACCTGATGCCCCTGTTCGCCAGCCCGGAGGCGGAGAACGATGGCGGGTATGCCGTCAGCAGCTATCGTGAGGTCGAAGCCCGGCTGGGCACAATGGCCGAGCTGGAGGATTTGACCGCCGAATTGCGAGGCAATGGCATCAGCCTCGTCATCGATTTTGTGTTCAACCACACCAGCGACGAGCATGAATGGGCGCAACGCGCCATCGCCGGTGAGCGTGAATTCGAGGAGATGTATTTTCTGTTCCCCGACCGCACGCAGCCTGACGCCTATGACGCTCATCTGCGCGAGATTTTCCCGGATGTGCGTCCCGGAAGTTTCACCTATCGGGCTGACATTGACCGCTGGGTGTGGACGACCTTTAACAGTTTTCAATGGGATTTGAATTATCGCAACCCGGCCGTGTTCAAACGCATGGCGACGGAAATGCTATTCCTGGCAAATGTCGGAGTCGAGATTTTGCGGCTGGATGCGGTGGCGTTCACCTGGAAAGAATTGGGCACGAACTGCGAGAATCTGCCCCTGGCGCATGTGCTCATCCAGGCGTTCAACGCCCTCGCCCGCATCGCCGCCCCCGCCCTGCTGTTCAAGTCCGAGGCCATCGTCCACCCCGACGAAGTAGCCAAGTATATCGACCCGGAAGAGTGCCAGCTTTCCTACAATCCCCTGCTGATGGCGCTGTTATGGGAAGCGTTGGCCACCCGCAATGTGCGGTTGTTGGCTCATTCCCTGCGCGAGCGATTCCGCATCGATCCAGCCTGTGCCTGGGTGAATTACGTGCGCTGTCACGACGACATCGGCTGGACGTTCGACGATGGCGACGCCAGGCGTTTGGACATTAACGGCTTCGACCATCGCCACTTCCTCAATGATTTCTACACGGGCCGATTCCAGGGCAGCTTTGCTCGCGGCCTGCCCTTCCAGGAAAATCCGGCCACTGGCGACGCCCGCATCTCCGGCGCCTGCGCCTCTTTGGCCGGGCTGGAAAAGGCCTTGCGCCAGGAGTCAGACTACGAGGTCGAGTTGGCCGTCAAGCGCATTCTCTTGATCCATAGCGTCATCCTTTCCATCGGCGGCATCCCCCTGATTTATCTCGGCGACGAAGTTGGGACGACAAACGACTACAGCTTTCGGGATGACCCGGCCAAAGCGGGCGACAGCCGCTGGCTGCACCGGCCCCGCACCGATTGGGCGAGGGCTGACCAGCGCCATGACGTCGAAACCGTGTCAGGAAAGGTGTTTCAGGGATTGCAGAGATTGATGCAGATCCGCCAGGACTGCGCCACATTTTCCGGAAACGAGATGACGGTGATCAACCCGGACAACGAGCATGTCTTTGCCTACTTACGGCAAAATGAGGCGGGGCGGGTGTTGATATTCACCAATTTTTCGGAGCAGCCGCAACACATTTCCGGCGCTGTTCTGCGCACCTACGGGCTGGGCTATGAGTTCACCGATCTGATCAGCGAGCGGGCTGTCGTGGCCGATGAAGATGTGGCGTTGGCCCCGTATGAGGTGTTGTGGCTGGCGGCGAGGTGAGGCGTGCTCCGATCTGCGACGCACTTGAAAGGATAGAAGTGCGTCGCAGCTGATTCCTACGGGTGACGGTTTCGCGCGCGCCAGGAGGAAATGGCTAGGTACACGCCGCCGATCAACAGGAAAGCCAGGCCAACCGCCGTGAAATAATAGCCTGGTCCGGGAGACACCGCTTTCGCATAAAGGCTTGATAGCGCAGGCAATAGCGAGCGATAGGCTGGCAATGCCTGATAACCGAATCCGGCCAGCAGTGCGAAGCCCAGGCCTCGTAACCAGTCCGGCACAAACCGCAGCAGCAAGGGTGACAACGCCACAGCGAGCAAGATGAGCCCGATGTAGATGACCTGATCCCGAAACTCGGGTGTGCGCAACAACAGGGCGGGCGTCCAGGCGGGCGGCAACATGGAGAGGGCGGCGGGGACGGCGAGCGCCAGTACAATCGTGCGTAACCACCACGGCAGTTTCGGCTGGCGGATCGTTCCCAGAAGAATCAGCCCGGCGCAAAAGGCCAGCACCGGCGCAAAAAACACCTCTCGCACGATCGGGATCTGGCCGGAACGCACTTCCACCACGAATTTGACGTACTCCGCCAGGTCGACGCCGAGGATGTTGAGAGCAGCGACGGGGTGGGACAGCCAGCGCCCCCAATAGCCCAAAGCCAGCAGCAAAAGCCCGAAAGCCAGAATCACGACCGGCAGGATAACCTGGCGGTCGGGTAGGCGATGCGACATGGGCGGAGTGGTCATCAGTCTCTACGTCAGGCTGCGATAAACGCTTATCAATCGCTGGGCAGCAGCGTCCCAGGTCCATTTAGCCGCTTCGACAGGCCCACGACCGGCAATCTGCTGGCGATAGCTTTCGTCGCTGAGGAGAAGCATCAGCCCTTCGACCAGCGCATCTTCGTCGCCGGTGGGAATGACATAGGCGGCGTCGCCAGCGATTTCGGGCAGACTGCTGGTGTCGGTGCAGATCACCGCCGTGCCGCAGGCCATTGCTTCCAACACAGGGATGCCGAAACCTTCGTAGTGGCTGGGAAAGGCGAACAGGTCGGCGAGATTGTAGAGGGCGGGCAGGTCTTCGTCCGACACAAAGCCCAGAAAATGCACGAACTCGCCAGCCTGCTGCCGTTCCACCTCGGCGAAGATGTCCTCGTACATCCACCCTTTGCCGCCGCCGATGACGAGGTGATGTGGAAAGCCCGCCTTTTTCCTGGCTGCTGCGAACGCCCGGATCAGGCCGTCGAAATTCTTGCGGGGTTCCAGGGTGCTGACATCCAACACAAACGGGAAATCCAGCCCATACTTCTGCCTGATCCCGGATAAAGCGGTTTCGGGCAACGGCTGAAACCGGGCCTCGACGCCTGCCCCGACCACCGTGATTTGCTCCTCCTGCAGGTCGAAAAATCGCATGGCATCCCATTTGCTTGCCTCCGAATCAGCCAGGACATGATCGGCTCGCGTCACCGAGCGGGGCACAGCCGCAGCCAGGAATTGCTGGAGCTTAGGGTAAGCATATTCGGGGTGGACGAGAAAAGCCAGGTCGTGGATGGTCAATAGGGTGCGGGCCGAGCGCATGGGCGGCAAAAGGAAGTTGGGGGCGTGAAACAGGTCGAGCGAGCCGGTGAACCACTCCACCGCCAAAGGCGCTCGCAGCCGATGCCAAAGGATGGTCTGCATGCGGTCGGAAAGCGGCTGGTAGCGGATATTGACGGGGCGATGCCAACGTTCTGGCTGATAAAGCCCCTTTTCCAGCGGATACAACAATGTCACCTCGTCCCGCCCGTCCAGCAATGGCATCAGCGCGTCGATCAGCCCACGGGTATACCGGCCAATGCCGCCCCCTTGCAAAATGGCGGGCGTGTAGTCAATGCCGAGGCGCATGGGAACGAGTGGTTTGCTGGCCGATTCGTCCGGTGTCGCCAGCGCCGGTTATTCGACCGTCTTGTATGTCCACAGGCGATTGGCGCCGAAGTTCCAGAAAAGCACGACCAGGATGGCGAAAGCTTTGGCAAGATTGAGGGCCAGGGCGTCGCTCATGCCGTGACTGACCAGGAATCTCTTGGCGAAGTAGAGCACGGCTGTATTGATGGCGAGGCCGACGATGCTGACGATGCCGAATTGGGGAAGCTGCTGGCGTTTCTTGATCGAACGAGTTTCCGGAAATGTCCACAACCGGTTCCAGGTGAAATTGCTGACCACGGCGCAGGTAAAGGAGATGGCGTTAGCCAGCAGGTCGGGCACGCCCAGCCCCAAGGCCAGGATATTGAGCACGGCGAAATCGACAATGGCGCCGCTGGCGCCGACGATGGCGAATTTGATGAACCGCTCCAATTCCTTGGGGTTGAGCGGGGTCATGGCAGCGACACGCATTATCACAGGGTTCACTCCGGTCGAAGAAGATTGTTCGTTCACGAGGCAGACACTACGCCTGGGCGCGTGGTGAGGGTAATAGGCTGAGCGCAAGGGCGAAGAGCAGGGGCATGCCCTGCACCCAGAGATTGTCGATCAGGTTGTGGATCGAGAGGTGCACCAGCAGACCAAGGACGCCAATGGCGACGGCTCGATTCAAGTCAACCGAGCGCAGGATCGAGCGAAAGGCGGCGACCAGGCTGCCCAGCCACAACCACAGATAGCTGAGTGCGCCCAGGAAGCCGGCAACAGCGGCATAATGGAAAAGGGCGTTGTGGGCATGACCGAGCGAGTCTCGCCAATGGTCGAAGGCATAGGCGGGATAACGGACGTCCCAATTGCCTACGCCAATGCCCAGAATGGGATGATCGGCCAGCATTTCCCAGGCAACCTGCCAGTGGGCGACGCGCTCCAACACCGAGAAATTCTCATCGGTCACTGGCACGCTGCGCGCATTCCAGGTGCCGAAATAGCGGGCGATATCGGTCAGGCGGTTGGTGATGGCGGCGGGAAAAAGCGGCATGGCGATGATTCCGGCCAACACACCGAGTAGAATAAGCATGCGTCCGGACAAGGAATAAAGGGCGAGCACCGTAAGCGTGGAGACAAGAACGCCCAGCCAGGCCCCGCGTGACCAACTGGCGACGATGCCGGCCAGGACGATGGCGGTCAGGCCCAGCGTGAGTGATGCAAGCAAAAGAGATCGCACAGCGTGTCCCGAACGACGTCGCTCTTTCCAGGCGTTTTCGCTCGCCCAGAGGCTGAGGGCCAACCCCAACGGCAGGGCGAGGCCCAAATATCCGGCATAGGGATTGGGTTGGCCGAATGTGCCGTACGCCCGCAGGAAAGCGCCCAATTGATAAGCTTCGGGGCCGATGCGGAAGAAGAACTGGCGCAAACCCACCATCGCTTCTATGGATCCCGCTGCCAGGATCGTGAGGGCAAAGGTCAGGCGGTGTTTCTGTTCCAGCATTTGAGCGCCGAGAAAATAGACGACGAGCACTTCCGTCCACTTGATGATTTCGGGGATCGCCTGTTCGAGCGATTGGGCTGCCAGGGTGGAGAAGATGAGGACGAGATAGAAAGGAAGGAGCAGCCAGAGGAGCGGGACGGGTTGGAGCGTATTTCGAAATCCGAATTCCGAAATACGAAATGTGAACTGCATGAACCAGGCCAGGGCTGTGGCGGCGATGAGCAGGTCGGTCGCGCCGACGGCGGCGGGGCCGAGGCTGACCCGCAACAGGGGATTGAACGGGATGGCCAGAACTAGAGCGTAGAGGCCGAGGATGGGGCGAAGAAGAAGCGCCAGGGCGAATGCGCTGCCGCCAATCAGGGCCACGGCCAGCGGCAAGGGGAGGACAGCCAGCGCCA
>JAGFJG010000044.1 GCA_024102915.1 Caldilineales bacterium
TCGCCCTCGACCGCGACCTCGCCCGCGACCTCGCCAAAGAACTGAAGCTTGATGACCTGGCCGCGGCGTTGGATGCGTTGACAGTACCCAAGTCTGGCGCATCCAGGAGCGAGTGGCAAGCCTATGCCGAACAATTGCAGGCTATCATCGCCGCCCATCGCCCATCCGTGCTGGTGTTGCGCCGCGTGCAACAGGAGATCGCCGAGAGCGATTCCTATCCCAAACTGACTAATGAACAATGGCGGCGCATGGCCGATTACCTCAAGGCCACAGGCCTGCTGCTCGACTGCCTGGACGTGGCCTACGTCAGCGACCGCCCGGCGATTGAGGAGCAGTTGCTGAGGTGACTGTCACTATGGGGTGGGAAGAGAGTGGGTTTGTTGGTGGGTTGGCTGGTTGGTTAGGGGGAAGTGCCGCTGAACGTGCGTGATAAGGCAAGGAGAGGAACTTCTTGTTTGCAGCCTGCGTAAAAATGATTGATGATCGATAGTAAGCTCCTCTCAACGCGATGATACGAAAAGAAAAAACCTGGAAACCCGGCCTTTCGCTGAGCCGTCAGCCCTCAATCTTCAATCCTTATCTTCACCCACCCTCCGGAGCATCCCCATGCGCATTGCCGATATCCGACTTCTCTACGAATACAACGCCTGGGCGACCGACCGTATCCTGCAGGCGGCAGCGGGTCTCAGCCAGGAGCAGTATGTGGCGTCGTCGTCGTCGAGTTGGGGCAGCATCGCCGAAACGCTCACCCATGCATTTGAGGCTGAGCACATCTGGCGAGTGCGTTGCCAGGAAGGACGCTCGCCCACCTCGATGGGAACAGCGGCCGATTACCCCGATGTGGCATCATTACGAGTCGCGTGGCAGGCCGAACGCGAGATCATGAACGCGTATCTGGCCGGGCTGAGCGACGCCGATCTGGACTCCGTCATTGACTTCAAAACCACCAAAGGCGTGTCCCATCGCATCCCACTTTGGCAAATCCTTTTGCACGTGCTCAATCACGACACGCAGCATCGCAGCGAGGTCGCCATGGCCCTGACTGCGCTCGGCCACTCGCCCGGCGATCTCGATCAGATCCTCTTCTTCCGCCAGCTTGAGGCCGGGGGTAGTTGAAGGATGCAGGTTGAAGGTTGAAATGGCAGGCTCGCATCTTCAACCTTCAACCTTGAACATTCAACTTTAGCCCCCGCCTCCATTCCCGGCTATCATAAATGGGTGAAACGACGCGCTGACATCCTCGCCCTGCTGGCCCTGACCCTGGCCGTGTTGCTGGTCTACAGCCGGGCGATCTTCGCCAACCTGGTCCCAGCCAGCGGCGATTTCCTCACTTACTTCACGCCCTATTGGGATTACGTGAACGAGGCGCTGAGGGCGGGGCGGCTGCCGCTGTGGAACCCCTACATGTTCGCCGGTGCGCCCCTGCAGGCCAACCCGCAGACGGCGATCTTCTATCCGTTGCGCTGGCCCTTCGTTTTCGTCAGCGCTGAAAAGGGTATCCTCTATTCCGCCGCCTTCCACGCCTGGCTGGGCGGGGTTTTCACTTATGCCCTGGTTCGCCGCAGCGGTCGGGTCAGCCCGCTGGCCGGATTAGCCGCCGCCCTCATCTTCGCCCTCGACGGCTGGACCACCGGCCTGGCCGGAAACCCCAATCGCATGAGTTCCGTGGCCTGGCTGCCCGCCGCCCTTCTCGTTTGGGAAATGCGCCCGGATGCGGCGGGCTTTCGGTTGAATCGCGCCACGCGCCGCTGGTTGGTGTTGCTGACCCTGGTCTGGGCGATCACCCTCCTGGTTGGACATTCGCAAACCTTCTACATCCAGGCTGTCATTTTCGCCGTATGGGTGGCGGGTTCTGTGTTGTGGGATTGGCGGCAGGCGCGGCGCAGCGGTTCGGATTCATCCTGGCGCTGGCTGTGGCGACGCATCTGGCCCGACCTGCTCGCCCTAATCCTGGCGTTCGGCTTCGCCCTGGCCCTCAGCGCCGTCCAACTCCTGCCCACGCTGGAATTGACGCAGCAATCATTTCGCAGCGGCGGCCTCAGCTTCCGCGAGCACGCCGCCCTCAGCCTGCCGCCCTGGCGTCTGGGCTACACCCTGTTGCCGCACTACGCCCGTGACCTGGGTCAGGCATTGGTCAGCGACGCTTACGCCGAATGGGTGGCCTATGTCGGGCTGATCGGATTGTTTCTGGCGGCGGTGGGACTGGCATACCGGCGGGGCGGGCGCATGCGCTGGCTGGCCGCACTGTTAGTTGTCCTCGGCATCCTCCTTTCCCTGGGCGGTTACAATCCCCTGAATTACGTGCTGTTCCGCATCATCCCCGGCTGGGATTTGTTCCGCGTGCCCGCCCGCTGGCTGGAGATGACGATGCTGGGGATAGCCATCCTGGCCGGGTTGGGCGTGGAAAACCTGTTGCAGGGCTGGGGCATCTCTCGTCCTCGAAATCGATTGTTGTTTGGGATCATGCTGGCCGGGGTGGTCGTCGCCTTGATTCTGGCCGGGCTCAGTCAGCCGAACGGGATCACCGTCGTCGCCTGGATGATTGTCCTTCTCGCTGTGGCATTTGCCGCTTTCAGCCGCAAAAACCTGCGACGGCTGGCCGTGAGTTTGCTGTTATTTGTGATGGTCGCCGAACTCTACTTTGCCAGCTACGCCCTGGCGATCCAGCATCCCACCGCACCTGAGGCCATCCGCTCCTGGCGCACGGCCCCCACCCGCATCGCCGCCGAAGACCAACCCCTTTGCCGCACTCTCAGCCTCAGCGCCACCACCTACGATCCCGGCGATCTGGCCGATCTGCGGCGCATCTACGGCCCCTATCTGGATGATTGGGCGATGGCCGATCTCATCGATGCCGCCAAAGCCAGGGAAGTGATCGCCCCCAATCTCAGCCTGTTGGCGCGGCTGCCTTCGCTCGACGGTTTTGATGGCGGCGTTTTGCCCACAGAGCGCTTCGTGCAGGCCATGAGTCTGTTTCTGCCTGCCGATGTATTAGTGGCTGATGGCCGTCTGCGCGAGCAGCTACACGAAATCCCCGACGCCCGGCTGCTTTCGCTCTTCCACGTCTGTTTCGTGATCGCTGACAAGCAGTTCGATGTCTGGCAGGATGGCGTTTATTACGACCTGGCTTTCGGCGAGTTGCTGAGCGAGTCCCAACCTGAGTTGACGATCTTGGACACGCCGAGCTTCCCGGTGTCGTCCATCGGTCTGGTCAGCCACCTGCAGGGCGGGGCGGCGCTGACGGACGGGGCCGAGGTGGCCGAACTGGTGGTGACGACCACGGATGGCCGGGAGATCGTGCTGCCCATTCGCGCGGGCATCGAGACCGCCGAAGGGATGGATGAGACCCCCGGTTTGAATCACCAGCGAGATTTGCCGGCAGTGCGCTGGCGATTCGACGCGCCCGGACAGGATGTCATCGCTCGACTCCCGCTACACGAATCCGATTTGATTGACTCTGTGCAACTGCGCTTGACAGACCCGGCAGCGAGCCTTTTCGTACGCGGGCTGGCCTTTATCGATGATGCCAGCAGCGCCCATGCCACGCCGGTCGTCTCGCGTCATCCCTGGCGGCGTATTCATTCCGGCGATGTCAAAATCTATCGCAATGATGGCGTTCTCCCCCGCGCTTTCTTTGTCCCCAACGTCGTCTTCAGCCCCGACGATGCCCAAACCCTGACCGCGATGAAAGACCCGAATTTCGATCCGGCCACGACCTTGCTGCTTGCTTCAGGCGATCCCGTGCAGGGCGGCGAGGGCAGCGCCGAGATCGTCAGCTATGCACCCGAACGGATCGAAATGCAGATCGAGGCGCAAAGCCCCGGCACGCTGCTGATCGCCGAAGCCTGGTATCCGGGCTGGCAGGCGGAACTGGATGGCGAACCGATTCCCGTGCAGCGCGTCGACCTGCTCTTGCAGGCCGTGAACGTGCCCGTGGGCCGCCACGAACTGACTCTGGCATTCCACCCATCCACCCTGCGTTGGGGAGCCATCCTTAGCCTGCTGACCCTGGTCATCCTTGTTCTGGCGTGGCTATTGCCCGACCGGACGAACTCCCCCTCTCCCGGCCTGGGCTGAGGGGGGCAGGGGGGTGAGGGCGCTTTTGTTGCGCGTCCCGCTTTCGCCTATAATCATTCGCATGTGGATTGACTTAAGACGGAGCCTCGCATGAACACCTTGAACAGGGCCATCACAATTGTGGTGCTTGTGGCCATTTTGATTTTGATTTTATCCCTGGCGCTTTCGCCTAATACCGTCGGCGATTGGCTGCAAATGCGGCTTGGCGATGGGCTTTCAGCCATCGACCGCTATCAGATGACGGATCCCACAAACTTCACGCTGGCCCGCATCGCCGTCGTCATTGCCGCCATACTGCTCATCGCCCCGTTGATCCTCGCCGAATTTCAGCGGCAGGGCGAATCCGTCGTTCGCCTGGAAACGCCGAGCGGGACCGCCCAGGTTACCGCCGACAGCATTGCCCGACGCCTTTCATGGCATTTGGATCAATTGGCCGATGTGATTGCCGTTCAGCCTTCCGTGCGCGCCCGCGGCAATCAGGTCGACGTCAACCTCGATGTCGAGACATCGCCAGAGGTGGATGTGCCGATGAAAACCGAAGAGATCATGCTCGTCACCCGCGAGGTGGTCGAAGACAGCATGGGGCTGCGCATCGGCCGGTTGGATGTGCGGATCCGTCATAGCGAATATCCAGAGTATGGATAATCCTCGATCATGACTGAAGTCATTGAAGCGGTCATCGCCGAAATCGAGGAGCAAGAACCGGACGAGGCTCGTCTCGATCTGTTGCTGGAGAGCCTGCTTTTCGTTGCCGGAGAGCCAGCCCAGGTGAACAAGCTGGCGACGGCTCTTGCGGTCAAACCCAGTCAGATCGAAGCCTCTCTGGTGCGCCTGCAGGCCGACTATCAGGTGCGGGGCATCCGCCTGCAACGCCACGGGGCGGCAGTGCAACTGGTATCCGCACCTGAGGCCAGCGAAGCGATCGAGGCCTATCTCGGCCTTGATCTCACCACCCGCCTGTCGCGCGCCGCCCTGGAAGCCCTCTCGATTATCGCCTATCGCCAGCCGGTCACTCGCCCACAATTGGAAGCGATCCGCGGGGTGAATTGCGACGGCGTGCTGCGCACCCTGCTCAGCCGCGGGTTGGTGGAAGAGGTGGGGCGATTGGAGCAGGCCGGGCGTCCGATCCTGTACGGGACGACCTTCGAGTTTCTGCAATATTTCGGCATTACCGCGCTGGACGAACTGCCGCCGCTGGAAGAGGAAGCGATGGAGCAACTGGCCGAACGCTCGCAGATAGCAGGAGCAGAGACATCCGGCCCTGGTGAAGACTATTTTGATGAAGCCGCAGATTTCGCCGATGATACAGATGGATAGATGAGGAGATAATCTGCATCATCTGCGGTAATCTTTCACTGAGCTGAGCGGCGATTACTATTCTCCGCCGTTCAGCAGCCTCTCCAAAATCTCGGGCAATCGCGTGGGCCGGCCATCGTGGGTGATGCAAACGTGTTGGGTGAATCCGGTCACCAGAGTGACGCCATTCGCATTGATCACCTCATAGTCAATCCGTATCGAGCGACTCTTCACTTCACCGATCTGCGTACGGACAGTCACCAACTCATCGTAAAAGCAAGGGCGAAGATAACGCGCCCCAATTTCGACCACGGTCAGATAATAGCCCATTTCCTGGAAGGCGGAATAGGGCAGCCCCGCCTCACGCATCCAATCCGAGCGCCCCACCTCGAACCAGGGGATATAGGCGCTGTGATGGACGATGCCCATAGCGTCGGTTTCGGCATAGCGCACGCGAATGAGGCTTTCGCTAATGCGACTGTCAATTTGTGTATTCATGGCAGAGGTTACGCCAGGGCCGCCTGCGCCTCCATGTCCAACACACTCGCCACACGTTCGTAAAGCGTCTGAGCTTCCGCTGGCGAATTCGCCACGGCCGTAAAGCCGATGCGCCCGTGCTCGCCTAGCGCGCTCATCATGTGGAAAACCACGCCGGTCTGAGTGGATTGGTTGAATTGCAGGCCATGCCGGGCGATGATGTCGAATAGATCATCGGTGGTGAAAATACGATAGAGCGGGTTTTCCAGGTGGTCGCTGGCGACGAAGTACTTGTCCTGCCCCAACGGCGTGGTGAAAACCCCGGCCTCGGCATCGTAGACCCCATCGGTGAGGAATTGCAGCGTCAGGAAGGGATGCGTGGTGCCGCCCTTACGCAGATTGATCTCGATTGCATAGGTTTCCCACTCGCCCTCCGCCGTGAGCACGGCCACGAAATCGATAGCGAAACGTCCGAGCACGCCAGCCTCAGCCAGGAGTTTTCCCACCTTAGCCGCGTCACGCATGATGGCGGCGGCATAGGCGCGGTCGGCGGGGAACCGCGCCCCAAAATAGCTCTGGCCGCTGGGCCCGCCCAACAACTGGTCGTGCGTCGAAAGCATCTCCACCACGCCTAACGGCGTGATGCGCAATTGGGCGCTGGGGCTGCGGAAAACTTCGCCCATGATCCGCTCTTCCACCACGCCGCCGTGCGCCTCGAAGCGTTCCATGAAATACGTGTAATTAACTTCAGGGATCTCGAATTCCATCGCCTGCACCTGGGCGAGGATGGCATCACGTTCTCCCGCTTCTCCCGAAGCCGGAATACCTTCCAGATGCACCAAAGAGTTTCCCATGCCGCCCACGCCCTCATCCAATTTGACGATCACCTGGCGCATGGCGGGGCGTTCTCGCCGCATCTCCATGACGGCGTCCACGATCTCATCCAGGCTGCGCAAACCTTGCATCCCCAGCGGATGCCTGATCCCGGCCTCCGTGAAAAGTCGCCTCGACCCGCTTTTCGTGCCCAGGGGGAAGAACTTGGGATCGGCCCCGTACATGGGGATGCCCAGCCGCAAAGCCAGGTCTCGTTCCAGGATCGTGGTATTGAACGGGACCAGGTGCGCCCGGTTCGGGTCCGGGATCAGCGAGCGGATACGGCGTAAAATATTGGGGCGTTCCAGCAGCTTCAGGCTGAGCGGCCGCGGCGAAGCGTCATCGGGGGCGACCAGAAACAGGCGCTTGCGGGCGTGGCTGGCAATGACGCCGGGCAGCATGTGCAGATAATAATCGACTACTTCGGGCTGGATGGTCTGCGAGGTCACGTAGATGAGCCGGGCTCGCGGCTGTCGCAAAAGCAGCAGCAGAAATAGAAATCGCTCTTCATACGCTTTCAACAACGACCCGCCAATCGGCGCATCCACTGTCAGCGAGGGCGTCACCACGATGGTTTGTTCGTCCTGGTTGATGGATTGAATCGAGCGCCAGAGTGGAGCCAGCTTTTTTTGCAGATCGTCGAATTGCGCTTGCGCTTCGGCGGCGGTCAGCCCCAGTTCGGGCCTCGGTAATGATTCGCTCATGTTTTCCTCCCGACAAATGCACGTGAAATACGACGGCCATTCTAGTGCGGCTGTACAGACTTGGCAATTAAGGCGACGGCGTTTTTTCTCTTTGACGTCTGCTCGCAAGCTCTCTTGTCAGCGCCTTGCATCCCGACTAAACTGACGGTTCATGTCCGGCCTGGGGTGACAACAGAACGAATCCGATGGGGGGCTTTCCCTCATTCTTAGACACCGCAGCCCGGCGTGAAGTTGCGCTTATCCCATGATTTGTCCGTCGTGTTCGTTCGAAAACTCAGATAGCGCCCGCTTCTGCCAGAACTGCGGCGCCGGACTGCCGCGCCCCTGCCCGAATTGCGGGAACTCGACACCGTCCGACGCCCGCTTCTGTTCTGCCTGCGGTTTCCCGCAGTCTTCGTCCACTCCGGTCGCAGCACTGAGTATGCCAATGCCCGCGCCGGGCGTGTCTGGCGAGCGCCGTGTCGTCACCATCCTCTTCTGCGATGTCAAAGGCTCGACCGCCAGCGCTGAGCGTTTCGATCCCGAAGAATGGGCCGAGATTATGAACGGCGCGTTCGCCCCCATGATCCGGCCAATCTATCAATACGAGGGCACGGTGGTGCGACTTCAGGGAGATGGGCTTATGGCCTTCTTCGGAGCGCCGGTGGCGCACGAAGATGATCCGCAACGGGCTGTGCTGGCGGGGCTGGCCATCGTCCACGATATCCACGACTACGCTGGGTTGGTGAAACAGCGTTGGGGCATCGAGTTCGAGGTGCGGGTCGGGATCAATACCGGGTTGGTCGTTGTCGGGGCGATGGGTTCGGAACAGGAAACCGAATACACCGCCATGGGCGACGCCGTGAATGTGGCGGCACGCATGGAACAAACCGCCGTCCCCGGCTCCGTGCAGATTGCGGAAGAGACCCATCGCTGGGTGGCCGCACGCTTCGATTTCGAAGACCTGGGTGCGATTGACATTCGCGGCAAGCGAGAGCCGGTGCGAAGTTTTCGCGTGCTCGGCCCCAAACAAATGCCCACCCATCCTCGCCAGGCCCGGCGGCTGAATACGACGATGGTGGGACGATCCAGTGAGAGCGCATTACTGTTGGGGTTACTGCAAAAGCTGGCGCAAGGCGAGGGCGGCATCGTCTGCCTGATTGGCGAAGCTGGTCTGGGTAAGAGCCGTTTGTTGCACGAGACGAAGCGGGCCTGGCAGCGCTTTGGCCCGCCCGAACGCTGGTACGAAACCGGCAGCCTCTCATACGAAACCGGCATCCCCTACGCGCAATTCCAACGGTTGCTGCGCCGCGGGGCTGGCATCGACAACCGGGATTCCCAGGACGAGGTGCGGCGGAAAATTGGTATTTATCTCGATCACCTTGCGCCGTTGGAGCGCGATAGAGCCGCACACCTGTTCGAGACGATGTTCGGGTTGACGCATCCTGGTCATCAACCGCCCGAGGGCGAGGCTTTTCGTAAACAACTGTTTGATATGATGTTGGAACTGTGCCGCAATTGGGCGGATGAAGCGCCGATGGCCCTTGTCATCGATGACCTGCACTGGTCGGATCCGGCATCGGTCGATTTATTGATGCACTTGTTGCAACTCGTCCCCCATGCGGCCTTGCTGCTTATTTGCGCCATGCGGCCCGATCGGGATGCGCCCGGATGGACGCTGACCAGCGAAGCCGCCCGACATTATCCCGACCACTACCACGAAATCGTGCTCACCCCTCTCACCTCTGGCGAAAGCGAGCAGCTCGTCGATCAATTCGCCGTGGACGCGCCGATGTCCGTTCGGCTGCGCACCCGCATCCTGCAAAAAACCGAGGGCAATCCTCTCTTTCTGGAAGAGGTGGTGCTCAGTTTCCTGGCTGGGGACGAGAACGGCGATGACGGCGTCCGCAGCCTGTACGAGAACGACTCCCTCGACGATATCGACATCCCCGATAGCCTGCACACCCTGTTGCAGGCGCGTATCGATCGCTTGCCCGAACCGGCGCGCCAGACCCTGCAATTGGCCTCGGTGATTGGCCGAAAATTCGCTTATCGCGTCCTTCGCCAGATTGCCGGTCCGGCGGCCGATCTCGATGCTCACTTGCAAACGCTGCAAAATCAAGAATTGATCCGCGAATCGGTGCAGGCGACTGAACGCGAATATATCTTCCATCACGCCCTGATCCAGGACGCCGCCTATTTCACCATCCTGCGCCGCCAGCGCCGCGAATACCACCGGCGCGTGGGCCAGGCCCTGGCCGACCTCTATCCCGGCCGGCTGGAAGAGTTGGCTCCCGTATTGGCGGCGCATTTCGACGAAGCGAACGATCTGGCCCAGGCTTTGCACTACTTTGCCCTGGCCGGGGATGTGGCGTTTCGTCTTTATGCCAATGTCGAGGCCGCCGCCCACTACGCCCGCGCTATCGAGGTGGCCGGGCAGGTACAGATGACGTCGGAGCAATGGAAACATCTCTATGGCCGCCGGGGGCGGGCGCTGGAGGTGGCCGGACAACCCGCCGAGGCTTTGCGAAACTATGAGGAGGCAGGCGAATTGGCAGTGCGCCTGCACGATCCGCAACTGGAATTGTTCGCCCTGGTCGCTCGTTCCACCCTGCATTCCACCCCCACCGCCGAACATGATCCCAAGCGGGCGCGCCAGCTTTCGGAGAGCGCATTGGGCATAGCCCGGTCTTTGAATGACTACGAGGCCGAGGCTGAAATTCTCTGGAACCTGATGTTGCTGAGCAAATTCTCCGGCACGCCCCAGGATGCCATCGGCTTTGGCGAAGCTTCGCTTGCCATTGCCCGCGCCCATGACCTGCGTCGTCACATGGCTTTTGCGCTCAATGATCTGGCGATTTACGGATATGTGGATTCCGGCGAATTTGGCCGCGCGCTCGATTGCTTGATCGAGGCCCGCAGCCTGTGGCAGGCGTTTGATGACAAACCGATGCTGGCCGACAACCTTGCCAGCGAGTCGCTTGTGCGTTATCTGAGCGGCGAGTTCGCCCGCTCACTTGAGGCTTCAGTCGAAGCCCGGAGAATCAGCGAGGAGATCGGCAATTTGTGGGGGCAATCGTACAGCCGCTGGAGCGAAGGTGAAGTCCTCTTCGCCCAGGGCGATGTTGATCGGGCGATCGCATCGATGCTCACCTGCCTCGAACAAGCCGAGGAAGCCGGGTTCGTGGCGGCGATGGTCGGGGTCAGTATTTCGTTGGCGAACCTTTACGCCGACATGGGCATGCTCGATGCCGCCCTGGAACGAATCGAAATTCCAGTTAAACTGAGCGGGAAACGGCTGCGGGGCTGGCGCATCTGGCCGTATGCCACCAAAGTGAGTCTCTTGCTGCGGCACGGCGATATTGATGCAGCCATTTCGCTGCATGAACAGATGGAATCCATCGAGGAGTGGAAGGCCGAAAAACTGCAATATCCTCAGCATGCGCCGACGGTGGTTTTGGCTCTGGCTGAGGTTGCTCTGGTCAAAGAAGATGTGGGCGCAGCGATGCGATATCTGGGGAAATTGCTCAATCTTTTTGAGGAAACCGGGCTGCGACCTCACAAATCGGCTGCACTGCAATTGCATTCTCACGCCTTGCGCCGGAATGGGCAAAGCGATGAAGCATATCGCGCTCTGCTGGCTGCCCGCGATGCCGCCGCCGAACTGGGTGCGCGTTCCGATCTGTTGCCGGTTCTCGTGGATCTGGGCGAGATGGAGATGATGCGCGGGAATAGCGCCGCCGCCATCGCCGCCGATGAACAGGCTTTGGCAGTCGTTGATTACATGGTCGCCCATACCACTGACGCGGCAATGCGCAATGCTTTCTTGAATAGCGCCATCGTCACCCGACTTCTCGCTCGCCGACCTGCATGATGATCTGCCCGCACTGTCACACCGACAATCGCCCCACGGCCAATTACTGCAAGAACTGCGGAAACTTGCTGACTGCCAACTGCCCGCGCTGTCGCGTTGCTTTGCCCGAAAACGCCCATTTTTGCGACAACTGCGGCCTGCCGTTGGTCAATCAGGCCATGGGGTGGTGGTCTGCAACCAGCCTGGTCATGACCTCGGCCAGTGAGCAAACTCGAGCGGCGCAACCGGCAGCGGACGAACTTGACGATCAGCGTCTCAGCCGCTACATCCCCGCCGAATTGCTGGCAAAGCTGGAAGCGGCCCGGCGCGGGCGGGCGATGGTCGGCGAGCGGCGCAATGTCACCATCCTGTTTTGCGATGTGATCGGTTCGACGGCGACGGCGGGGCGGCTGGACCCGGAAGAATGGTCGGAGATCATCAATGGCGCGTACGAATGGATGATCCGCCCGGTTTACCAATACGAAGGCACTATCGCTCGCCTCACTGGCGACGGCATCATCGCCTTTTTCGGCGCGCCCATCGCCCATGAAGATGATCCGCAGCGGGCTGTGCTGGCCGGGTTACAGATTCAGGCCGGGATCAAGTCCTATCACGACCAGGTCAAAGCGCGATGGGATATCGATTTCGATTGCCGGGTGGGGATCAACACCGGGCTGGTCGTAGTTGGCGAAGTCGGCTCCGACTTGCGCATGGAATACACCGCCCTGGGCGACGCCATCAACATGGCCGCCCGCATGGAGCAGACTGCCCAGCCAGGCTCCGTGCAGATTTCCGAACACACGCACAAACTGGTCGCGCCCCTATTTGAAATCGAGGAACTGGGTGGCGTCGTTGTCAAGGGCAAAGAAGGGCTGGTTCCGGCGTATTGTGTGCTTGGCCGCAAAGCCGAACAGGGTCGACTACGCGGTATCCGCGGCCTGTCAACCGGAATGGTGGGGCGCACCCGTGAACTGGAGGCGATACGGGCGCGGCTGGCCGAGGTGCGCAAAGGCCGCGGCCAGATTTTGTGCATCATCGGCGAGGCCGGTCTGGGAAAAAGCCGATTGGTGGCCGAGGCGAGAACGTTGTGGTTGCAGGAAATAGGCGAGGCGACCGCCGCTCCGCTCCGATGGAGCGAAAGTCAGGGCATTTCCTATGAGACCGCCATTCCCTACCTGCAATTTCAGCAACATCTGCGCCATCTCTGCGGCGTGGCCGAAACGGACTCGCAGGAAACGGTGCGCGCTCGTCTGGCCGATGTGGTGCATTTATTGCCGCCCGATCAGCAAACCAGCGCCCAGATGACCCTGGCCCGGCTGCTGGCTGTCGGCGGCGTCGAGGTCGCGACCGGCGGCAGCGAGGGCGAAGCTTTCAAGCGGGAATTGTTTGCGTGTGTGCAGGCATTGTGGCAGGCCTGGGCCGAGCAAGGCCCCTTCATCTGCGTTTTCGATGATCTGCAATGGGCCGACAACGCCTCTCTGGAATTGTTGACGCATCTGCTGGCCCTCACGGATGCGTATCCTCTCCTGTTCGTCTGCATCTTCCGCCCCCGCCGCAAGGATGCAGCCTGGGAATTCAAGGTCAGAGCCGAGGTCGAGTACGCACATCGCTATTCCGAGATCACCCTCAGCCCCCTTTCCGCCGACGACAGCAACGCTCTGGTCGATAACCTGCTGGCCGTGGCCGACCTGCCCAATGCGCTGCGCCGCGAGATCATCACCAAATCGGATGGCAATCCATTCTTCGTGGAAGAGATGGTGCGGGCATTCATCGATCATGGTCTGCTGGTGCGAGATGGCGATAAGGGCTGGCGTGCGCGCGCGGATTTCGATCTGAGCCAGATCAGTGTGCCGGATAACCTGCAGGCGTTGCTGATCGCCCGCATCGACCGGCTCGAGGAAGAGACTCGCCAGACCTTGCAACTCGCATCCGTGATCGGGCGGCGCTTCTTCCGCCGCGTGCTGGCGCAGATCAGCGAGGCTTCGGCGGAATTGGATCAGCAATTGCTGGCATTGCAGCGATCTGAACTCATCCTGGAAGCGTCGCGACTGCCGGAAGTTGAGTTCATGTTCCGCCATACGCTGACGCAAGAAGCTGCCTATAACACGATCCTGCGCAAACGCCGCCGGGAGTTTCATCGCCGTGTGGGCGAGGCCATCGAGCAGTTGTTCTCCGAGCGTCTGGAGGAGTTTTATCCTGTCCTGGCGCATCATTTCAGCCAGGCCGGGGACGCCCGCGCCCTGGCTTACGAAATCCGGGCCGGTGACGCCGCCTTCAGTTTGTACGCCATCCCGGAGGCTGTATCATATTACCAACAGGCCGCCGAAGGATTGCGCAAAGATGCAAACGCTTCGCCGGACTCGCTGCGCCATGTCTTTTTACGGCTGGGTCGGTGTTTGGAATTGCAAAATCGATATATCGAAGCGCTCCAGCTTTATGAGGAATTGGAGACGTTGGCTTTGGGGCGAAAGGACCCACGATTAGAACTTGCCAGTTTGTCAGCCCAGGCCATCGCTGTAGCCATACCCTCTGATGTACACTCACCAGAGCGAGCCAAGACGCTTTCGGAACGTGCTTTGACCCTGGCCCGTGACTTGGGGGAGCGTGAAGCGGAAGCCCGTGCGTTGTGGGGCCATCTCATTAGTTATCTCTATTCCGGGGAGGGTGCG
This sequence comes from Caldilineales bacterium, assembly GCA_024102915.1. Taxonomy (GTDB): domain Bacteria; phylum Chloroflexota; class Anaerolineae; order J102; family J102; genus JAGFJG01. The sequence goes on from JAGFJG010000044.1 coordinate 13,929, forward strand.
TCTGGCATCTCTTATGGTGAACAAGCCGCCGCTCTGGCTCGTGAACTGAATTTGAGAGAACTTGAGGCTCATGCCATGCAAGACCTTTCTCTGGCGTATTCAGGTTTGGGCAATATGAAGGCGATGCGCACCGCCCTGGATCGAGCCGCCGTGCTGTGGCAGGAATTAAATGACTTGCCCATGTTATCTGAAACCCGTGCCAACAGCGCTTATCATCGCTTGCTGGTGGGGGCGTGGGATGAGGCCGTTTCCCTGGCCGACGAAGCCTACAACATGAGTGTTGCCATCGGAAACCAGTGGGGACAGGTCAATTCCCAGATTTTTATAAACTTCGGCTACTTGAACTGGGGGGAGATTGATCGAAATCTGGATAGTGTATCTATCATGTTGCCACTGGCAGATCAGGTTCGTCACCCCTCCGCCATACTCATCCGAGTGCAGCAAGCTCTGATGCGTGAAGCATTAGGCGATCGCACCGCTGCCATGCAACTGGTTGAGGAAGCAATAGCAATCTCTGATTTGTTCCCGCCGTTTCGTTCATTGGGCCTGGCAACGTTGGGCCGCTTTCAGTTGCAGGATGGCAATCTGGCTGAAGCGATACGATTGCATGATGAGGCATTGAGTACAGCCACGATACAGACGCTCGTCATCATCGAAATGTCAGTCAGATTTCTGGAAATAGAGATCGCTCTGGCGCAAGGGCGGCCCCCCGATGCCCGCGCCAAGGCTGAAAAACTCGTCGACCATTTGCACAAATCCGGGATCCTATATTTCCTTCCTGAGGCTTTGGGCATACAATCGCAAACGTTGCAAGCCTGCGGCGAAGGAGCGCTGGCGCACGCGGCGCTGGTTGAAGCGGTCGAGATCGCCGAATCCATTGGCATGCGCCATCCTACCTGGCTTCTATTAGACCGATTGTCAGAAATGGAATCTGATCGCATTCAGGCTGACGATTATCGCCGCCAGGCCCGCGCAGCCCTGGATTTCATCATCGCCCACACCAATCAACCTGACCTACGCGCGACCTTGCTTGCGCGATCTGAGGCTCAGACTTTACTCAATTCCTAATCATCACACACAGGAGACGCAATCATGCACGCTGTCGAAAGCCAACGCCAGGCCTTCAAATGGGCTACCGAATTACTCGAAATGACCATAGCCGGAACCTCGCCCGAACACCTGCACTGGAATCCGCCCGGCACTGCCAACACCCTCGCCGCCCTCTACGCCCATGCCGTGTGCGGCATCGATGGCGTGCTCAATCTCTTATTGCGCAACACAGCGTCGCATTTTTCCACCGACTGGGCCGGGCGCACCGGCGTCAGCGAACCGCGCTGGAATATCACCCCGGAATGGTCGCGCAGCGTCCGCATCGATCTGGCAGCCATGCGGCCTTATGTGGAAATGGTCTACGCTGAGGCCGATGCCCATATGGCGGCGCTGACCGAAGATGATCTGGAACGTGAAATCAATCTGAGCAGCCAGGGTCTGGGCAAGCGCAACGTAGATTGGTGTCTCTCGGCATTGATGACGGGACATGTAAACAACATGGCGGGCGAGATATCCTGCCTGAAAGGCGTCCAGGGCTTGCAGGGTTATCCCTTCTAAACGCCATGAGCAATCAACCCACACTACTGGCGATATTCGCTCATCCCGACGACGAAACGATGAGCAGCGGGACGATGATCCAGGCGGTTGAGCGCGGCTGGCGCGTCGTGCTGGTTTGCGCCACCGGCGGCGAGGCGGGCGAGATCAGTGATCCGACGCTGGCGACGCCGGAGACGCTGGGGCTGGTGCGCGCTCAGGAATTGCATTGCGCCTGCGATGTATTGGGCGTCTCCGATCTGGTCATGCTTGGCTATTGCGATTCGGGCATGGCGGGGACGCCGGAGAACGAACGGCCCTCCTCTTTCGTCCAGGCCGAACCTCAGACGGTGGTCGCTCGCCTCATCGATTTGATGATGAAGCTGCGCCCGACCGTCACTGTCACTTTCGAGCCGAACGGCGTTTACGGCCACCCTGATCACATCGCCATCAGCCGGCACGCCACCGCCGCTTTCGACCAGTTTGCCGCCGGGGTCGAGGATGCCGGTCGGTTGTTTTATGGCGCGATTCCGCTGCAATTCTTCCGCAATTTCCAGACACGAGCGGCTTCAATGGGCATCGAAATGGAAGAATCGCAAGAAATGATTGAAAGCTTCAAAGACATTGACAGGCAAATCACCCACAGGGTCGATATCTCGACCGAGCAGCCGCGCATCTTCGAAGCCCTGCGCTGTCATCGCACCCAGATTGGCGGCGGCAACATGTTCGACCTGCTGTTACTCCCCCAATTCCATGACCTACAGAGCCACGAACATTACATCCAGGTGCGCCCCGCCCCCGATACCGACGGCGAAGTGGCGACCAGTTTACTGGAATGAAAATTGTCGTAGACCTCTGTCGTCGCCAGCCCCTTCTTCAACTTTCGACCTTCAACCTTCAACAACCTAATGCCCGCCTCCGCTCAGATTCAGGATAACGACCCCGCCTAAAATCAGCAGAATGCCAATGCCCTTGACGACGGTGAATTGTTCGCGGAAGAGAAAAACGCCGATCGTCACGATCAGCGCTGTGCCGATCCCTGACCAGATGGCGTAGGCGACGCCGACATCGATCTTCTTCAGCGAAAGCGTTAATAGCCCGACCGAAGCAATATAAAAAACGGCCATGCTCACCGTAGGCAGCCATTTGCTAAAGCCATCGGACAGTTTCATCGAGGTGGTTCCGGCAACTTCGAGAACAATGGCAGCGAGTAGATAGAACCAGTAGACCATAATGGACGCTCCTTGCCTGCCCGCTTGAACTTATCGATTACAGGGCAATGGCACGAGTGCGGATAGTAAGCTGACTTGATTCAGAAATCAAGGATGGTGCGACGAGAATCACCCCAACCAATTGACACAAAACTGAGCCTGCCTGCGGTTGCCGCCCCGCGCTCGCTGCGCTAAAATCGAACCATGAGCGCCACCAATCCCTTCGCCGGCAAACTGATCCTCGTGGTCGATGACGAGCCGCGCATGATCAAGTTCGTGCAGTTCAATCTGGAACTGGACGGCTTTCGCGTGATCAGCGCTGAAAATGGCCTGCAGGCGGTTGACAAAGTCCGCACCCAACTGCCCGATCTGATCATCCTGGATGTGATGATGCCGCAAATGGATGGATTTGAGGCGCTCAAACGCATCCGGGTTGTGTCGGATGTGCCGGTGATTATGCTCACGGTCAAGGATGAGGAGGACGACAAACACATCGCCTTCTCCGCCGGAGCCGATGATTATCTCACTAAGCCGTTCAGCCCACGGGAATTGGGGGACAGAGTGAAGGCCGTGTTGCGCCGGGTGTCCGGGCCGTCATCGACGGCTCAGGAGGAATTGCGAGTCGACGACCGGCTGCAAATCGATTTCGCCCGCCGTGAGGTGCTGGTGGATGGCGAGCGCAAGAACCTGCGCCCGACCGAATGGCGGCTCCTCTACCACCTGATCCAAAACGCCAATTGGGTGGTGCCCTCGGAGATTTTGCTGCAAAAGGTCTGGGGTTATGAATATCAGGACGATGTGCAACTGTTGCGGCTGTATATCGCCTACCTGCGCAGCAAAATCGAGATCGATACCGGCAATCCGCAATACATCCTCACCGAGCGCGGGGTAGGGTATCGTTTCGCCATGCCGGAAGCGGCGGAATAGAATCGGTTCCGAGTTCCGAGTTCCGAGTTCCGAGTTCCGAGTTCCGAGTTCCGAGTTCCGAGTTCCGAGTTCCGAGTTCCGAGTTCCGAGTTCCGAGAACCCGTATTGATTCCGGGTGAGAGATTTCCCGCGGCTATTCAACTTTGAACCTGCGACTTTGAACCCCAAACTGGAGTTACCCAACCTCCGGCTCGATCACCTCGTCCATCCGCCCCTGGTGCACGTGCAGCCGCTGGGCCGTTGCCAGCAGTTCGGGACTGAAATGATGCCAGTCGGTGGTGGTGACAATGGCTTGCGGGGCAGTGGTCAGGGCATCCTGCAACATCGCCCGGCGCTTGGCGTCCAGTTCCGACATCACATCGTCCAATAATAGCAGCGGGGCGACGCCGGCTGTGGCCGTCATCACCACTACCTCCGCCATTTTGCTGGCCAGGGCGGCTGTACGCTGTTGCCCGCGCGAGCCGAAACTGCGCAGGTTATGTTCGCCCAGATAGAAACCGAGATCATCGCGGTGCGGCCCGGACAACGTCATGCCTGCGGCCAGGTCGCGGCGACGATTGGCAAGCAGATAGGCCAGAAATGTCGCCCGCACCGCCGCCACCGCGAAGGATTCATCCCGATTTGCGCGGGTGACGCCGCCCGAATTCCGGCCGGGCTGAGCGGGATCAAAACTGGGTTCGTAGCGCAGTTTCAGGCGCTCATAGCCACCGCTGAGGTCGAGATGGCGCAGGCTGGCCTCGGCGTCGAGGTCCTTGATCAGCCGGTATCGTTGGGCGATGATCAGGCTGCCTGTTTCGGCCAATTTGTCGTCCCAAAAACGCAATTGCTCGCCCGCATTGCCCCCGTTTTGCAGATTGCGCAACAGGGCGTTGCGCTGCTCAACCGTCTTGTTGTACTCGTTCAACGCCCGGCAATAGGGCGGGTCCATCTGGCATAGGGCGATGTCCAGATAGCGGCGGCGGACGCTGGGCGAGCCGGAAACCAGGTCTACATCCTCTGGCCGGAATAGCACGACCGGCATCAAGCCGACCAGGTCGAGGGCGCGGCGCGGCGCACCATTGATCCGCACCTGCTTACGGAACCCGCCATTGCCCTTCGCCGGCAGCAGCGTGATATCCACCCGCTCCAATCTCTCCCCTTTTTTTAATTCCGCCGAGAGTCGGGCGAACGGCAGATCACTTTCCTGAGCCAGCCAGTTCACTAACTCGGTGTCGCTGCCAGAACGAGGCGAACGGCTGGTCGCCAGCACGGTGATCGCCTCCAACAGATTGCTCTTGCCCTGGGCGTTTTCGCCCTGAACGATGCTCAAACCCGGCGGTAGATTGAGTTCCAGCCGGGCATAATTCCGATAGTTCGTGAGCGAGAGACGTTGCAGGTGCATGGCCTGCGATTATAGCATAGGTCAGGGTTGGCTTCCCTTCACATATCGGTCGAAAAAGTCTAACGTGTGTTGCATGGCGGCGCTGAAACTCTGCGAGATGTTGTGATCCGCCCCCGCCCATTCGTAGTATTCGACCGTCCCGCCCGCATCCCGAATCTGCGTTTCCAGGATGCGCGAGAACTCGACCGGGACGTCGGCGTCGCGGTCGCCATGATGGATTTGCACCGGCCCCGACAGATCAGTGAGGTATGAATTGGCGGAGATGCTTTGCCAGAATCCCGGATTTTCCGCGGGCGTCCCGTGTTCATTGAACATTTCCTGCCGCCATCGCCCCAGCCCCTGCGGGATCGAATGCGGCTGTATGTATTGTGGTTGGGTCCAAATCTCCAACATGTCGGGATACGAAGCCACCGCGCCCGCCCAGATCACCCCGGCCCTGATAGCCGCATCCACCACCATCGCCCGCAACGTGATAAACCCGCCCTGTGAATGTCCCCACATGCCGATGCGGTTGGGGTCGGCATCCGCAAAGTTCTTCATCGCAGCCGTGGCGTTGAGCACGTCGATCACATAGCCGGGATGGAGATACGCGCTCACGGGTTCACCCTCCGAATCGCCATGCCCGCGATAATCAGGACGGAAGACGATATAGCCGTTGCGAGCGAAGGCGTCCACGTAAGTCTCGTAGCGTTCGGTGGTGCGATATTTTTTCGGCGGGATGTAGCCGTGGTTGAATAGGATCACCGGCCAGCCGGATACAGGCTTTTCACCGCGCGGCATCGTCAATAATGCGAATAGCTTGTTGCCCTCGGAAAGATAGGAGGCGATGTAGCGGTCGTAGTTTGCGCCGGGTTCGAGAGTCCGTTCGATGGTCAATCCCTCTCCGAGATAGGTTTGCTGGCGCAGGAATTCGATGGAAAGCGGGTGCGGCGATTCGGGCGATGGCGTGGGAGTGGGGCTGGTCGTCACCGTAGCCGTGGGCGAGGGCGAGGGTGTTGTCGTTGGGTTGGGGGTGGGCGTGAAGGTGGGGGTAGGGCTGGCTGGCGGCGAGGTCGGCGTAATGAGGACGCCCGGCGTTTGTGGGATTGACGGCGATTGTTGGCAAGCGACGAGCAATAGAATTAATACGACCAGGGCAAGCAGACGCGCCATCCAGCCGGAAGTGCGCTGCGCCATTTCCAATTATCAGGCCGGGCTGCCGGGCAGGGCGATCGTGAACGTGGTCCCCACTCCCAACTTACTCTCCACCCAAATCCGGCCCCCGTGCGCCTCCACCAGCGATTTGGCAATCGCCAGCCCCAATCCGGATTCCCCTTCCTGGATATTGCGGGCGGCATTGCCGCGATAGAATCTCTCGAAAATATTGGGCAGCGCCTCAGGCGTGATGCCCTGGCCCGTATCGCGCACCTGCAAGTGAACCTCGTCCGCCGCGCTGTCGGCGCTCAGGCTGATCTCGCCATCGGCGGGGGTGTAGCGCAGGGCATTGCTGACCAGATTGCCCAACACCTGCGCCATGCGTTCGGGATCAACATCCACGGACGGCACATCGTCCGCCGCCTGTACACGAATGCGAATCTGTTTGGACTCGGCTTCGGCGGCGTGGGCGGCGGCTGTGCGTTCCAGCATGAGCAACGGCGGCGTGGGTTGGCGATCCAGCGAGAGTTCGCCAGCGTCGGCCAGGGAGAGCGTGCGTAGGTCATCGATCAGGATTTTCAGGTGCGAAGCCTCATCGTGCATGATCTCGAAAATCTCGGGATTCCCCGGCAGCTTGCCGTCCGACAGCGCTTCGGTGTAGCCCAGGATGACGCTGAGCGGCGTGCGCAGGTCATGGGCGATGTCGGCGGTCATCTGGCGGCGCAGTTGGCTGGCGCGGGCGAGATCGGCGCTCATCTGGTTGAAGGACTGCGCCAGTTCCCCCACTTCATCCTGCGAGCGCACGGCGACCGCATGGCCCAGTTCTCCCTGCGCGACCCGTTGGGTGGCGACTGTCAGTTCACGCACGGGGCGGGAGATGGTACGGGCCAGGAGGATGCCCAATAGAAGGGCGACCAATGTCGCTCCCAAAGCGCTCAACACCACCGCCAGACGGAATCGTTCGAGGAAGGCGGATTCGGGCGTATCAGCCGGGGGCGCCGAATAGGGATCGGCGGCAAACAGGATCCAGCCCACGGTCTCGCCATCCACCTCGACGGGCACGGCTTTCTCCATGGCGTATCGGGGCAACTGCTCGTTTGGCTGATATTGCCTGCCCCCGTACACCACCCTGCCATCTGCGTCGGCCAGCACGACGGACGACCGCGCTAGTTCCGGGCGCGCCCGCGGGCCGGGCCGGGCGACCACGATAGCCCCGATGTCATCCCAACTGCCATTCTCCTGAAAATATTCTCCCATGCGCGCCACGAAGTTCGCTTGATAATTATCGAGGACGAAGCGGTCAAACGCCGAGCGAGTTTGCAGGCCGACGATCAGCGCCACCAGTAAGGCCCCGATCAGGCCGACGGCGAGGAAAGCCAGGGTGAGTTTGACGGTCAGGGAACGCATGGAGGCGGTTGGCAGTGGACAGTAATCAGTGGGGGAGTGATATCGATTCTGTCTTCTGGCTACTGGTTATTTTCGAGGGAAAAGCGATAACCCGCACCGTAGACGGTTTCGATATAGATCGGGTTCTTGGGGTCGGGCTCGATTTTGGTGCGCAGGTTGCGGACATGCACATCGATGGTGCGTTCGTAGCCTTCGTACGAGTTGCCCTGCAAATGATCGAGCAAGTCCAATCGTGAGCACACGCGGCCGGGCTTGATCATCAGCGCTTCCAGTAGGCCGAATTCCGACGGCGTGAGATCGACCGTGCGCCCGGCCACCATGACAAGATGATTATCGCGATACAACTGGATGTCGCCCGATTGCAGCAAATTGCCGTTGCTCGATTCCTTATCCACCCGCCGCAGCACCGCCCGCACCCGCGCTGTCAATTCGCGCATGCTGAACGGCTTGGTCACGTAATCATCGGCGCCCAGCTCCAGCCCCAGCACCTTGTCGCCTTCCTCCAATCGGGCGGTGAGGATGATGACGGGCGTGCTACGCTCTGGGCTGTAAGTGCGGATGAACTCGTAGCCGCCCATCTCCGGCATCATCAAATCGAGGATGATGAGATCGACCGATTCGCGCTGGGCAGTTTCCAGGGCCTGGCGGCCATTGGCGGCAGTGATCGTGCGGAAGCCTTCCTCCTGCAAATAGCTGCTGATCAGGGTGCGGATGTTTGGCGCGTCGTCGACGATCAAGATGGTGGTGGTCATAGTCATTCGGGTTGGGCTTTTTCAGTCCTATAGGTGACATTCTTCATGCAAAGAAAAGGCCACGGACGATAGGTCGAATCAGATCATTTCGGCGTGTCCGTGGCCTCTGCTGTCTGTCACTTGTGAGACGAGAATCCGCTCGAAGCGACCCTGATCATCCCATCAGGATGACTTGGGCACGGCCACGAACTGTAATTCCAGGGTGACATCATCCGCCACCGTGTCCACGGCAGGCGCATCGGGGATAGTCAGGCCGAAATCGCGCCAGGCGATGGTGACTGTAGCCAGTCCTTCGATGCGTTCGGCGGAGACCGGCGTCACCGTCACGTCGAAAACGACCTCGTGGGTTTCATCGGTCACGGTCAGATCGCCCACAACCTGGAAACTGAACGGTTCGCCCACGGTGACGTTGTCGGGCATGCCCTGAATTGCGGTGGGGTTGAACTCGACGAACTCGAAATCGTTGGTGAGCAAAATCCGATTCTTGATGGCGTTGTTGCGGAAATTGTTGTCTGTGGTCAGCGTGCGGGCGTTGACTCGAACCACGCCGATCTGCGAAGCGGCGGGATTGGCAGGGTCCAGAGAAATCTCGGCGGCTGCTTGATTGGTGATCCCGACCACTTCATTATCTGACCCGCGTAATACTTCCTGGATTCGGAAGCGTGCTTCGGATTCTTCGGGGACGATGGTGAAGAGGATGGGGCCGGCGGAAGCCGCAGCCCCGGTCGATTCGCTCGACGATTCGGGGGATTTTTCCGCTTCTGGGGCCGGGGCCGCTTCTTCGGCGGCGGGCGTCGGCAGGGGGGATTCCCCAGCGGATGGGGTTGCCAGCGGCGATTCGGCTGCGCCAGGGGCCTGTAGCGGCGATTCAATCTGGGGGAAGCCATCTTCGTTCACCGGGGCCGTCTTGGGCTCTTCCTCGGCTTCAGCGGGAGCGGCGGCGGGCGCTTCCGTGGCGACGGCTACGGCGTCCTCGCTACGTGTCTCCGAAACCGGCGTTGCTTCCTGCGAAATGGGCACGGCTTCGATGGGGGCGCTGGCATCGTCCGGCGTCCTGAAAACTGAGAACAGGATAAGGCCAACAGCTATTATGGCAACGACGGCGACGATGATGATGATGTTTCTGGCGGTCATAGGTATTCAACTCCGGTGGGTCTTTGAAACGCGGCTGTTTTTGGATTCAAGGGCAGGGAACGTTTGAAATCCCTGAAATTGATCGAGAAGGTCAAGTCGTTCAGATGCGCTATCTTCTACGGACGCTCTCCCAGTGTCAATTCTAACTCAACCAGTTTACCATTACGAAGCGATTTAATGTGAATAGTCTGTCCAACTGACGCATTCAATAACAGATAACTGTTCAAGTCGGAGAAGCTGTTGATAGCCTGCCCGTCGATCTCGATGACGAGATCTCCCCCGCGACCGGTGTTCGGGTCCGCTGCACGCAGGCCGGCCACATCGGCTGGTCCGCCCGGCGTGATGCCTACAACATAAGCGCCCTGGATTTGGGGGAGATCATAGGCTTGCGCGTCCGCCAACGAAATCTCGTCGACAAAGCTCACGCCCATGTGAGGATAGACGTATCCGCCCTCGGAAATGAGACTGGGCGCAATCCGCGCCACAGCCGCAGCCGGAATCGAAAAACCCACACCGGAATTCGTGCCGGTGTCGGTAGCAATCGCTGAATTCACGCCGACGACTTCGCCATCCAGATTCAACAATGGCCCGCCAGAATTGCCAGGGTTGATCGGGGCGTCGGTCTGGATGACCTGGGGAAGGGAATAGGAACGGGCGAGCTGACTACGCCGGGAACGCAGGCTGCGGTCAAGCCCGCTGACAATGCCCAATGACATCGAGCCCTGTTCGCCAAAAGGATTGCCGATGGCGATCACAAACTGCCCCACCTGCACATCGCCGGGCGCGGCCAGGGGCAACGGCGTGATCTCGGCAGGCAGGTCCTGAACCTGCAGAACGGCCAGATCACTATCGATGTCTCTGCCGGTCAAGCGCGCTGAGCGGCGCTCGCCATTAGCGAAAACGACCTCGTAACTCTGCCCGCCATCCACGACATGATTGTTGGTGACGATGTGGCCTTCATCGTCGAACACAAAGCCGCTGCCGCTGCCCACCGGCGGCACGATGATGTAAACGACCGCGGGATTGGTGCGGCGATACAGATCGATCAGCCTCTGTTCCAGTTCGACATCGACCTGCGCATCCCCGACCGTTTCACCGAACCCCACCTGCAATGTCGAGTCCCGCTGTTCGTTCTGAGCCTCAATCCGGGCCACTACCTGATCGATGATGGCGTTGACATCGATGCCGAGTTCGCTGCTGGCTGCCGCGGGCGTTGCCTGGGCCAGTCGCACCAAAACCTGATCGATAATGGCGTCGGTATCGACCGTCGCCGCCACAGGTTTTACCTCAACGAGAGGTTCCGTATCCTTTGGTACGCCGACAGTGCAGGCAGTGAGGGGGAGGACGAAGGCGAGGATGAGGGCGGCGAGGATCGCACGGGGGGATGTTCGTTTGGTTTGTGTCATGGCGTGTGTGGTGGGTGAATGGGGGTGGGTTGAGTGACGGCAGCGCCTGGCGCCACAGTGATCATGCGACGCCAGGCGACGGAGGAGGAGGCGAATGAGTGCGAAGGCGGCTATCGACCCGCACTCATCCTGGCGAGATTAGAAGCTGGAGAAGGAAGAGGGTGTAGTTGTTGTGTTGTTATTGGGCGGGGTGACCTGAGGGCCGAATCCATGGCCGCGCATCCCTCCGAAACCAGGCATGCGACCGAATCCGCGCATGCCGCCAAAGCCGCGACCGGTATTGCTCAAGAGTTGATCCGCCTGTTCCTGGGTGATGACGCCAGCATCGACAGCGCCCTGGATCGCATCGCTGTACAGCGAGCGCACGTTATCTTGTAAGCCCTGCTCTTGCAGGTACTCTTGCAGATTCTGCATGGCCTTCATCTGGTCGGCCTGTTCCTGGGTGATGCGGCCGGCTTCGACAGCGGCGGCCACGGCTGCGTCCTTAGCTTCGGTCTGTGCAGCTTGCAGTTCGTCAACCGAGATGTTCAAAGCATCAGCCAAAAGGGCTTTCATGTCGATGGTGTCGCTTCCAAAGAACCTGAGGTGCAGGCCCTTGCCCATCAGCCCGAACGCACCCTGGCGCTCTTTCAGGGCGTCGGCCTGCGCCTGGGTGATCAGGCCATCGGCGACGGCCTGGTCGATGGCTGCTTCGGCAGCCTGTTGGTGGGCGGCCTGCAATTCTTCACTGGTGATGCCCAGGGCTTCGGCCAGATAATCATCGTCTGCTGCCTGGGGGCCGGCGATGCCAAAGCCGCCGCGTCCGCCCATGCCGCCCGGCCCGCCGTGTGCGGATGCAATTTGGGGAGCGGCGATGGCTCCAACTGCGGCGAAGGCCAGTACGGCTGCGGTGGCGGCCAGCCCGCCAATCCATTTCTTAGTCAGTTTCATAGACGTGTCTCCTGAAGTTGAGAAGTTCACCTGAGTTCGGAGTTCCAAGTGTCGAGTTCCGAGTTGTCCGCCCGAGATCGGGTCGGTGTCCAACTTTGAATCTGAAACTTTGAACTTCAAACTGAGGTTGGTGAATGTGCCGACATGTCGTAGCTATGAACTGAGTATAGAGGAGGACGATGAAGCGATGGTTTAGAAAATATGAAGAACATGTTGGAAAAATGCTAAGATTGGGGTGAAGGGTTTCATGTGTCACGTGTCATGTGTCATGTGTCAGGCGGCTTCAACCTGAAACCTTCAACTTTCAACTATATCCCGATATGAATCGCAGGAATCTCATTCTCGTCACAATCATAGTCATAGCGCTGTTGATCGGCTGGTATCTGTGGCGGCATTTCGGCCTCAACGTGTATGCCATTGACGCGCCTATCACCGCCAGTCCTTACGATTGCCAGGGTGGTGTGCGGTTCGCCGTGATTGGGGATTTTGGCGATGCCGGGCCGGCGGAGGCAGGCGTGGCGGAATTGGTCGATAGCTGGCAGGTCGATTTTATCGTGACGGTGGGGGACAACAATTATCCCAACGGTGGCGCCGATACCATCGACGACAACATCGGCCGGTATTACCAGTCATACATTTATCCCTACCAGGGCGACTACGGCCCTGGCGCTGTCGAGAATCGCTTCTTCCCCGCCCTGGGCAATCACGACTGGCGAGACCCGACCCTGCAACCCTACCTGGATTACTTCACCCTGCCCGGCAACGAGCGCTATTACGATCTCGTGCGCGGCCCCGTCCATCTCTTCATCCTTGATAGCGACCCGCACGAGCCGGATGGCCGCACGGTCGATTCGGTGCAGGCTGCCTGGCTGCAAAGCCGACTGGCGGAATCGACTTCGCCCTGGCAACTGGTGTTCATGCACCATCCGCCCTACGCTTCCTCACTCACCCGCGACAATGACGAGGAAGTGGCATGGCCCTTCACAGCCTGGGGCGCGGATGCCGTTTTCGCCGGACACCACCATTTCTACGAGCGCTTGCAGCACGACGGCATCCCCTATTTCGTGAATGGGCTGGGCGGCCGGGCGGGCGTGGTCAACCCCATCTACCGCTTCGGCCTACCCGCCGCCGGCAGCCAGGTGCGCTACAACCAGGATTATGGGGCGATGCTGGTCACCGCCGACGATAGCTGCGTGAATTATAGTTTTTACAACCGCAATGGCGAGTTGATCGATAGTTTGACATCTGAGAATTTGCAGCGGTGATTGTCACTATCGAAGTGACAGTCACCTTATCAACAACAAAAAACCGGCGCTCGACTGCCACATGGCGGCCTCAGCGCCGGTTTTATTTGATGGGATGGTTTGAAGCTTAGAGCGGCCAGTCGCGCAACATGCGCTCGGTTTCCTCCGAATGGCCGCTCTCGTCGCGCACCATGTCTTCCAACTGCACGACCAGGCCCTTGTCGCCGTAGGCTTCGGCTTCCTCGGCGCGCTTCGTGTAATCCTTGCCCGCCTGCAATTCCGCGGCCAACACCGCTTCCAGCATCTCGCGGTTGGTCCTGGCGGGCGGCACGGGACGGGGTTGGGTGGCCGGTTCGCCGCCCAGTGCCACGATCTTGTTGGCCAGGTATTGGGCATGGAGTTGCTCGTCGGCCACTTCGGTCAGGAAGAAGGCGGAGAGCTGCGGACGGTAGGGGCCGGTCGCCTTGGCCGCATAGGTGATGTATTGAATGATGGCCCCCAGTTCACCGGCCAGGTCTTCGTTCAGGTGATCGATCAATGTCTGTTTGTTCATTTTCGGCTCCTTTGTACGAATGAAATCGGAGGCCAGCACAACGATGACCTCAGATTGTGGTTGCTATTACCATCCTAGCATTGTTGGCGGAAATCGGAAAGGCTTACAAAACACGAGTGGCCGGAATGCACCCCTTCTCCCGGCCAGGGAAAAGGGGGCGAGGGATGAGGGCCGTCATGGACGCAGCAGTTTTATGCCGTCTGGGCGGATGGACTTGTTTTCTGCACCGCCTCATTGGTTTTGCGTAGGGCCACATGGTTATAGGTGGCGGCGATGGCCAGCAAAGCGCCAAAGGCCAGGATGCCGGGAGCCAGCAGCGGGGCGGCTCCGAACAGGGCATCGATGAATACAGTTGCCATGCTCGCGGCTGGCTTGATTTCTTGAGCGAATTCCAGATTGCTTTCCAGGTGTTCCCAGCCGCCGAACAGGCTGCCGAAGACGATCACGGCCATGATGACGCGCAATCCCAATAGCCTGCTGCGGACCGGCCGCAGCCACACCAGAGCGACGGCCACCAGGCCCAACGCGCAGAGGACGAAGGGGATGTACTGCGGCAGGCTGTCGAAGTGCTCGCTGAAAATCAGTTCGATGGGGGTGACAATGAAGACGGCGGCCGCCATGATCAGAAGGAACTGGCGTATGCGATTGAGTGTAGTCTTTTCGTCCATGAGATGCGCTGCTCAAAAGAAGACCTGCCGGAATGGCCTGCCGGCAGGTCTGTCCGATACTATGCTGAATGGCGTCAGTTGGCGCTGAGATAACTGGCCGCGACCGCCAGATCAGCGTTGGGCACGCGTGCGGCCAGGACAGTCAGGAAGGCTTCGTTCGAGCCATAAGGACGCCCGGCCATCAGATCGGCGGCGATGGCGTCATCGACGCCGGGGATTTGCTTGAGCGTTTCCGCATCCGATTGATCGACCTGCACCGGCACGTAGACGTATTGTTCCCAGGCGGCGACCTGCGCATCGCCTACGTATTTGCCAATCTCGCTGCGGAATTGCTGGATGCTGGCGTAGGGACGATATTCGAGGAATTCACGCACCATGCGGTTGGGGAAGTCGGGGATGGCGGAAAGGTATTCGTCGCCGCTGGCGGTGTTGAGATTCAGTTTGGTGTTGGCGATGGCCTCCGGCATTGAAACCGGTTCTGCGGCTGGCTGTTGGCTGGCGTTCGTGTCTGTGGTCTGGGTGATTTTGGAGACGGGGGCGGCTGTGGGAGCAGCGCTCTGGTTGGCCGAGACGGCGCCGCTGCAGGCGGCCAGGGCGACAGTGAGGAGAAGGATTGCAAAGGTTGGGAGAAAGTGTGTGCGTTTCACGAAAAGTATCTCTTTTGTCTGAGTAATGAGGCCGGATTCGTCGGGATCAGCGATGCCGGTCGGATGGTTGAATGAATTCGGAGGACGGTTCGGGAGTGAAAGCGGCGCCGGTGATTGACCAATCTTTCGCGCTCTGACCGAGCCCACAAGACAAGAGTATGCGCCTTTCGTGTTGCCGCAAGGTTAAGGAAATGTGTAGATTTGAAAACAGGCGGACACGTCAGCGAATCACGAGATCGTTGTCATAATCTGCCACATTCACCACCGGATAGTACGGCCCTTCGCCCTGCGCGGGCGTGAGCGTCAGAGAGCCAGCGCCGATGCCCGTATCGATGACGAGATCATTGGTCAACACCCGCATGTTCCCGCCATTCGCTGCGACGTTTTCAGCCGCCTTCAGGATCAGCAATTCGCCCTGATCCCCCGCCTGCCGGAACAAACCCTCACCGGCCAGCCCATCCCGATCTTCCTCGAAATAGAACTGCGTCGTCAGCACTTCCCTGCCGTCGAGCTTGACCTTGACGTGGATATGCTTGGGCCGGGGCTCGTAATAGCCAGGCGAGATCGTTCGGAAAGCGTACCGGCCGTCCGCATCGGTTATTGATGTACCATAAAACTGGAAAGTCTGATCCCGACTGCCGGTGCTGGCATCGCCCGGATGATCATAGACGCCGTTGGCATCGGTCTGCCAGAACTCCACCGCAGCATTGGCGACAGGCTCGCCGTTGGCATCGAGCACGCGCCCGGTCACAAGGATGACCTCGCCCTGCGCCTGAGGTTCACCGGGAAACTCAGCAAGCAGCCGTTCGCCCAATGTCGGCGCCGACGTGGGTTCCGGTGTCGCCACCGGTATGGATGTGACAGTTGGTTCGGGCGTATCCGTGGGGTTAAGTTGCGCGGTCGGTTGTGGTGGCAAAGTGGGTTCGGGCGCTGGCGTGTCTGCGGGTGCAACCGTCGGAGCCGCCGTGGCGACTTCCACAATCGGTACGGGCGTCGCAGCGCTGGTGCACGCAGCCAGAACTGCCAGTAACGCCAGTGAGAAGACAAGCAAAATCAGGTTGTTTCGTAAGTGTGTCATAGGTTCTCCTTCCAGTTTGTGTGTGGGAGCTTATTATAACCGGTCGGGCTGGGCGAGTGGTTTAAGAAATGTGAAGGGCACAGACAAGAGGAGATCGTGTCATAGAAATAAGAGAGGCTGTCTAATAAATGTCACGCACATAACAGGTGATGAAATTGGAATTATGCTCACGATAAACGAATCATTTGTAACATATAATACTTTTGCAAACGATTGCGCAAACGATTGCTACTGCGTATTACCAAGGTGAGTCATGGCAACGATGCGAGATGTAGCGGAGCGTGCAGGCGTTTCCGTGACATCCGTTTCCCATGTGATTAATGAGACCCGTGCCGTCAGTGATGAACTGCGAGCGCGGATTTTGGCGGCGATGAGCGAATTGGAGTATCAGCCGAATCGCCTGGCGCGCAGCTTGCGTAGTGGCAAATCACAGACCATCGGCATCATCATCCCCGACAATTCCAATCCGTTTTTCGCAGAGGTTGTGCGTGGCGTTGAAGCTACTAGCTTTGCCTATGGCTACAGCCTGATTCTCTGCATCTCGAATGCCGATCTGGAAAAGGAAGAGCACTACATCGGCGTACTGATCGAGAAGCAGGTCGATGGCATTCTCTTCATGGCTGTGGGCGCAAGCACGAACCAGATCCTTTCCTTACAACAACGACGGGTCCCTGTGGTGGTGGTCGACCGGGAGGTGGCGGGGGTAGCGGTGGATACGGTGCTGGCCGACAATGCGCGCGGCGGCTGGTTGGCCACGCGCCATCTCCTCGAACTCGGCCACAAGTGCATCGCCTGCATCACCGGTCACAATGCTTTTTCGTTAAGCGCCGAGCGTGTGGATGGCTACCGCCGGGCGTTGCACGATGCCGACATTCCGCCTGATGAAGCATTGATTGTCCCAGGAGATTTCAGCTTTGCCAGCGGTTATGATGCGATTCAGCATCTGCTGGCTTTGAGAGACGCGCCCACGGCCGTTTTTGCTTGCAATGATTATATGGCGGTCGGCGCTATTTGTGCGGCCGTCGAAATGGGACGCCTCGTTCCCGCCGATCTGTCGGTGATCGGTTTCGACGATGTCCTTCTCACGTCTTTTACCAATCCGCCCCTGACTACCATCGCCCAGCCTTGTTACGACATGGGGGTCGCTGCCGCCACCCTGTTGTTAGAACGAATGCATGACCCAGAATTACCCACACGCCGGCAGACATTGGGTATTGATTTGAAAGTTCGTGGTTCCACTGCACCTTTAGTCGGAGATTGAATATTAATGATTGATTTGTTTGCATAACATGCGATTTAATCATTAATCATCAATCTTTGATTTTGCTTGATAAGTTGAAATAGTTGAAAAGATACCGACAGGAGCGCTTATATTGACTGAACAAATTTTGTTACGCATGGAAGGCATCACAAAAGCCTTTTTCGGCGTGCCGGTTCTCAAGGGAATCGATTTTGATCTGCACTATGGC
Source organism: Caldilineales bacterium (assembly GCA_024102915.1). Classification (GTDB taxonomy): domain Bacteria; phylum Chloroflexota; class Anaerolineae; order J102; family J102; genus JAGFJG01. The sequence continues at coordinate 31,454 of JAGFJG010000044.1, forward strand.
GAAGTCCACGTACTTCTGGGCGAGAACGGGGCTGGCAAGTCCACGCTGATGAAAATCCTCTCGGGAGCGTATACGGCTGATGCCGGGACGCTCGCATTGGATGGGCAGGCAGTCGACCTACAGGGCTTCAATCCCAGGGCGGCGGAGGACATCGGCATCGCCACCGTCTACCAGCATTTCCACCTGATTCCGCATCTCAGCGTGGCTGAAAATCTGGCTATGCCTATGTTCACGCGCGAAGGAGGGGCCGTCCGCTGGAAGGAAGTTTACGCCCACGCGGATGAGGCTCTGGCTCGCATCCATTACGATATCGATCCAAAAACGCAAGTTCGGCATCTGCCCGTGTCGCAGAAGCAAATGCTGGAGATAGCGATTGCACTCTCCAAGAATGCCAAAGTGCTCATCTTGGATGAACCGACGGCATCACTCAGCCGGAATGAGACGGAGATCCTGTTTGAGGCGATTGCTGAGATCAAGTCGCGCGGCATTGGCATCATCTATATTTCGCACAAACTGGAAGAATTGAAGCAGGTGGGTGATCGTATAACGATCTTGCGGGACGGTGAGAAAATAGCCACCCTGCCCTCGGATGGCGCTGAGGTCGACGAGATCGTGCGGCTGATGATCGGCAAGGAATTAGCCCAGAGCCAGGGGGTGGAGTCCCTGGCTATCGATCAGAATCTCTTTCGAGTGGAGGGATTGCAAAGCGAGCAAATCGCATCGCCGATCAGTTTTTCGTTGCGTAAGAAAGAGATATTGGGGATTACCGGGCTGGTTGGGTCGGGGAAGACGGAGTTAGCGCAAGCGATTTTTGGCGTGGACAAGCTGACCGGGGGCGCGACTTTTCTCGACGAGCGCGAGGTGCGCATCGATTCACCTCAAAAAGCAGTGGCGCTGGGTCTCGGTTTTCTGCCCGAAGACAGGGATGCGGACGGTCTTTGCCTGAACCTAAGCGTGAAGGACAATATTTCGCTGGCGCTCATGTCGAAATTGAGAGGGTTCTTTTTCGATACGGCGGCTGAAAAACGCACAGTGCTGGAATCGATCCGATCAATGGATGTGAAGACGACGGGGATGTCGCAACAGGTGCAGTATTTGAGCGGCGGCAACAAACAAAAAGTCGTGTTTGGCAAGTGGCTGTCGGCCAAATGCAACCTGCTGATCCTCGATGAGCCGACCATTGGCATCGACGTGGGCGCTCGCAAGGATATCTACGACTTGATCAGAGATTTCGTGGCCGAAAATGACGAGCGTGGCGTAATCTTTATTTCCAGCGATATGACAGAGGTACTGGATGTAACTGATCGCATTCTGGTTATGGCGGGCAGGCGTATCGTGGCCGAACTCGACCCCAAGCAAACGACCAAACAACGAATCTTACGATATAGCCTTCAGGCTAATAAAGCAGCGGAGTGATCACAAATCCCATGAAAAAAGCGGAAAACGACCAGGCATCGGGAAAAAGAGCGTTTAGCATGGGCGCGCCGGGCGGCGGCGGGAATTCAGGATTCACATCGGGATTGCGCGGCCTGTCGCGCAATCAGGGGTTTTCTATGCTCATCATTCTGGCGGGGATGTGGTTGATTTTGGGCCTCCTTTCACCCTATTTCTTTACGCGCGACAATCTCCTCGAGATTACCCTGCAGACAGCTGTGATCGCCATTATCGCCGCGGGTGAGACGTTCATCATCATTTCGGCGGGCATCGATCTATCGGTGGGCGCTGTGTTCGCCGCCTCGGCGGTGGTGGGTGGACTCGTCTTGGATGCCACGGGCAGCCTGCCTTTGGCGCTGGCGTCAACGGTGGGGTTCGGTGCGCTGCTGGGGTTGACGAATGGCGTCCTCATCACCAAACTCTGGGTCCCGCCTTTCATCGCCACCCTGGGCATGATGGGGGTGGCGCGCGGTCTGGCTTTGATTCTATCGAATGGCATCCCTATTTACGGTTTGCCCGACGCATATAAATTCATCGGTCAGGGCAGATTGTTCGACATCATCCCTGTCCCCACCGTGATCATGATCGCCGTTTTCGCGGTGGGCTATATCATTGCCAATCGTTCCCGCTTCGGGCGTTTTATCTATGCCATAGGCAGCAACGCAGAGGCGGCGCGTTTATCAGGCATCAAGGTCGTGCGAGTGATCATCGGCGTTTATATCATTGGCGGTCTGCTGGCCGGTCTGGCATCCATCATCGAGTCCGGCCGCCTGGGTATCATCCAACCTGCGGGCGGCAACGGTTATGAGTTGTTGGCCATCGGTGCGGTCGTCATCGGCGGCACCAGCCTGTTCGGCGGCGAGGGCAGCATCATTGCCACCCTGATTGGGGCCATCATCATGACCACGCTGCGCAACGGCTTGAATATCCTGGGCGTAAACGCCTTCTGGCAATATGTTGTGAACGGGGCCATCATCATCGCCGCTATCGCCATCGATCAGTACCGCCGACGGCGGCAGCAAGGAGGGTAGCTATTGCATCAAATTTCCGATCTAACGGCTCGACACCCAACGACTCGTTTCAATTCAAACCAAATTCGATTCGATCCTTAGGAGAATCCAATGTCTAAGAAACTCATTCTGAGCCTGATCATCGTGATTGTCTTCGCACTGTTGGCTGCATGTGCGCCGCCGCCCGCTCCTGTCGCACCCGCTGCCGAAGCGCCCGCCGCTGAGGAACCTGCCGCCGAGCCTGAGAGCAAGGGCGAGATCGTCTTCATCCCCAAATCGACATCAGCCACCTTCTACCTGTTTTTGGTGAAAGGGGCGCAGGATAAAGCCAAAGAACTCGGCTACACCGTCGATTATATTGGCCCCGCCACCGAGGCTGATATCGCCGCCCAGGTCGATCTGGTGCGCAACATCACCAAGAAAAAACCGGCCGGCATCTTGTTAGCAGCCCTCGATTCTGAAGCCCTGATCGCCCCTGTTGAGGAAGCGATGGCCGCCGGTGTGCCGGTCGCCATGGCGGATTCGGGCATCAACGGCGACGCGCCTCTGGCCAGCATCATTACCGACCAATATGCGGGCGGTTGGATGGCCGGTGAGGAGATGGCGAGATTGCTGGGCGAGAAAGGTCTCGTCGCCAACCTCGGTATCCAGGCCGGATCGGTCAGCGCAGGACGCAGCGTTGGTTTTGCCGATGCTATTGCCCAATATCCCGATATGGCCGTGCTGGAAACCAAGTGGACGGATGCCGATGCCGCGAAGTCGCTGGATATCGCCACCGACCTGCTAACCGCCAACCCCGACCTGGTCGGATTCTTCTCGGCTGCGGCGCCGATCGCTGGCGGCATCGCCCAGGCTGCGATCGCCAAGGGCGTGGACAAAGACCTGGTCATCATCACCTTTGACCCCAGCCCCGAGATTCTGCCCCTGTTCGACGATGGCACCATCCAGGCCATTATCGCCCAAGACCCCTATCGCATGGGGTATGAGGGCGTAGCGGCGATTGACGCTTTCATCAACGGCAAGCCATTGGAGAAAAAGAGCGTTGAATTGGCTCCCGTGTTGATTACGCCTGAGAACGTCAATTCGCCTGAAGTGCAGGCATTGCTGCAAACTCCGGACAAGTTCGAGAAGTAATCGCCAAAATCCGCTGTTCACAGAGGCCTGGGCGTCATCGTCCGGGCCTCTTTTGTGGTATGCTGGCCCTATGAACGACGTCACCCTCATCGCCATCATGACTTTCGGTCTGGAAGCCGTGGTCAAGCGCGAAGTTCAGGCGCTCGGATTTGAGGATGTGCGGGTTTCGGAGGGGAAGGTCGAGTTCGATGCCACGCTGGCCGATATCCCTCGCGCCAACCTGTGGCTGCGCAGCGCCGACCGGGTGCTCATCAAAATGGGGGAATTCCCCGCCCTTACTTTTGACGAATTGTTCGAGCAAACCAGGGCTTTACCGTGGGAGGATTGGATTCCTCGCGAGGGCGCATTCCCGGTTGCGGGCAAGGCGGTTAAATCGACGCTGGGCAGCTTTCGCGCCTGCCAATCGATCGTGAAGAAAGCAGTGGTGGAGCGGCTGCGCCAGGCCTATGCCACCGACTATCTGCCGGAATCCGGCCCTGAGTACGCCATCCAGATTTCCATGCTGCGTGATGTCGCCACCCTCACCATCGACACTTCCGGCTCCGGGCTGCACCGCCGGGGATACCGCCAGCAGGCGGGGGAAGCGCCGCTGCGCGAGACATTGGCGGCGGCGTTGGTGCAATTGAGTTTCTGGGACAAAGATCGGTTGCTGATCGACCCGATGTGCGGTTCCGGCACGATCCTGATCGAGGCGGCGCTGATCGGGCGCAACATCGCGCCCGGCCTCAATCGCGAATTCGCCGCCGAATCCTGGCCGGTGATTCCTGCCCGGCTGTGGCACGACGCCCGTGCCGATGCCCGCGCCGCCATCGACCAGGACAGCGTCCTGCAAATTTACGGCTACGACATCGACGAATCCGTGATCGAGATCGCCCACTCGAATGCCCGGCTGGCTGGCGTCGGCGACGACATCGAGTTCGCCCAGAAGGATGTCAAAGACCTGTGGATCGATCAGCAGTACGGGATCGTCATCTCCAACCCGCCCTATGGCATCAAACTCGGCGACTTTCAGGAGATGAACCAGATCTACATCTCTCTGCACAAAACCTTTCGCAAGAAAACCGGCTGGTCGATCTACATCCTCACCGCCGACAAAAAGTTCCCCGACTATTTCAAACGCGCCTGGCCCGACCGGGTGCGCAAGCTCTTCAACGGCGGCATCGAGGTGAATTACTATCAATATTACGGGGAGCGCCCGCCCGTTCCGTGATGCCTCCCACCTGTCCCATCTGCCAGACTGATGATACGCGCTTGAAACTGTTCGCATCCGACCTGCATTTCCGGCAGCCGGGCCAGCATGAAATCTGGCAATGCCGGCGCTGCGGATTGGGCATCACGCAGCCGCCCTGGGACGAGACGAACCGCGCCGCCGCCTATCCCGCCGATTATGCCTGTTATCATCGGGAAAGCCGGGCGGCAACCGGCGTACGCGCATCTTTAGCGGCGGCGGTTTTGGGCAGCATGGGCTACCCTCAGCCTGGCGGGCGAGGCTGGCCGGGTTGGGTCACGAGACCGCTGGCCACGGTTCGGGCATGGAGCTGGCAACCGCCGCCGCCGCCGCCCGGCCGTTTGCTGGATGTGGGCTGCGGCAGCGGGGCGTACGGCGCCAGCATGATGCGGCTGGGCTGGCAGGTGGATGGGATCGAACCCGATGCCGGAGCCGCCGAACTGGCAAGGCAGGCAGGTTTGCGCGTACAAACCGGCGACATTCTCGACATTGATCTGCCGGAATCGACCTATGATGTGATCACCTTCTGGCATGTACTCGAACACATCGATGACCCGGTGGCGGCGTTGCAGCATGTGCGTTCGGCTCTGCGCCCTGGCGGCCTGCTGATCGTGGAATCGCCGAACTGGAATAGCGCCACGGCTTTGCTGGCGGGACGCTATTGGTTTCATTTGGATGCGCCGCGGCATCGCGTGCATTTTACGCCGCGCAGCCTGCGCCGCGCCCTGGCTGCCGCCGGATTCGGAGTGACCGACCTCTCGTATCCTCCCAACCCGCACGGTCTGGCCGGGGCAATCGGCTATCGCTGGGGCGATGATCTGCGCTGGTCGTGGCCGGTGCAGGGGGCTGGCTGGCTGGCCGGGATCACGACCGCCGCTCTGGGCCGGGGTGATATCCTGCGGGCGACCGCCATTGCCGTCAAATAATCCGATGCGAACCCTCATTTCCTCAACCCCCCGCCTGATCCTCGCCCTCATCCCCCTCGGTTTCCTCGCCCTCTTTTTCTTTTATCCGCTGGCAGCGATCTTCCAGGTCAGTCTCTTCCCGGAAGGGCGGTTTGCCGGAGAAGCGCTGCGACCGTTGTGGGAAAAGACCTATTATCTGGAAGTGCTCTGGTTCACCATCTGGCAGGCGGCGCTGAGCACGATGGGCGCGTTCATCCTGGGCCTGCCCGCGGCCTTCATCTTCGCCCGCTATCGGTTCCCCGGCAAGACATTGATGCGCGCCCTCACCACGCTGCCATTTGTCATGCCCGTGGTGGTGGTGGCTGTGTCCTTCAGCGCCCTGATCGGCCCGCGCGGGCTGGTCAACGAAATCCTGGCTGCTTTGCGCCTGGCCGTTGGTCCCATCGACTTGCAGCGCACGATCTGGATCATCCTGATCGCCCACACCTTTTACAACACGTCGGTGGTGATCCGTTTGGTGGGCGGATTCTGGGCGCACCTCGACCCGCGTTTGGGAGCGGCGGCGGCCACCCTGGGAGCGAGTCCCTGGCAGCGCTTCCGGCATGTCACCACACCGCTGCTGATGCCCGCCATCACCGCCGCCGGGGTGCTGGTCTTCCTCTTCAACTTTACATCGTTCGGCGTGATCCTGATCCTGGGCGGGCCGGGGTTTTCCACGCTGGAAGTCGAGATTTACAACACGGCTGTGCGCCTGTTCAACCTGCCCCTGGCCGCGGTGCTGGCCCTGATCCAGCTCGCCTTCACCCTGGCGTTGATGGTGGTCTACACGCGTTTGCAGGCCCGCGTGACCGTGCCGTTGGATCTGCGGCCGGGCGAGTACAGCCAGCGTCGCCCGCGCACGCTGGTCGAGCGGGCATTCGTCTACGGCACCCTGACTTTTCTGGCCCTGTTTTTCCTTGCCCCGTTGGCGGCCCTGATCTTCCGTTCGCTCAGCGTCGGCGGCGAAACCGGGCTGATGAACTATCAAAATCTGTTCGTCAATCGCCGCGATTCGGTATTTTTCGTGACGCCGATCATCGCCGCCCGTAATTCCTTGATGTTTGCCGCAGCCACGGTTCTGTTTTCACTGATGGTGGGGGTCAGCGCCGCCTATCTGCTGGCCGGAAAGAAGAGTGCCAACTCACGCCTGACCGCGGTGCTCGACCCGATTTTCATGCTGCCGTTGGGGGCCAGCGCCGTCACGCTGGGCTTCGGCATCATCATCGCCCTGGACGAGCCGCCGCTGAACCTGCGCACCAGCCTGCTGATCATCCCCATCGCCCATACGCTCATCGCCTTCCCTTTCGTGTTGCGGGCGTTGCTGCCCGTGCTGCGCGGTTTCAATCCTCGTTTGCGTGAGGCGGCTGGCGTCATGGGGGCGCAGCCATGGCGCGTGATCCGCCATGTCGATCTGCCCATCATCGCCCCTGCCCTGCTGGTCGGCGTGATTTTCGCCTTCACCATCAGCATGGGCGAGTTCGGCGCGACCCTCTTGATCAGCCGCCCGCAATTCCCCACCCTGCCGGTCGCCATCTATCGCTTGCTCGGCCAGCCCGGCGCCGCCAACTACGGCCAGGCCCTCGCCCTCAGTGTGATCCTGATGCTGACCACCACCATCGGTTTCCTGGGCATCGAGCGCCTGCGGTATGGGGATATTGGGGAATTCTAGGGACGAGGCCGAAAGCGGCTACTCGACAGTCAAGAACTCTCAGCGATATTTACCTCTCGATTCGCTGCTCCTTCGAGCGTCAGTGGGAAATACATCAGCCAGTTTGGGATTTTCGTAACGGGTCCGACAGCGGTTAGTGAGACCTCTACTTTCTCGCCGCTGTGCAGGTCGAACGGGTCGAAATCTGTATTCTGTGGGGTCACCGTAATGTTCCCAAATCGGGAAATGACGGTTGTGGTTTGTCCCTGGTTGGACCGGGTGGTGTGGAAATGCGTGACTCCCAGGGAGTTGATAGCGACTTCGGGCGACATCACCGTCATCTGTAGAGTGGGTTCTCTGATTACCACGCCCAAGCCGCCCTCTTCCAAAGCAAGTGTAAGCGATATCTCCGGTGTCGCAGCCAGGGCTGACGATGAACACGCCCGGACAACGGCAGCTGCCAGCAAAACCAGATTCAAGGTCGGGAAAGAGCCGCCAGGGGGATTATCGGGCACCATCCACATCAGGAAATTCAGGAAATCCAAAACATCAGTGCAGCGAAGTTGCAAACTAGCCTGACCTTCATCCCCTGATATTTCGATAACGTCGCCTTCGCCCAGCGTTTGGGCCGAGCCCGGAGCCAGAGGTATTCCATTGACGGTGACATTTGGCCCTTCCGCCTGTAAATTGAGGGATGGAGCATCGGTAAAGCGCAACGACCTCAATTCCGCCTCTCCCGGAAAAACGTTATAGCGCACGGCTGCATATACCGTCGTGCCGGCTGCCTGGATTTGCATCCATTGCCCGCCGGTTTCCTCGCGGAAGTAACCCGCCTCCACCGGTGAAAGGGGGGCGGCAAGGCTGTACACATGCAGCCCATCGCTATTGGCAGTGTATAGCAGGCTGCCTGCGATTTGCAGATTCCCCGTAAAGCCGGGAATTGGCGCTGGCTGCATTTCGGTGGGTGAACCGGGGTCAGTGACATCCACGATAATCAACCCCCCGGCTGTTTTCACGTAAGCATAAGACCCGAAGACTGCGATCTGCTGCACAGCTCCGCGAGGCGCATTAAAATGCAACGCTCCCAACTCGGCTGGGCTGGTCGGCGTGCCCAGGCTGAGGATTTTTATTCCATTGTTGATGCCCGCATAGGCTAACACACCCGAAGTCGTCACATTGAGCAAAGCGTCTGCGCCTGAGTAGCCACCCACTTCGGGAAAAACCCCATTGTCAGGGTTGGTCAGATCGATAGTTTTGAGACTTCCCTGGCGCAGCAGTACGGCGTACTGACTGTCGCTGTAGATTACCTGGCCGGGAATCGAGGATCCGACGAAAGCCGGGCGGGATGCACCCTGGATGTTGTAAACATGGGTCTCGAATTTGTTGGTTCCAACTTTCGTCTCGCCAAATAGGCGGTTGCCATCCGTGTATAATTTTTCCAGGAATGTATCTGGAATGGTCGCTGTGTGGACGGGCGCGTCCGGCCTGGAGATATCCACGACAGCGACACCGATGATTCGTTCGGTAGCGGGGTCGATAGCCTGGATAAACGCGACATCTTCAGTGAGGACGAATGGCTCGGAGCGAGGCCAGATCGTATCCAATGTCCCCACCCAATGAACATTGAGCGAGGATTCTAAAGGGGCGCCCGCGCTCTGGGCTGCCGATAAAAAACCGGTGGTGAGAAAGACAAGAAGTAAGAGTACCGAAATTCGTTGAAATCCGACAGAGATCCAAAGCAGTCTATTCCGGTTTCGATTTTCTTGCACAATCCTTTCTCCTCTGAAGCTGAGCGGTGCTTACTCGTCGTTGTAGGCTTTTTCCAGTTCAGCGATATCCAACTTCGTCATCTTGAGCAGCGCTTCCATCACTCTTTCTGTGGCGTCGCTGTTCTCACTCTGCATCAACCTTTCCAGGTCGGCGGGCACAATCTGCCACTGCACGCCAAAAGGATCGATCAGCCATCCGCACTGGCTTGTCTCACCACCGTCCGATAGTCTCTCCCACAGGTAATCGATCTCAGCCTGATCCTGGCAATTCACCAATAACGACATTGCCGGGCTGTGCGGGAAACCCGGCCCTCCATTGATGATCGTGAATTCCTGTCCCTCCAGCTCGAAATTGGCGACCAGGATTTCGCCTTTGGGGCCGGGGCCGGCATCGCCATAACGGCTGACGGAGTTCAGTTTTGAATTCTTGAAAATCGAGAAATAAAAGTCCAGCGCCTCTTCGACACGGCCATCGAACCAGAGATTGGTGACGATTTTCTGCATGTTGCCTCACGAGTTCAGAAATGGAGTTGACGGGCCTCAACCTGGGAAGTCTAGCGATTCTAGCAGCCTCTTGCAACCGATAGTGAGAGGACGACCTATGGTAAAATAACAGCAGTTTGACGGATTCGCTTTTTCACCGGAGGTAGCCAGGATGGCAGATATAGCGGCGACGCCTAAGCTGGACGATCTGGATCGCATGATCCTGGAATTGTTGCAGGAAAATGGCCGTATCAGTAACGCCGATCTGGCGCGGGCCATCAACCTTTCCGCGCCGGCCACCCATGCTCGCATCAGGCGTCTGGAACAGGAAGGCATCGTCGATCGGTATGTCGCCCTGTTGGATCGAGAACAGGTGGGATACAACATGCTTTGTTTCGTGCGCGTCAGCCTGGAGAAACATCACATCGATCAGGTGCAGACTTTCCGCGCGGCCGTGCAAAAGATGCCGGAAGTGTTGGAATGTTATTTCGTTACCGGCGACGCCGATTATCTGCTAAAGGTGGCCGTGCGTAACCGTGAGGACCTCGAGCAGTTTTTGGTCGACCGGCTCACGCCCACGCCCGGCGTCGCCCGCGTTTACACCAGCCTGGTTTTGACCGAGGTCAAATCGACCACCGCTCTGCCTTTGGAGTAATGGCGATGGAATGCCCGGCACAGACACTGGCTCCTAAATCCATCCACAAGCTCCTGCTCGGCTCGATCGTGCCCCGACCGATTGGCTGGATTTCGACTGTCGACGAGCGCGGCGTGCCCAATCTCGCCCCCTATTCTTATTTCAACGCGGTCAGCGCCGATCCGCCCTGCCTGATGTTCTCCGCCCAATTGCGGCGCGGCAGCCCCAAGGATACGCTGGCCAATGTGCAAGCGACCGGCGAATTCGTCGTCAATATCGTTACCGAAAAGCTGGCCGAGGCCATGAACGCCACTTCGGCTGAATTCCCCGCGGACGTGGACGAGTTTCAGGCGGCCGGGCTGACCGCAGCAGCATCGGTGGCGGTGCGGCCCCCGCGCGTGGCCGAAAGCCCCATCCATTTTGAATGTCGCGTTTACCAGATCGTGCCGTTGACCGATGGGGAACTGGGCGGACATCTTGTCATCGGCCGCATCGTCCACATCCACATTCACGACGATGTGCTGATCGGCGACGACAAGATCGACCTGGCGGCGTTGCGCCCGATCGGGCGTCTCTCCGGCCCAAGCTATGTGCGGATCAACGACATCTTCGACATGACCCGGCCGACCGTGCCAACGAGCAAAACCCCATGAGCGATGCGCCCTGGTATCACAGCTTTTTCGGCGACGATTACCTGCGCAATTATGCCTCAATCCTCACCGCCGACCGCACCGAGCAGGAACTGAATGGCATCGTCAACCTGCTGGATTTGCCGCCCGGCAGCGCTATCCTCGACCTGCCATGCGGACATGGCCGCCATAGCATCGGCCTGGCCCAAGCGGGGTATCGGGTGACCGGCCAGGACCTGAGCGAAGTCTTTCTGAAAAAAGCCCGGGCGGATGCCAGACGTGCGGGCGTGGAAGTGCGGTGGGTGCACGGCGACATGCGCCAGATCCCTTTTCAAAACGAATTCGACGCCGCCATCAATATCTTTTCCGCATTCGGCTACTTCGATGATGAGACGGAAGATATGCGGGCTTTGCAGGCGTTCCGACAGGCGCTGAAACCGGGCGGGTTGTTTTTGATGGAACTGATGCACCGCGATAATCTGCTGACGCGGCTTATGCCCAGCGAGATCGACGAGCATGAGGATGGTCGTCTGGTCTTGCACGAACGTCGGTTCGACCTGATCGGCAGCCGGATCGAAGACCAGGTGACGATCATCGATCCGGACGAAACCCGCCATCGTTACTTCACCAGCCTGCGTCTCTATACCGTTCGAGAATTGGTGCGCATGTTCGCTGAGACAGGGTTTCGCATCGAGGGCGTTTTTGGCGGCCTCGACGGCAGCGAACTGAGATTGCAATCCCATCGCATGGCTATACTTTCCCGCAACGCCTGAGGATCACTTTCCCCTCTGCCGGCCTGAGAGAGGGGCCAGGGGTGAGGGCGAACTGCGCCGCGCCGCGTCAATAAGGGTGACGGCGGCTGAGAGATCGCATATAATGGAATTGCGTTGGTCAATTCGTAGCCTACCTTCGACGCTGGAGGTTCTGTCATGCAAACCTACGCCAAACAATGTGAGATCTGGCGGGCGGCGCGAGAGGCGGTCGAGCAGCTTGGCCCTTTTCTTGACGCCACCATCCAACACTATAAAACCGAAACCGGCTTGGATCGGTCGACCTGGTTCTTGCTTGTGCGTATGCTCGCCATCGAGCCTGAACCCATAACAGATGAGCTCTTGAGTCTGCGTTCGCCCTACAGCAGCGCCTCTCGCCACATATCGCATTTGCAGGCTGCGCAGGCGAGAGACTATATCGAGGAGCGCGATGGCGCCTACCATCTGACCGCCAAAGGCCAGGCGGAAACGCAGGAATTTGTGGATGATCTGCGTATGGTGATGGTTGCGTTCGATCCTCTGCCTGAGCCGCAGAGTGAACGTTTAGGCGGCTTGCTCAATGGCCTGGTGCAGGCCAGCCTGGATGCGCCTGAGCCCGCCGAGCGCTGGCGACTGCGACATAGCTACACTCTGATGCCGGAACCGCACCCCCCCTTCCCCTTCACCGAACAGGCCATCTCCTGTCTGGCGGCGTTTCGGGATGACTGCCATCTGGCTGCCTGGCAACCCACCGGACTCACCGGCCCCGCCCTTGAGTCCCTGACCTATTTGTGGCGGGCGGACGACCACACGCTGGCTGGGCTGCACAAGCAACTCGTGCGCCGCGCGCAGCCGCGGCAAGTGTATCGCAATGCCCTGGACGTGCTTTGTGAACGCGGTTATATCGAGGGAGAGGAAGAGGAAATTCGGGTCACCGAGGCCGGGCGGGAATTTCGCCAGCAGGTGGAGGACGAGACCGATCGCCTCTTCTTCACGCCCTGGGCGATCCTCGACGCCGCCGAACAGGACGAGTTGCGCACGTTACTGACGCGACTGAGTGAAGGCTTGAAGCAAAGCGAAGGCGCACCGGGATGAGCGCCCTCGACATCTCGGCGGAATTGGCATCGATCCGGAGCCAGATCATCGCTTGCGCTGACCCCGAATATCAGGCTGGCTCCAGCCGGGTTGGCCCCACCGCCCAACATGTCTACGGCGCCCGCACGCCCGACATGCGCGCCATCGCCCGCAACTGGCTGGCCGCGCATAAACATGCGCCCGTTCCCGATCTTCGGGCCGTCGTCGAGGGTCTGTGGTCGGCAAACTCGCGCGATGAGCGCATGATTTCACTATTCCTGCTGGAAGGATTAAAGCGTCGGTGGCCGCAATTGCTTGATTGGCCGGACTTCGACCACTGGCGGCGCGACATCGATAACTGGATCGTGTGCGATGAGTTAGGCACCAAGGTGTTCGGACCGTGGATTGCGCTTGAGCCAGAATTGCGTCTGGGCTACCTCAACCTGCTCATCGTTGACAAAGATTTGTGGAGCCGCCGTCTGGCCCTTGTCGCTGCCGCCCCTCTCAACCGCCACCCGAAGACCGCCATCCCCGACCAAACTCTGGCGATGATCGACCGGGTCAAACAGGAGCGCGACCCAATGATAACGAAAGCCGTATCGTGGGTATTGCGCGAGATGACCAAAACCAATCTCGATCGAGTCGTCGCCTATCTTCACGCCAACCGCACCACCCTGACCCCGCACGTCCGCCGTGAAGTCGAGAACAAGCTGACAACCGGGTTGAAGTCGGGGAGGTCGGCTGGTGCAGATTAACAAGTATTTGGTATCGGATATTGGGAATTGAACGGTGCAGAAAGCGACTGCGAAAAATATCCAATAGCGAATACCCAATACCTGCCTCCCACTTCCCTGGAGCCTTTCTCATGACTGCTCTCCGCCTCGGCCTCAACCTCGGCTATTCTGGTCGCACCATGCAACTGCCCACCGACATGGTGTTGGAAGCTGAGCGCCTGGGGTATTGGGCAGTGTGGACCGCCGAATCGTATGGCTCGGATGCTGTCACGCCTCTGGCCTGGCTGGGCGCGCTGACGAAGACCATCCATCTCGGCTCGGCCATTTTGCAGATGCCCGCCCGTACCCCCGCCAACGCCGCCATGACCGCCATGACCCTCGACCAACTTTCGGACGGGCGTATGCTGCTGGGATTGGGATTATCCGGCCCGCAGGTGGTGGAAGGCTGGCATGGGCAGCCCTATGGCAAGCCGCTGGGCCGCACCCGCGAGTATGTGGCGATCGTGCGCGAGATTTTCCGGCGGGAAGGCCTGCTGGAATTCCAGGGCGACCATTACCAGATTCCTTACCAGGGTGAGGACGCCACCGGTCTGGGCAAGCCGCTGAAGAGTATCCTGCATGGCCGCGCCGATCTGCCGATCTATCTGGCCGCCATCGGCCCCAAGAATGTGGAACTGACCGCCGAGATCGCCGATGGCTGGCTGCCGATTTTCTTCTCGCCCCGCCATTATGCCGAAACCTACCAGGCGCAGATCGAGGCCGGGTTCAGCAAGGCGGGCGGGAAGAGCCTGATCGATTTCGACATCGCCGCCACCGTGCCGGTCGTGATGGGCGATAACCTGGAAATGTGCTTCAATCAGGTCAAGCCTTTCGTGGCTCTGTACGTGGGCGGCATGGGCGCTCGCGACAAGAATTTCTACTATAATCTGGCCTGTCGCTTTGGCTACGAGGAAGCGGCGGATCGCATCCTGGATGCCTTTCTGGCCGGTGACAAAGGCGCGGCCATGGCCGCTGTGCCTAATGCTCTGGTGGACGACATCGCCCTGGTCGGGCCAAAAGAGCGGATTGCCGAGCGGCTGACCCTGTGGCAAGATAGCCCGGTGCGCACGCTCAATGTCTCCACCTTCGACATGGCCGCCGTGCGCATGATGGCGGAACTGGTTTTATAGGCTGCTTTGATCAGCCAAGGAGGTAAATTGAATGAATCCTATGTCCCAACCCAAATTCGAGCGACAACTGGTCGGTGAGCCGCAGCATTTCGGCGATCAAGAAATTCAACTTTTTGCCAGGCTGAGCGGGCGCAGTTGGGAATCGCCGGATGGAATAGGCGGCGGAGCGATGGTGAACATCGTCCCCACCGAAGTGGTCGTGCGTAATCGTGACGGCACCGAAACCGTGCTGGAGATCGTCGACGACGAGCGTAAAGCCATGCTCGGCATGGTCGCAGGCGCTATTTCGTTAGCGGTCATTTGTCTGCTGATTATCGCCCTGGCAGGTCGACTTTCGCGTGGTCGCTAACGAACAACACCTGACTTGCAATCTCAAAAACCAATCGAAATCTCAATTCAATGGAGACCAAAACCATGGAGACAATTGCCAATAAAACCCTTGAACCCATTGCCGATATGCTCAATCACATCGATGTCAAGAGTGTATTTGGGGAGCCAACCAGCGAAGGCGCCAATACGATCATCCCGGTGGCGCAACTCATGTACGGGTTTGGCTACGGCTTCGGCGGGGACAACAATACCAACAGCGGCGGGGGTGGCGGCGCCGGTGGCCGGGCTACCCCACGCGGCTACATTCGCGTCGGCGAGGATGGGGTCAGCTATACCCCGGCCAATAACGAAACAATGCTCGGCATTATGGGTATGCTCACCGGCATCTGGTCCATCTTCTGGATCGCCGTGACGCTGATCGTCCTGATCAAAAGCCTTAGCGGCGAGCCGCTGGGCGAAGAGGAAGTGTTCGAGGAGTTGATGGCCGAGGCGTAAACGAGCGTCGCCCGCCTAACCCCTCGCCTCCCAGATACCCTCGGTCAGAGTGATGACCGAGAGGCACGACCGGCATTCAGCGTGATCCGCCTCGGTCAGCTTGGCGTAGTGCCCGCATGTTGGGCAGGTGATCGCCACGCGCTGCACAGCCTGGCGCACCAACAACTGCATAACGGCCTCGCGATCGTCCAAACCCATATCCTGCTGTAAAAGGTCAACCATTTCCTGTTCCTCGTCCGACAATTTGATGGTGACTGAATTTTGCGCGTCCATAGATTTGTATCCTTACGTGAAGTGGCACCTGCTCAACGTGATCATGCCGACCATCGCCAGCATGAAAAACAGGTGAAAAACCAACAAGATCGGTGTCTACATTCTAGCCAGGAACGTGGGGATTGCGGTATGATCCTAATCATCATTACGCGTTTTCGGGTCGAAATGACCTGACGCTGACAACGGAGCAGCAACGACAATGGCTCGTGAATTTGTAGATGGCGCCACCGCCATCGCCCGTGGCGCTTTACGCGCCGGATGTGACTTCTTCGCGGGGTATCCGATCAGCCCGGCCACGCCCATCCTTTTACATATGCTCAACGAATTGCCCAAAGTCGGCGGCGTGGGCATCCAGGCTGAGGACGAGATCGGCGCAATCAGCATGTGCATCGGCGCTGCCATGGCAGGGCGACGCCCCCTGACCGCCACCTCCGGCCCCGGCATTTCCCTCTATTCCGAGAATATCGGCCTGGCGATCATGGGTGAAACGCCCCTGGTGATCGTGGATGTGATGCGCATGGGTCCGGCCACAGGCGGGGCGACGACCGTGGCCCAGGGCGATGTGCAATTTGTGCGCTGGGGAACCAGCGGCGGCTATCCGATCATCGCCCTGGCCCCTAGCTCGGTAGCCGAATGTTATACATTGACACAGGTGGCGTTCGATCTGGCCGAACGACTGCGCACGGTCGTCTTCCTCATGCCCGACAAAGAATTGATCATGTCGATGGCGACGGTGGACATCGAAGATTACGCGGATGTCGTCGTGGGCGAGCGCCCGCTGGTCCCGGCTTTGGCCGCCAGCAATGGCGACAGCCCGCGTGTCAACGCTGTCACCGGCCTGACCGACGCGCGCCTGCGCCCGGAAGAAACTTATCTGCCCTATGCCTTCGATCCGATCGATGCCATCCCCCCCACCAGCCCCTACGGCGGGCCGCACATCACACGCTTCACCACTTCTAGCCACGACGAGCACGGCTTCTTGACCAAAGACCCCGTCAAGGTCGGGCGGTTGAATGAGCACCTGCGGCTGAAGATAGAGAATCGCCGGGATGAGTTGGGATTTGGGCTGATGGACATTCATCCCGAAGCGGAGACGCTGTTCATCAGCTATGGCACTACGGCCAGGGCCATGCGCGAGGCGGCGGACCGCAGCCGGCTGGTGGGGCGACCGGCCAGCGCCCTCACCCTGCACACCCTCTGGCCCCTGCCCGAAACGATGATCCTGCAAGCCGCCGAGGGGCACAGCCGCGTGGTCGTGGCCGAACTCAATCACAGCCAATACTTGCGCGAGATCGAGCGCCTGCTTTACCGCCACGCCGCCCTCAATCGCCTGGCCCCGCCGGAAATCATCGGAATCAACCGCGTCGATGGCGAGATGATCACGCCGGAGCAATTCATCGGAGCTATTGGATATTAGGTAGTTGGTATTCGCCGACCCTCAATACCCAATATCCAGAATACCAACCATGACTCAAGCACATACACTTCTCCTCCAACCCATCGAGTCCTACAAAAACGAACGCCCCGACCCCTTTTGTCCGGGCTGTGGGCACACGTTCATCCTCAACCATCTCGACGCCGCCCTGACCAAGCTGCAACTTGACCCGCGCCAGGTGGTGCTGGTCAGCGATATCGGCTGCGTGGGGCTGAGCGACCAGTATTTCACCACCAACGCCTTTCACGGCCTGCACGGGCGCAGCGTGGCCTATGCCACCGGCATC
Organism: Caldilineales bacterium; assembly: GCA_024102915.1. Taxonomy (GTDB): domain Bacteria; phylum Chloroflexota; class Anaerolineae; order J102; family J102; genus JAGFJG01. The sequence continues at coordinate 48,912 of JAGFJG010000044.1, forward strand.
AAGCTGGCGAACCCCGACTTGAAGGTGATCGTCCTTATGGGCGACGGCGGCACCGGCATCGGCGGCACGCACATCATCAACGCCGCCCGCCGCAATGTCGGCGTCACCGTGCTGGTCTTCAATAATTTCAACTTCGGCATGACCGGCGGCGAGCATTCCGTCACCACGCCCGCGGGCTACGTCACGGCCTCGACCCGTACCGGAAACCTGGAAGGCCCGCTGGACGTGTGTGCGTCGGTGGCGGTGAACGGGGCGGGCTATGTCTATCGCGGCACTTCTTTCGACAAGGACCTGCCCGACCGCATGGCCGAGGCCATCAGTTACGACGGTTTCAGCCTGCTCGATATTTGGGAACTATGCACAGCCTATTTTGTGGTCAACAATGATTTTGGTCGCAAGGAGATGATGGGCATGTTGGATGGGTTGGGTATGCAGGCCGGGTTGATTCAGCGTCGTGAGGTGCAGGAATACGCCCGTAATCTGCACAAACAGGCAGGATTCGTGGCCGGAAAACCGGCGCTGCCCATCCGCGGGATCGAACCCCAATTCTCAGCCAATCTCGACCGTAAATTCCATCTGATCATCGCCGGTTCCGCCGGCGCCAAAGTGCGTTCAGCCGCCAAGGCGGTGGGATATGCGGGCGTGCTTTCCGGCCTGTGGGCGACGCAGAGCGACGATTATCCCACCACGGTGAAATCGGGTCACAGCATCAGCGAGATCGTCTTCAGCCCTGAAGAGATTCGCTACACCGGCATCGCCAAACCCGACGCTCTGGTATTGCTCTCGCAGGATGGCCTGGGCAAAGTGCGGCATCATCTGGCCCGGATGACGCCTGACGATGTCGTCATCACCACGCCCGAGTTCGAGAGCTTGCAAACCAAAGCCCGGGTGGTTGTGCTGCGACCGCGCGAGGGAGGCGTGCGCATCACTCGCACCAACCGCTCGCTGATCGTCACCGCCGCGGCTTTGCGCCTGCTCGACCTGTTCCCCATCACTGCGTTAGAAGAATCGATCTGCCGTTTCCAGGGCCGCTTCGCTGACGAGAATCTGCCGGTGGTGGAGGCCAGCGCCGGGTTGTTGGATTGAGGTATCATAAACATCAGTCATCGTCTCTTTCGTCCGAACATCTCTGTCCTGATTTCTATGAGATTGATTCTGGTCGCAATGGCAGAGAATTGAGGCGAAGATAATAGCCAATTCATGCAACAACTGTCGTTACTTCCCCAACTGACTGATAACTACGAACACCTAGCGAGACGGACATTCTCACATTCAGGTGTTTGTGAGGATGGTGCGCGTCAGGCGCTTGACGCGCGTTATGCCGGGCTATTCGAGGAAACAGATAAATTCAATCGTAGGCTGGTCAGTTTCCAGGCGAATAAAACAGAAACTTTGCACAGTTGGGTGAAGTATCGCGAGGGTTTTTCGGCGGCGCTGGTTGAATTGCTCATCTCCGAACTGGGAATTCGCGCAGGCGACACCATACTCGATCCATTTGCCGGTTCGTGCACGACCTTGTTGACTGCGAAAATGCTTGGGATTCATGCCCTGGGCGTCGAGCTATTGCCTCATTGCCATCTGGCCTGGCGGGGAAAATCGGCAGTTTTTGATTATGATCTAAGTGAACTGCGCATGCTCCGCGATCTCATCGAAACTACCGATCCGCCTCCCACCAGGGATGCTTTTCCCCACCTCGCCATCACCGAAACGGCATTTCCCATAGAAGCCGAAGCCGAATTGATGCGTTATGTGCGTTGGTTCGAGATGTTGGAAATTAGTGAGTTAGCGCATACTCTTCTTAAGATGCTGATCATGAGCATTTTGGAAGAGATAAGTTACACACGTAAGGATGGTCAATATCTGCGTTGGGATCGTCGTGCTGGAAAGATGCAGGCCAATAACGCCAAACGTATCGAGCACGGCAAAAAACCGGTGCGGGGCATTCACAAAGGTAAATTACCGACTGTCAAGCAAGCGCTTTTGGAATCCTTTGGAAAGGTCATATACGATGTTACTCGCTTGCAAACAGACCCCCCGCTAGAAAGTCGGCAAGAATTACTGTTTGGAAACGCTCTTTACGTGCTGCCAACACTCGACTCGGACCAAATTGATGGTGTGATTACCTCACCGCCTTATGCCAACCGCTATGATTACACCCGCACATACGCTCTGGAACTAGCGTTCTTGGGTGTGGAAGACGGCATTTTTGATCTACGGCAGAATTTGCTGTCCTGTACGGTCGAAAATCGATCGAAGGAAGAGATGCTATATGGAACTTATCGGTCGCTGGGAAGAGCGGACTTCTGCGAAGAAACTTTAGCGGCTGCGCGCCGCAACGCCGCTCTGTCCGAGATCAATGCAGCGTTGCGGGAACGAGATCGGCTGGGTGAGATCAACAATCGAGGCGTATTATCAATGATCGATCAATACTTTATCGAGTTGGCCTTCATATTTGCTGAGCTTTACCGAGTGTGTCGCCATGGAGCGAAGGTTGTTTTTGTCAATGATAATGTGCGTTATGCAGGCGAGATCATCCCGGTTGATACTTTGAGTACAAGTTTGGCGGAGAGTTTGGGATTCATACCTCGAAAAATTTATGTGTTGCCGCAGCGAAAGGGTAATAGTAGCCAACAAATGGGACGCTATGGTCGCGAGGAACTACGCAAAAGCATCACCATCTGGCAAAAACCGTAAGACTGAAGCGTAACCATGGATTATCGGGAACAAAAACGAGTCTGGTCGGTCGATCAGCTTTCCAAGAGTGAATTCTTTCATCAAAAAGTGCATGAGTGGGGCTTGATTGAGGTCTCTGATGCAATTGACTCGTTGCATGGCGAAGAATTGACCTGGATGCTTGGTGAATTGAATATCTCAGAGAACGCTTGGAATAGACTTATCCATCGGGGCATCAAACCGGTTGTCGTATTTTCTCATCCCATCGTACTAAAAACCATCCGGCGTGCCGTTGGGTATTACCGAATGTTAGCGATGGTCTCACAAAAATCGATGAACCGAGTGCGATTATCTACCAAGCAATTCGAGGAAGGCGCTTTTCCTGATGACGAAATCGCTCTAGCGCTTGCCCGTCATTTCAACGCCATCATTAGTGCGTTGATCAAAGCCGATGAAACACTCGACGAACGAGAATTCGATTTGTGGCGCGGCATGGCCGCTGGCTCGCAAGCCCAGGGATCATGGCAGAATACGAAAGGAGCTAAGGCGGAAGCTATTTTGCGTGGTTTGCTGCTGAAGCGTCTTCGCGAGCAACATCTTGGCGGCATTCAGCCAGACGACGAGCGACGTATCTTTCTGCCGGATGATCGCGTCGTTGTATTCTCCGATGAACCTGATATCGGCATTTTCAGCCAGGGCATTCCACTCGCTGCTGTAGAAATAAAAGGCGGCATTGATACTGCCGCCGTGCTTGAAAGAATCGGCGCAGCAATAAAAAGTCTGCGTCGTATCAAAGACCTCAATAGCGACGCAGTCACTTTGGTCATCATTCAGGAGCCATCGCTGACAGCGCAAGCTGAACGAGATTTGAATGCAAACCAATCTGTTGTCAACCACTGGATGACTATTGAAGAAGTCCTTACATCGCACGAGTATCGTCGAAAACTATTCTCGCTTCTGAATCTTTAGTCCCAAATCATGGGATATCACAGTTGATCATCGAACCGATAAGAACCACAATGACCCCAACCAATTTCCTCTCTCACGCTCAGGCCATCGCTCCCGAACTCATACGCACGCGCCGCCAGATCCATCAATGGCCGGAATTGGCCTTCGAAGAACATCGTACCGCCGCCCTGGTTGCGCATAAGCTGCACGAACTGGATATCCCCTATGAAACCGAAGTCGCTCGTACCGGCGTGATCGGCTGGGTTGGCAATGGCGCTGGCCCTACCATCGCCCTGCGCGCCGACATGGACGCTCTGCCCATCCACGAAACCACCGGCCTATCCTTCGCCTCGCAGCGGCCCGGCCTGATGCATGCCTGCGGCCACGACGCCCACACCACTATGCTCTTGGGCGCGGCCGAGATATTGAAACGCCATGAAACGGAACTGAACGGGCGGGTCAAACTCATTTTTCAGCCCAGCGAAGAATACATCGGCGATGATGGCCGCAGCGGGGCCAAACTGATGATGGAAGAGGGCGTTGGTGAAGGCATCGACGCCATTATCGGTGTGCACGTCGATCCCAGCCTCAATGTCGGCAATGTTGCCCTGCGCCCCGGCCCCATGATGGCCTCCGCCGATCGGTTCGAACTCGAAATCCTGGGACAGGCCGCGCATGGCGCTTACGCTTATCAGGGTGTTGATGCCATCGTCCTGGCCGCACAGGTGATCAATGCCGCCCAAACCGTGATCTCGCGGCGCATCCCGGCGGTGAAAGAGGGCGTCGTCACTTTCGGCGTCATCAATGGCGGCACACGTGAAAATGTGATCTGCGACCGGGTGAACCTGGTGGGCACGTTACGCAGCTTCGAGCCTGCCATTCGCGATGCGCTGGAGCAGGAATTGACCAATTGCGCCGGCATCGCCCGCCAGTTGGGCGGGGATTATCGGCTGCATTTCATTCGCGGCAACCCGCCCGTGATCAACGACGGCCAGCTCACCGGATTCCTGGCGCGCGTGGGCGGGCAGGTGCTGGGCGCGGAGCATGTGCACGAAGCGCCGAAGACGACCGGCGGTGAGGATTTCTCCTGGTTCAGCTGCGAAGTCCGGGGCACGTTCATGCGCGTGGGTGTGCGCAATCCGGCCTGGGAGGGCATCCGGCCTTTGCACACGCCCAATTTCGACATCGACGAAGGCTCGCTCAGCGTGGGCGCGGCGGTATTGGCGCAAGCAGCACGGCGCTGGCTTTATGAATATGATCCTGAAAACTGGCCGCAAGTCTCCAATTGTTGATCAATCATGATCCCCGACTATGATTTCAGCGATACCGTTGTTTGCGTGACCGGCGCCGCGCGCGGCATCGGGCTGACTATCGCCCAGGCGTTCGCCGCGACCGGTGCGAAGGTCTGCCTGAACGACATCGACGAAGCCGCCGTCGAGCAAGCGACAGAGGCTTTGCGACGCGAAGGCCGTGAGGTGATGGCATTCGTGGCGGACGTGGCTGATCCGTCCGCGGTCGAGCGCATGTTCACGGCCATCGATCAGCGATGGGGCCAGGTGGATGTTCTGGTCAACAATGCCGGGGTCGAGCCGGTGAGTTCGATCCTTGACCATAGCCTGGCCGATTGGCAGCGCACATTGGATGTCAATCTCACCGGAACATTTTTGTGCACGCAGCAGGCCGCTCGCCGCATGACTGGTCGTGGCGGCGGCATCATCAACATCGCCTCCATTGCCGGCAAATCCCAACCGCTGTACCTGCGCTCGGCCTATGCCGCCAGCAAAGCCGGGCAGATCGGGTTCACGAAGGAGGCCGCCCGCGAGTTCGCCAGTTACGGCGTCCGGGTGAACGCCATCTGTCCGGGCGTAATCGTCACCCCCATGACCGAGCACCTGCGAGAAAATGAGGCGCAAATGGCGCGCTGGCGATCGGAAATCCCCCTGGCCCGCCTGGGCGAGGCGGACGAGATCGCCCAGCTTTGCCTGTGGCTGGCTTCGGATGCCGCCAGTTATGTGACGGGCGCGGCCTGGCACGTGGATGGCGGCAAGAATATGGCCTGATGTGCTACGTATTCCGCGACGCAAAATTGATCCAATCCTTTCCTTCCTCCAACCAAACAGGAGGCCTATCGATGACATACGAGAATATTATCGCCGAGATCGTTGACGGGCGCGTCGGCGTGATTCGCTTCAATCGCCCCAAAGCCCTGAACGCACTTAGCCCGGAATTGATGGCCGAGTTGGGAGATGCGCTGGTTGAATTCGACGCTGATCCCAATATCGGCTGCATCCTCATCACCGGCAACGAGCGGGCATTCGCCGCCGGGGCCGATATCAAGGCGATGGCGCAGGCAAGCGCCATGGACATGGTCGCCACCGATCTGATTTCGCGGTGGGAGACGATTCACAGCATCAGCAAACCGATCGTCGCGGCTGTCAGCGGGTTCTGCCTGGGCGGCGGCTGCGAACTGGCGATGAGTTGCGATATCATCGTCGCCAGCGAAAGCGCTCAGTTCGGCCAGCCGGAAATCAACCTCGGCATCATCCCCGGCTTCGGCGGCACCCAACGCCTGACCCACGCTGTGGGCAAAAGCGCCGCCATGGAAATGGTGTTGACCGGACGCACGCTCAGCGCCGAAGAAGCGCGCAGTTATGGCCTTGTCAATCATGTCTACCCGGTCGAAGTCTATTTCGCCGAAGCCGTGAAGCTGGCCGCCAAAATCGCCGCACAGGCCCCCATCGCCGCCCGGCTGGCCAAAGAAGCCGTGAACAAAAGCTTTGAAATGAGCCTGCATGAAGGGCTGAATTACGAACGCCGACTTTTCCATATGCTCTTTGCATCCGAGGACCAAAAGGAAGGGATGGCGGCCTTTATCGAAAAACGTAAACCGAATTGGACGGGGAAATGATGACAAACGTACTTTCTGCCCGCCTCACCGGACTCAGTATCACCGTTGGCGATTTCCTGCCGCGGGTGCGGCTGCCCAGCCTGGCCGGGCCTATCCTCACCCCCGCCGACATCGTGGAAGAACGGTCGTTGGCCGTCTGCGTGTACAACCCATCCGACGTCAATCCTTTCCCGCTGCCGCCGCGCGGGGTCGATCTGAGCGGGCGGGTGGGGATGTTGAAGGAGCGGAACGTTTCACTTTTTGTGATCTCAGGCCTGACCCTGTCCAGGCTGGCTAATTGGATGGATTTGCTCGGCCATGATTTCTACGCCCTGAGCGATGCCGATCGGGCGTTTGCCAGTCGGGCGGGCATCCCGATCAAGCGTGTGGACGAGCGCAATTTTCGCACCCATGCCGCCTTCGTGCTGCAAGAAGATCGGGTGCTCGCTACTCTGATGGAGACCGATCCGATTCACAACTTCGAGGGATTGTTGCAGGCGATTGACATAGCGACGGGCAGCGAGCCCGGCGATTATCGGCTGGAAGATCAACCCTGGTATCGGCAGCGCTCATCTGAGTTTGGCTCAGAGGGTGACGATAGCGACGATGACTCCGACGTGTCATGGGGTGAATTCGAGGACTAGAATTGGCGACAGAGTCGATCCGACTACGGGCGTTACGCACCTATGTGCGTTCTCAGCTTGCCAGCGTCCAATTCTGGTACACGCATTTTGGTCTGTGGCCGGATGAAGATGGCAACCCGATCTATCAGTTTGACGAGGTGACCTGGCGACTGCTTTCCGGGGCGGAACCTTGCGGAACGCGTGGCCCGCATGGCGTTCTGCCTGCATTTGGCATCGACGATTTCGGCAGCGCCCGCGGCTATTTGCGAGCGCAGGGCATTGCCAATGTATTTGAAGAAATGCTGCCGGGGATGAATCTGCTCATCTTTCTTGATCCGGACAGCACGCCGATTGAATTGGTGCAATGGACGGACCCGCGCGCCTGGGATATCGCCGAACGGCGGGAATTGCGTACACGGCGTCGCCAGGATGCCGCGCCGGGCCAATCCCTGTCGTTGGGTTCGCTGCAAGAACTGACCATCTATTCGCACGACATCACGGCCAGCGTGCGTTTTTATCGAGATGTGGTGGGCATTCCGGTCGGTCTCTCTTTTTACGGCCACGTGCATCTGGCCCTGGAAAATCTGCCACTGGTTTTGCGGTCGACCAACTGGCGCTGTAAATCGCCCCACAGCCCTCATGCCACCGAACCAATTTTCGAGATCGACGATCTGGCGGCGCTGGCCCATCGATTGCAGAGTGCGGGCCACATGCCGCATGAGACTGAAGATGGGTTGAGCGTACTCGATCCTTGCGGAATTCGCCTGCACTTTCGGGCCGATTGAAGTTTATGAAGGCGATCTGGCGTATGTGGTCGAGGTTCCTTAAATTTCCTTGGGGTTGTTCGCTTTTGCACGATACTGGGCTTTCAGTTATACTCCCACCCAGCCGCGAAACGGCTTCTTTCTTTGTCCTCAGTTTTCGACCACGATCCCACCGCATGTCGCCGAAAAACCGAGGACAACTTGTAAGAACGTCCCAATGCAACGAAGCATCCGGAACCTGGGTGCAATAAGTGACACGACTACTCATCTCTATTGTGCTCGTAATGTCGGCGTCGCTACTCTTGGGCGTCCTCATGGACACAGCGCTGAGCGCATCGCCCTGGGGCGTCGTCATCAGCATGTTGGTCGGGATGTCGTTGTCACTTTTATTGGTCGTTCGTTACTTCAATCGCTCCTATTCCACACTTGCCCCTCCTTCAGACACTGAGGACACATCCGAGAGGTTCTAGTGCGTAAACTGTTTCAGGGAACAAATCTCATTGTTTTGATTGCCGTTCTGACGGCGATCGTGATTTCGGTGCTGTTCATCAAGGTGCCGATGCCTACGATCCAGCTTCCGGCTGAGAAGATCCCCGGCCTGAACATCGGCGGGTTTGCCGTTACCAACACGTTCCTGGCAACGTTGTTGGCCGATATCACCGTGTTGATTATCGGATTTCTGGCTGTCCGCAAGATGAAAGACATCCCCAGCGGCCTGCAGAATCTGTTCGAGACCGTCTACGAGATATTCGACAACATGGTGGTTGATATTGCCGGTAAGGAAAACGGCCGCAAATGGTTGAATATGTTTCTGACGATTCTGCTATTCTTGCTCTTCGCCAATTGGTACGAGCTTATCCCCGGCTTCGATAGCATCGGTATCATCGAGCCGCTGGAAGTGACTTATGTGGAGTCGGGGGGGACTGTGAAGACGGGTTCAGCGAAAGGGACTTATCTGGGATTGCCGTCGATTTTGCGTCCGGCGGATGGGCAATCGATTGCACTCACGCCGGAGCAACAAGAAGCTGCGCTGCATGAGGCCGAAGAGGCGGAAGCCCGTGGCGATGTCTATCATGGCCCCCATGACCCTGAACACGCTTCGGGCGGTTACACCTTGCTGCCATTCTTCCGCGCCGCCGCCACCGACCTGAACCTGACGATCGCTTTGGCTTTGATTTCCGTAATCGTCAGCCAGGCGATTGGCTTGCGCAGGCTGAAAGGGACTTATCTCCGTCGTTTCGTCGTGCCCTATTATACCGGCAACAAACTGATCGACGGCTTTGTCGGCATCCTCGAATTCATCTCCGAGATCGCCAAAATTATCAGTCTGGCTTTTCGTCTCTTTGGCAATATCTTCGCCGGGCAGGTGCTGCTCTTTGTGATGGCCTTTCTCCTGGCGTTGCTGCTACCCCTGCCGTTCATGGGCCTCGAACTCTTCGTGGGCTTTATGCAGGCTTTCGTATTCGCAATCCTGACCGTTATCTTCTTCGAGCAGGCGACCCACAGCCATGCCGGGGGCGAGCATCACTGATGCATCGGTAAGTCAATGATTGAGGATTAAGCATCAAAGCGGGTCTGCTTTCATGGCATTCCGATCAACCATTAATCATCAATCTTTCGCTATTAAACCTGATTTCAACTCACAACCATCTGTGGAGGACATCAATTCATCATGATCGAAATCCTTGCTCCCGCCATTGCGATTGGTTTCGGCGCTATTGGCCCTGGCATCGGCATCGGTTTGCTTGTTATGGGCGCCCTGCAAGCGATGGGACGAAATCCCGAAGTTGCCGGTGAAATCCGCACCAACATGATCCTGGGTATCGTTTTCTGCGAATCCATTGCGATCTATGCTCTGGTCGTCGCCCTCTTGCTGCTTTTCGTGGGTGCGCCTGGACTCGGATAAGTTTACCTTTCCGACATAGCGTAAACGCCACCCCCCAACGCACGGAGGTGCACAATGTCCCAATTGGGAGTCAATGGGCCATTCCTACTCTCACAAATCGTCAATTTCGTCATCCTGTACTTGCTGCTCAGCCGGTTCGTTTTCCCGCCGGTGCGTAGAATGTTGGATGAACGAAAACAACGAATCGCCGACGGCCTGGCTGCAGCCGAAGTCGCTCGCAAGGAAGCTGACGAAGAGCGCAAAAAGCTGATGTCGCAGATCGAAGCTGAGCGAGCCGATGCACAGAAACGCATTGCCGAAGCTTCGGCCCAGGCGGAACGCGTGCGCGCCGACATTCTGGCAGAAGCGCGTCGTGAGGCCGAGGGAATCAAGGCCAAGGCAGTGGAAGAAGCCGAGGCCGAGAAGCAGCGAATCCTGGCCGATGCCAACAAGCAGATCGCCGAACTGACGGTGCTGGCCACTGAGCGCGTCGTTCGTCGCGGGCTTGATGATTCGATGCAGCGGCAACTAATCGACGATTTTCTTTCTGATACGAGCCTGAACTGATATGGAAAGACCCCCTGAAGCTTATACCCGAGGAATTCTGGCCGCTGTGCTGGAGCCGTGGATCGACGGGCTGAGCCAGGTCAATGCCGCCTTGCAGTCGAACAGGAAATTCCGATCATCCCTCTATGATCCGGACCTGGATACATCGACGAAGCTGGAAGCGACCGAAGGTATCCTGCCTCAGGGCGCACCGGTCGAAGTCCGCAATTTTCTGGGCGTGCTGCTTGAGAACAACGATATCGGTCTGCTCGACGAGATCCTCGACTCGCTGGACAACATGATTCGCGCCAAAGTGGCTGGCCCGCAACGAGCCATCGTCACCAGCGCCGTTGTTCTCAGCGATGCCGAACAGGACAAGCTGCGCGAGCGATTGGCGAAAGACTTTGGCCCGCTCGAACTCAGCTTCCAGGTAGAACCGGAAATCCTGGGCGGCATCATCGTGCGCGTTGGGGATCGGCTGATCGATGACAGCGTGCGCGGCCGTCTCGACGCCCTGCGCAATGCTCTGGGCGTGCGAGCCGCCTGAACCCGGTTAAATTAACGAAATCCTTGTAGGAGTAACCTATGGCAGTCGGACTTGACGATCTGACTTTGCAACTCAAACAGCAGATACAGCAATTCGAAGCGCCCAAGCGCATGGTCGATGTGGGAACCGTGGTCGAGGTCGGCGACGGTATTGCCCGCATTCGCGGCTTGCGCAACGCCATGGCCAGCGAGCTTTTGGAATTTCCATCCGGCACGTTGGGCATCGCCCTCAACCTCGACGAGGAAACCGTGGGCGCCATCATCATGGGCGAGTATAGCGACATCCAGGAAGGCGATCTGGTGCGCGGCACCGGGCGTATCGCCTCTGTGCCTGTGGGTGAAGCGATGATCGGGCGCGTGATCAACGCCGTCGGCCAGCCTATCGATGGCAAAGGGCCGATCGAAACCGACACTTTCCGTCCAGTCGAGCGCATTGCCCCCAACGTGGTCGTGCGTAAGAGCGTGGACACGCCGGTGCAGACGGGCATCAAGGCCATCGACGCCATGATTCCGATCGGTCGCGGCCAGCGCGAGTTGATTATCGGCGACCGCCAGACCGGCAAGACCGCAGTTGCCATTGATACGATCATCAATCAGAAGGGCAAAGACCTGATCTGCATTTACGTCGCCATTGGTCAGAAGCGCGCCAGCGTGGCTCAGGTTGTGGCCATCCTGGAGGAACACGGGGCCATGGAGCACACGATCGTTGTCGCTGCCACCGCCTCCGAACCGGCCGCTTTGCAATATCTGGCGCCCTACGCCGGCTGCGCCATCGGCGAAGAATTCATGGAGCAAGGCAAGGATGCCCTGATCGTCTATGATGACCTGAGCAAGCACGCCTGGGCTTATCGCCAGGTCTCGCTGTTGCTGCGCCGCCCGCCCGGCCGCGAGGCCTATCCCGGCGATGTGTTCTATCTGCACAGCCGCCTGTTGGAACGAGCCGCCAAGCTGGCAGAGGAATTCGGCGGCGGGTCACTCACCGCCCTGCCTGTGATCGAGACCCAGGCTGGCGACGTCTCCGCCTATATCCCCACCAACGTCATTTCCATCACCGACGGCCAGATCTATCTCGAAGCCGACCTGTTCTATGCCGGCATTCGCCCGGCCCTCAACGTCGGTCTTTCGGTGTCACGTGTGGGTTCGTCCGCACAGACCAAGGCGATGAAGAAGGTGGCTGGCCGCATGAAGGGCGAGTTAGCCCAGGGCCGTGAATTGGCCGCATTTGCCCAGTTTGGCTCCGATCTGGATAAATCCACGCAACGGCAGCTCGATCGATTCCAGCGCCTGACGCAGTTGTTGAAGCAGCCGCAATACAGGCCGGTTTCGCTGTCCAATCAAGTCATGGTGATCTATGCCGGCACCAACGGTTATCTGGACGAGGTCGCCGCAGATCGTATTCCTGACTGGGAACAAAGATTCTATCAGTACATGTCATCCAATTATCCCGAAGTCGGCAATGCCATCGACCGCGAGAAGGTTCTGTCCGACCAGACAGAGGACAGTCTCAAGCTGGCGATAACCGAATTCAACAAGCAGTTTGTTTAGGCATGTAATGAGTAATGAAGTGATAGAGCGAGTCACACTTCACTAATTACTGATTACTCAATTACTATCCAATGGCTACAACCCGCGAAATCAAGCGCCGCATCCGCAGCGTCAAAAATATCGCCCAGGTCACCCGAGCAATGGAGGCTGTCTCGGCTTCCAAAATGCGAAAAGCGCAGGCTCAGGTGCAGGCCACCCGTCCCTATGCCGCGAAAGCGCAGGAAGTCCTCTCGTTTTTGGCCCGGCTGGGCGGCGCGCTTGCCACAGAGCAGCCGCTCTTGCAACAGCGAACCATTCATCGCGTCGCCCTGCTTCTCATCACCGCTGACCGCGGTCTAGCGGGCGGTCTGAACAGCGCCATGCTGCGCCGTGCCGCTATCTCGGTTCGGGAATGGGAGAAGGCCGGGCACGAGGTAGAGTTGGTGACGGTCGGACGGAAGGGGCGAGATTGGATGCGTCGTTATGGCCCGCCCATCCGCGCCGAGTTTATCGGAATCGGCGACCGGCCCAGCAGTTCCCACCTGGACAAAGAGGATGGCAGTGATGACAGCCGTTCGGCCTCGGTCGGACCAATCGCCAAAATCGTCATCGATGACTTCGCCAGCGGTCGATACGACGCCGTCTATCTGGGCTATACCGAATTCATCAACACCGTGACGCAGAAGCCCGTAGTCCGCCAGCTTCTGCCCATCGTCCCCGAAGAACCCACCGTCCCCATGGCCGCCGATTACATTTTCGAGCCGGACGCGGCGACAGTGTTGAATCAGGTTCTCTATAGTTTTACCGAAGTCCAAATATTGCAGGCTTTATACGAAGCCATTGCCAGCGAGCATTCCGCGCGCATGGTTGCCATGCGTAATGCCACTGACGCCGCAGACGAATTGATCGGCGACCTGACGCTGACTTACAACAAAGCGCGTCAGGCCTCGATCACGATGTCGTTGCTGGATATCGCTGGCGCCGCCAACGCCGTACAGGCGAGCTAATCCCAGCGGGCTGCATTGCGCGGCCCGTCACTCATAACCTTGAATCTGCTACCTCCCGGAGGTCCGTCTGGATGAGCAACAACGGAAATAGAGGCCGCTCTGTCGGCCATATCATCAGTGTTGTCGGCCCGGTTGTCGACTGTGAATTCCCCGATGGCGAATTGCCCGACATCTTCGATGCTGTGAACATTCCCCTGGAAGGTGGCAGCGTCCTGGTATGTGAAGTGCAACAGCTTTTGGGCAACGACAAAGTCCGCACCGTAGCGATGTCCAGCACCGATGGTCTGCGCCGCGGGATGGAAGCCATCGGCACGGGCGATTCGATCCGCGTGCCGGTCGGGCCATCCACGCTGGGCCGGATTTTCGATGTCACCGGTCGGGTGATCGACAACATGGGTGACGTCGAGGTCGAGCAGACCTACTCGATCCATCGCCCCGCCCCGTCCTTCGAAGACCAATCGACGAAGGCTGAGATGTTCGAGACGGGCATCAAGGTCATCGACCTGATCGCACCTTTCACCAAGGGCGGTAAGACGGGCGTGTTCGGCGGCGCGGGCGTGGGCAAGACCGTCATCATCCAGGAACTCATCCGCAACGTGGCCGAGGAGCACAGCGGTTATTCGGTGTTCGCCGGCGTGGGCGAGCGCAGCCGCGAGGGTAACGACCTCTGGCACGAGATGCGCGATTCGGGCGTGTTGCCGCAGACTGTCATGGTTTTCGGCCAGATGAATGAGCCGCCCGGCGCCCGTCTGCGGGTGGGTCTGACCGCGGTGACGATGGCTGAATATTTCCGCGATGAAGGCCGGGATGTGCTGCTCTTTATCGACAACATCTTCCGCTTTGTCCAGGCCGGTTCCGAAGTATCGGCGCTGCTTGGTCGCCTGCCCAGTGCTGTCGGTTATCAGCCCAACCTGGGTACCGACATGGGCGAGTTGCAGGAGCGCATCACCTCCACCAAGCGCGGCTCGATTACTTCGATGCAGGCCATTTACGTGCCCGCCGACGACTACACCGACCCCGCCCCGGCCACGACCTTCGCCCACCTCGACGCCAGCATCTCGCTCGAACGCGCTCTGGCTGAGCAGGCGCTGTTCCCCGCCATCGACCCCCTGGCCTCGACCAGCCGTATTCTCGACCCCATCATCCTGGGCGACGAGCATTACGAAGTGGCTCGCGGCGTCCAGCAGGCTTTGCAGCGATACAAGGACTTGCAGGACATCATCGCCATTCTCGGCGTCGAGGAGTTGAGCGAAGACGACAAAATCACCGTGGCTCGCGCCCGCAAGATCCAGCGCTTCCTCACGCAGCCCTTCCATGTGGCCGAGGTTTTCACCGGGCAGGCCGGCCGCTATGTCAAGATCGATGAGACCATCCGCGGCTTCAGGGAAATCCTGGAAGGCAAGCACGATGATCTGCCGGAGCAGGCCTTTTACATGGTCGGCGGCATCGACGAGGCAGTCGAGAAAGGCTCTCGCATGCGCGCCGAAAGCTAATTCATAATTCGTATTTGGAAATCCGCAATCTTCGACATGGCTACCCTACGATTTGAATTCGTCGCCCAGGACCACATTGTTTTTCAGGGTGACGTGAATATGGTCATCATCCCCGGCGCAGATGGCGTTCTGGGCGTGTTGCCTCGCCATGCTCCGCTGATGGCTGTGGTGAATCCGGGCGAAGTCATGGTGCGCCAGGAAGGAAAGCCTGACCAATTCTTTGTGGTCGGCGGCGGCTTCGTGGAAGTCAAACCCGACAAGGTTGTGCTGGTCGCTCGTTCTGGCGAATCAGCCGAGGCAATCGACGCTGTGCGGGCGGAGGCGGCCATGCGCCGCGCCCAGGAATTCCTGGCCAGCCCGGACAAAGAGCGAGATATGGACCGTCGCATCGCCATGGAGGCTTCGTTGCGACGTTCGACCGCCCGACTCAAGATCGCCCGTCGTCATGGCGGACGCCGGGATGGACGGCCAATAAGCGGTTACGATACAACCGGCAGCGAATCGGACTAATCGGTTTTCCGGTTCGCCACGCTCCATTGTCACCAACCGGGCGCTGAGAAGTCGCCCGGTTTCTTGTGTCAAAGAATGTCACACAGTTTCCGAAAGCTGGCTGCTGTGCACTATAATCGCCGGAACTGACTTTTTCGGAGACGAGGAATGATTCATGTTTGAGAAGCAAATTGGTATTGATCTGGGCACCGTCAACGTGTTGGTGTATGTGCGCGGTAAGGGCGTAGTCCTGCAAGAACCCAGCGTGGTGGCGATTTCGGTGCGCGACAACAAGATCGTGGCTGTGGGGGCGGATGCCGCCGAGATGATCGGTCGCGTTCCCGACAGCATCGAGGTGACCCGTCCGGTGCGCGATGGCGTCATCGCCGATTATGTGGTCACCGAGGCCATGCTGCGGCACTTCATCCGCCGCGTGATCGGTCGCAATCCCATGCTCCGTCCCCAGGTGATGATGAGTTCGCCCAAAGGTGTGACCAGTGTGGAACGGCGGGCGGTCTACGACGCTGCTATCCAGGCAGGCGCCAAGGAAGCCTATCTGATACCGGAACCTCTGGCTGCGGCCTACGGGGCGGGATTGCCCATCAACACGCCGACGGGCAACATGGTTGTGGATGTGGGCGGCGGCACCAGCGAGGCTGCCGTGGTTTCAATGAACGATATCGTGGTGTGGAGCAGTGTGCGGGTGGGCGGAAATCGCATCGATCAGTCGATCATCGCCTATGTCCGCAAGAAGTACAGCCTGATCATCGGTGAGCAGACAGCGGAAGAACTGAAGATTCAGATCGGGTCGGCTGTGCCGCTGGACGATATTTTGACGATGGAAGTTCGGGGCCGGGATCAGGTGACCGGCCTGCCCAAGACGATCTCGATTACCTCGGACGAGGTGACCGACGCCATCGCTGATCCGCTCAGCGCGATTGTCGGCGCCGTTCGCCAGACTCTGGAGAAAACCCCGCCCGAACTGGCCTCGGACATCATCGATCGAGGCATGATTCTGACCGGCGGCAGCGGTCAATTGCGCAACCTGGATGACCTGTTGACCCGCGAGACCGGCGTCCCCTGTTTTCTGGCGGAGAATCCAATCGCCTGTGTGGCGATTGGCGCCGGGCGAGCCATGGAGAATATCGAGGTCATGCGCCGCTTCCTGCCGCAAGTCTAGGCAAAGTATTGCAATTCGCAGATTGAATCAGAAGAACCCGCATTACTTGCGGGTTCTTCTTTTCTCGACTCAAATCAAATTGTATACAGGATCGATCCGCGGTAAAATGCGCCGCAATTGCATACGTATCGTTTCGGCTCTTTTCTACAAGTTCTCTGGAGGAACCTGTCATGAATGTCAAAGCGCTTCTTGTTGAATTCATCGGTACTTTCTTTCTGGTATTCACCGTCGGCATGGCTGTGATCGACCCCGGAGCCGGTGATTTTGCCGGTCTCGCCATCGGCACCGTGTTGATGGTCATGATCTTCGCCGGTGGGCACATTTCGGGCGGACACTATAACCCGGCTGTGACCCTGGGCGTATGGTTGCGCGGCAAGGCGAGCATTACCGATGCTGTGGGATATTGGATCGTGCAGGTGGTTGCCGCAATCATCGCCGCTTTGGTAGTGAGCGTGATCAAGCCTGCGATGCCCACCGCAGCCCTCAATGGCGACATCCCGGTAATCGGGGCCTTGCTGGCCGAGTTCCTCTTTACCTTCGCCCTTGTCTACGTCGTGTTGAATGTGGCGACTGCCAAGGGGACCGATGGCAACTCCTTCTACGGATTGGCCATCGGCTTTACCGTTTTGGCAGGCGCATACGCCGTCGGCAGCGTTTCGGGCGGTTCGTTCAATCCTGCCGTGACTGTTGGCGGTTCGATCATGAACATCTTCGCCTGGGGCAACATCTGGATTTACCTGGTGGCGGAGTTGTTGGCTGGCGTCGTCGCCGCTTTCACCTTCCGATTTCTGCATCCAGGCGAGTAATCACAGATAGAACGATGGGGCGTTTGCAGTAATTGCAACGCCCCATCGTCTTTTTGGATAGTCGATGGCGGAGTTTATCGGTGCTGTTGACCAGGGCACGACCAGCACGCGCTTCATGATCTTTGACCACAGCGGGTCTCTGATCGCCAGCCATCAACTCGAACACCGGCAAATTTATCCGCAGGCAGGTTGGGTGGAGCACGATGCTCTGGAAATTTGGGCGCGGACGCAGGAGGTGATTGCAGGGGCGTTGCAAAAGGTAGGGTTGAGGCCGACGGATCTGGCGGCGATTGGCATAACCAACCAGCGTGAGACCACCGTCGTTTGGGACAAGAACACCGGCCGGCCTTACCACAATGCCATCGTCTGGCAGGATACCCGCACCGACCGCATCTGCGAGGAACTGGCGCGTGAAGGCGGGCAGGATCGCTTTCGGGATAAGACGGGGCTGCCCCTTTCGGTCTATTTTTCCGGGCCGAAAATCAAATGGATTTTGGACAATGCGCCAGGGGTGAGGCAGGCGGCTGAGCAGGGCGCTGCGCTGTTTGGCACAATGGATTCCTGGCTGATCTGGAATCTGACCGGTGGCAGCGAAGGCGGGGTTCATGTCACAGATGTGACCAACGCCAGCCGCACCATGTTGATGAGTCTGCGCACCCTGGACTGGGACGAGGATATCCTGACCGTTTTCGGCATCCCTCGCCAGATGTTGCCGCAGATCCGATCCTCCAGCGACCCCGCAGGCTTTGGGGCCTGGCAGGGCGTCCCCATCTGCGGCGACCTGGGCGACCAGCAAGCTGCCACCGTGGGCCAGACCTGTTTCACTGCGGGCGAGGCCAAGAACACTTACGGCACCGGCTGTTTCATGCTGATGAATACGGGCACGGAGATCATGCCGTCCGCCAACGGTCTGTTGACGACGGTGTGTTACCAATTCAGCGACAGCCCGGCTGTGTACGCGCTCGAAGGCTCGATCCCGATTGCCGGGGCGCTGGTGCAATGGTTGCGCGACAACCTTGGCTTTTTCGAATCCGCATCTCAGGTCGAGGATCACGCTCGATCGGTCCCCGACAGCGGCGGCAGCTATATCGTCCCCGCTTTCTCTGGCCTGTTTGCGCCCTACTGGCAGTCCGATGCCCGCGGCGTCATCGTGGGCCTGACCCGATACATCGATAAAAACCACCTGTGCCGGGCGGCGCTGGAAGCGACGGCTTACCAGACGAGAGAAGTGCTGGAAGCGATGCAGCGCGATTCCGGCGTCGAACTCACCACCCTCAAAGTCGATGGCGGCATGGTCTACAATGACTTGCTGATGCAATTCCAGGCCGACATTCTCGATGTGCCGGTGGTGCGTCCCCAAGTGGCCGAGACCACCGCTTTGGGCGCTGCCTACGCTGCCGGGCTGGCGGTTGGATTCTGGCGAAATACCGATGACTTGCGGCAGAATTGGCAGGTACAAAAAACTTGGCAGCCTGAAATGGACGAGGCTCAGCGGCAAAAGTTGTATGCTGGCTGGCTGAAGGCTGTACAACGAACCATGAATTGGATGGAGGAATAATCCCGACAATGAACCAAACCACCACCTTCCATTGCCTGAATTGTGACCGCTCCGAACAGGAAATCCCGCTGGTGGCTCTGCGCTATGATGGCAGCCAGGCCTGGATTTGCTCGCAATGCCTGCCTGTGCTGATCCATCGGCCAGAGCAACTGGCGGGAAAGCTGGCGCGGGCGGAGACGCTTTCGCCGGCAGAGCATCATGATTGAGCGGGTGTTTGGCATCGCGAAATCGTAGCATCATGAAACGCCTCGAAACCGAAATCCTCGTCATCGGCGGCGGGGCGACGGGTGTGGGCGTGGCCTGGGATGCGGCGCTGCGTGGGTTCGATGTAGCGCTGGTGGAAAAGCGAGACCTGACGCATGGCACAACAGGGCGTTATCACGGCCTGCTGCATAGCGGGGCGCGCTACGTGGTCAAAGACCCGCAAAGCGCGGTGGAGTGCATTCAAGAGAACCAGATTTTGCGGCGAACGCACGCGCACTGCATCGAAGACACCGGCGGGTTCTTTGTGGTCACGCCGGAGGATGAAGGCCCATATCAGGATGCTTTCATAGCGGGCTGCGCCAGGGCGATGATTCCCTGCCACGAGATCAGCGTGGCCGAAGCCCTGCGCCGCGAGCCTCTGCTCAATCCTCGCATCAGCCGCGTGTTCGAGGTGTCCGATGGCGCTGCCGACAGCTTTCTGGCCACCCATGCCACCGCACAGGCGGCAACGCAGGCGGGCGCGCGACTTTTCACCTATCACGAGGTGATCGGGCTATTGCAGAAGGGCGGCGAAGGTGATCGCAGGGTGGTCGGGGCCAGGGTGCGAGATGTGGTGAATGGCGAGGAGCTAGAAATCCGGGCGCAACTTGTGATCAACGCCACGGGCGCGTGGGCGGGCAGACTGGCAGCTATGGCCGGCATCGACGTCCAGATTATCCCCGGCAAGGGCGTGATGGTGGCGCTGAATCATCGCCTGGTCAACACCGTGATCAACCGCTGCAAGATGTGCGACGATGGCGACATCCTCGTGCCCATCCACACTGTCTCGGTGATTGGCACCACCGACGAGCGCGTGTCCGATCCGGAGCATCTCAGCATCGAGCCGTGGGAAGTGCAGTTCATGCTGGACGAGGGGGACAAGCTGGTGCCTGGGCTGAGTAAAGCGCGAGTGGTGAGGGCCTGGGCGGGCGTACGGCCGCTTTATCAGGAAGGGCATGTAGGCGACAGCCGTGACGCTACCCGCCAGTTCACATTGCTCGATCATAAAACTCGGGATGGCGTGGGCGGAATCCTGACCATCACCGGCGGCAAGTGGACGACTTTCCGGCTAATGGCCGAGAAAACGGTTGATCTGGCTGCCAGCATTTTGGGCGAACGTAAGCCCTGCGCTACAGCTATCACGCCGGTGCCGGGGGCCGAGCAAGGACACTATTGGCTGGGTCACCGCTTGCGCGAGGTGGAGCACGAACGCCTGCAGGGCGAGTTGGTCTGTGAATGCGAGTTGGTGACGCGGACGATGCTGGAAAACGCCGTTCGCCATAATCCGACCGTCACCCTGGACGACCTGCGCCGCGATGTGCGCCTAGGTATGGGGCCGTGCCAGGGCGGGTTTTGCACTTATCGGGCGGTGGGGATTTTACACGAGATGCAGGGGACGAACAATCAGCAATCAACAATCAATAATCAACGGCGAACGCCTGATGGCGAGCACGCAACACGCAATACGCAACACGCTTTCCCCAGCCCCAACCTATTGTTGCGCGATTTCCTGCAAGAACGTTGGAAAGGGTTGACGCCGATTTTGTGGGGCCAGCAATTGAAGCAGGCGCGGCTGGACGAGTTGATCTATCTCAGCCTGATGAATGCCGACCGCCTGCCCGATGCGGAGTTGACCGGCCCGATGAGTGATTTCTATGCCTGGGATGCGGGTTCGCAGGATGAGGAGACGGCGGGCGATGCTTGATTTGCTGGTGATCGGGGCCGGGCTTTCGGGCATGATAGCGGCCAGCGCCGCGGCCAGGGCGGGACTGAACGTGCGGGTGATCGCCAAAGGGTTGGGCGCGCTGCACTGGGGAGCGGGGACGATTGATGTGTTGGGTTACTTGCCGGGCGAGGCGAATGGCGTGCAACGCCCTCTACAAAAACTCGAGCCCCTTGCCTCGAATTGGCCCGACCATCCTTATGCGTTCCTCGGCAGCGGTGCGGTGGCGAAAGCGTTAGCCGATTTTCAAGAGCTCACGGTCGAAATTGGTTTGCCCTATGCGGGCGATGAGAATGACGATAACATGTTACTACCCTCGCCCGTGGGAGCGACCCGGCCTGTTTTCCTGGCCCCGGCGGCGCAACGGGCGGGTGACCTGAGACGGTCCGAGCCGATGCTGGTGGTTGGGTTCGACGGCCTGCGCGATTTCTATCCGCACTTGATCGCCGAGAACTTATGCAAGCAGGGTCATGCAGCGCGAGCGCTATCGCTTCCGCTCGACCTGATTACAAGCCGCCGCGACTACAACACCGTGCATCTGGCCCAGGCGTTGGACTCATCCGAAGTTCGTCCGCGATTGGCGGACGAGATCGGTAAGCGGGTGAGGTCAGGTGAGCGGGTGGGATTGCCCGCCATCCTGGGACTGAACGACCACGCCGTCGCTTTCGCCGGATTGGCGAACCGAATCGGATTGCCGCTATTCGAAATCCCCACCCTGCCGCCATCCGTTCCCGGCATTCGCCTGTTCAACGCCCTGCGTCGCCACCTCGACCAGCTTGGCGTGCGCGTCGAGATCGGCATGGAAGCTATCGCCTTCGACAGCACTTCAACCTTCAACCTTCAATCTTTGACCTCCGTCCAAACCGCCACCAGCGCCCGCCCCTTACGCCATCGCGCCCGCGTATTTCTCCTGGCCACGGGCGGCATTCTCGGCGGCGGCATCGCCACCGATCACACCGGCAAATCCTGGGAAACGATTTTCGATCTGCCGCTCACCATTCCCAATGATCGGGCGCAGTGGTTCCGACCCCTTGCACTCGACCCGGCCGGACATCCCGTTTTCCGTGGCGGCGTGTGTATCGATGGCCGGATGCAACCGCTCGGCGATGACGGCCAACCGATCTATGATAATTTGTGGGCGGCGGGCGGTATCCTGACCGGGGCGGATGCGATCCGTGAGCGCAGCCGGGAAGGGATCGATATCGCCACAGGTCGGGCCGCGGCGCAGGGTATCATCGCTTATCTTCAGACATGACGATGGACGGTAGACGAAAAAAACTCCGTTCAACGAAAATCTCATCGTCCGTCGTCTATAGTCTATCGTCCTCAACTTAATCATCAATCATCAATCCCTACCCATGCACACCACCTCCTGGCTTTCCGTCGGCCCCTCGCTGGATGAATGCATCAAGTGCAATATTTGCACCAGCGCCTGCCCGGTCGGCGCCGTCACCGACCTGTTCCCCGGCCCGAAATACGCTGGCCCGCAGGCGCAACGCTTCCGCGAGAACGGCCAGCCTGCCAGCCCCGATCAGTCGGTCGATTATTGTTCGGGCTGCCGTGTGTGCAATGAGGTCTGCCCGACGGGCGTGAAGATCGCCGAGCTGAATGCCCGCGCCCGCGCCCAAATGGCGGCGGAGTGCGGTATTCCCCTGCGCAACCGCCTGCTGGGTCGCAACGAACTCCTGGGCAAGATCGGCAGCCTCGCCCCGTCACTGGCGAACTTCGGGCTGCACAATGCCGCCAGCCGCGTCCTGGCCGAAAAGGTTATGGGCATTGCCCGTAACGCACCCCTGCCGCGGTGGAGCGCATCAGGCACGTTCGGCGATTGGATGCAACGAACGACGGGCCGACGTCTGCAATCCACCAAAAAGGTGGTCTATTTTCACGGCTGCGCCACCATGCATTACGAGCCGTTCATCGGCCAGGCGGCGGTGGCGGTGCTGGAACACAACGGCTATGAGGTGATCGTCCCCCCGCAGAATTGCTGCGGTTTGCCCCTGCTTAGCAATGGCGAATTCAAGGCCGCGCGCAGTTATCATGAGGGTAATGTCCGCAAGCTCTCGGATGGCGTGCGGGCGGGTTATGATATCGTGGGCACGAGCACCAGTTGCACGCTGACGTTGAAGGAGGAAGCGCCGGAGTTGCTGGACATGCACGGCGAGGATGCCGAGGGGTTGAAGATGGCGGTGTGGGATATCTTTGAGTGGCTGCGCGAGCGATACGAGTCGGGCGAATTGCGCACTGATTTCAGACGGATGGATATCGTTCTGCCCTATCACGCACCCTGCCAATACCGGGCGCATCGGGTGGGGAGGCCAGCGTTGGAGATTTTGAGATTGATCCCAGGCATGGATGTGCCTGAAAGCCATGCGCGTTGTTGCGGCATCGCTGGAACCTATGGATACAAAGTTGAAAAATATCAGATTGCGATGGATGTCGGCGCAGAGTTGTTCGATTTCGTGCGAGAGGAAGCGCGCAGTCACGCCGCGGGCGTTCGCATGACCGCCTGCGATTCCGAGACCTGCCGCTGGCAACTCGAACACGGAACGGGACTGCCTAGCCGTCATCCCATCGAGGTTCTGGCCGCGGCGTATGGGCTATATGATCTCCACGAACGGCGGTTGATTGAGCGCTGAATCAGATTCATAATTGGAACGCGGATGCCGCGGGTACAACGCGGATTTTCAATCAATTTCTTGGTTTTCCGTATCCATCTGCGCACCATCCGCGTTCCAATTCTTCTTTCGCAATCAGCGAGTCGGCTATTCGCGCAAGCATTTGAAATCAACGCCCGGCTCATGGCATGATGCAGCCCAATCCGATCCAACAATTTCCAGAGGAGTGATGAATGCGATACAAAAACCTGACGCTGGGCGGCATCCAGGATCAGCTCGACATGCGCTCGTGAACACGGCCTATGAGTCCACCGTTTCAGGTTCGGCAAATTGGCGACGATTCCCTGGAAATCGCACTGAGTCTCTTGCGCCGGTTCTTTATCGAAGAAGGTTTTGATACCGCGGAGGAGGACATGCGGGCTTTGCTGCGGGAGATGTTGGCCAGTGAGAACAACGCTGTATTCCTGGCGACAGGCGATGGCGAGGCCCAGGGCGTGGCGACGGTCAGCGTTTCGCTGGGCCTGGAATGTGGGTTATCGGCGGAGATGGATGACCTCTATGTTCTGCCCCAGGCACGCGGCAAAGGCGTCGCTGCCAGCCTGATCGAAGCGGCCTGCCAATGGAGTCGGGCGCGGGGATGTTCGGTCGTGTTGGCGACGGTGATGCCCGAAGGCGAAGCAAAGCACGGGCTAAAAGCCTTCTACCGGCGGCAAGGGTTCAGCGATGTCGGGCGGGTTATCCTGGAGCGATGGCTGCGGGAAGAATCCTCTGAAATTTTGGAGCGAGCATGACACAACCTGACTCCCTCGAAAGCGTTTTCGTCTACGGCACACTGCGCCCGCCTGGCCCCGCGACCCCGCCCGAAGACACCCGCTTCTTTCCCCTTGTCGCCTCGGCTATCCGCTCGCAATCGGCGGCGACCCTGTCGGATGCAGACCTCTATGACCTGGGCGCGTATCCGGGGGCGCGGCCCGGCGAAGGCGTGATTTACGGCGATTTGCTGTCTGTCGATCCCGCCGCCCTGGCAGAATTCGACCGCATCGAAGGACATCCTAACTTTTTTCGCCGTGACCGCGTGCGAGTGCAAAATGCGGATGGTGAGATCGAAGCCTGGATTTATTGGGCTCCGGCGGGCCTGGTGGATGGCCGGGCCAGGATCGAGGGCGGGGATTGGTTCCAACGGGAGGGCGTGGGACGCGCTGCGACGCTGGCAAATTCGGAACCGGCTGACCCCAAGTTGGCGGGATTGGTCGCCCGTTTTGCGGACGAAGAATGCTGCTGGCTGGGCAGCGTCCGCCCGGATGGCCGCCCGCACAGCGCGCCAGTCTGGCACGTCTGGCACGAGGGTCGGGTCTATGTGGTCACCACACGGGGCGCGGTGAAGACGACGAACATCGCCGCCAACCCCGCCGTCGTCATCACTCATCCCGATCCGCTGAACCCGATCATCATCGAAGGATGGGCGACCGAAACCGGTTTTCGTCGGGAGGAATTGCACCCGCTATTTTTGGACAAATATCAGTGGGACATCGCCACGGATGAGGAATACGACACGATTTTAGAGATTGTGCCCACGCGGTTTTTGGCCTGGGGCAAGTATGGCGATGGCCGCTGGACAGGGGCGGAGATCATGCGAGCGTCAGGGCGTCACCCCGACGATCACTCGTAAATCCATTTTTCAAAAGGCGGCGTCAAATCACAGCCGCAGTGCTGTTCGGCTAGCGCTTTCATACCCTCGGTCGTGGCGATATCGTATTTGAAGGTCTGGTAATAATCTTGGAGGAAGGCGGCGAACTCGTCCTTGCCCATCTCTTTTTCCAGCGCCTCGAAAAAGAGCGGACCTCGCCCATAGACGATGGCGCTGTATTCCATTTCGTCGTAGGCTTCCACCGGCATGCCCACAGGGATTTCCTCGCCTTCGATTCTACGCCAGCGCCCCACGAGCGAATCGCGGAAGCCTTCATAGCCGTTGGGGCCGTAGGCGTCGCCGTAATAGAGCATGGTGGCGTACTGGGTGAGCGACTCATCCAGCCAGGGTTCATCGACCTGATTGTTGCCGACCGTGCTGTAAAACCACTGATGTGCGACTTCGTGGGCGGTTGCGCCTTCGAAGAACGACAGCCCCGGATCGTAGATGCTCAGCGCCACCACCACAATGCCGGGATATTCGACGCCGCCCGCCAGGGTCGGCGTTCCCGCCACGTCCAACTCGGTGAAGGGATAGGGGCCGAAGCGTTCGCTATAGCTGCGGAATGAATCGGCGGCTTTTTCCAGGGCGAACTGGTTTTCATCGTGCAGTTCGGGCGGGGCGTAGGCGTTGATGGTGGTCTCGCCCACCTGCTCGCTCAACCGTTCGTAACGGTCACTGCTGACGAGATAGAAATCGCGTACAGGCCCGGCGGCGATGGTGAGCGTCTGGCGGTCATCCTGTTCGGTCCGGTCGATTTCCACGCCCGACGCGGCGATGGTCTGATCGGCGGGGGCGTTGACGCGCACCAGATAATAGCTGCTATCCGCATAGACCACGTCGCCGATGCTGGGGGCGATCTCGATATTCCAACCGGCGCCATCGTAAGCGGCGACCATCGGATAAAAGTGAGCCAGCGCCGCGATGTCATCGACGGTAGCCAGAATGCCGTAATTCCCACCGGACTCGGTAGGCACGTCCACGGCGAAATTCATGGCGATCACCGCCTGCTCGCCCGGCTGCAACACATCGGGCAACGGCACGATCAGGGCGCTGTCCTCAAGTCCGTATCGGGGTTCGACTTCCTCACCGTTTACCGTGACCCTGGCCGCCTGGCTGCGCCCGCCCTGCGTGTTGGGGAAGAGACGAAAGACGACCTCGTCTAACATCACATCCTCAGTGTTGGTATAGTGCACTTCTTCGCGGCCCTGAATCTGGGTGAGGTCGTCGGAGATATCCATGTCGATGTGATAGACGGTCGCGCCCGGACGTTCATCCAGCGCCCCCTGTTCGGGTGCGATCAACCCGGCGGCGAATGGCGTGCGGTCGTCCCAGGCGACATCGAACAGGCTGGATGCGGGCAATTCAGTTGCAGAAATTGCAGGCTGTGTGGGGCGTGGCGTGGCGGTCGGTTCCGCCTTAACAGCCGGGGTATCCGTAGCGGCAGGGACAGACGAGGCGACGGGCGTTGGTTCTTGAATAGGGAGACCGCAAGCCGCTAACAGCCAGGCAAAGACGAGAAGAGTGAGAATATGCTTCATGGATTCATGTCGGTTCGGTCAATCATTAAGTCGCTGCACGTTGGGGCGCAGGTCGAGCTCGTCGATCAGTTCGTTGAGTTCGGCGTCCGTGAGGGTGCGGCCTTTCCCGGCGTAGGCCGTGAGCGCCGCTTCCATCATGTTAGTGCCAAAGGATCGGCCATCGTAACGAGGGGTCGTCGTGATCAACCAGCGCAAGTTTCGCTCCTTCAGCAGGGGGATGTCCTGTTCGGTGGTGGTATTGGTGACGATTGTTTTGCCGGAAAGATCGTCAGGCAAATGTTTACGCACATAAAGGAAATCTCCGGCGATCAGTTCCGCTTCGTCCCAATATTTTTCATATTTCGGCTGGATCACCTCTTGCTTTTCGCCGGTGGGGTAGAGCATGGAGATCGGTAGTTGGCCGACGATCGGGATGAGCAACCGGCCGGCGCGGCGCAGGCTGTTCAATCCGTGCAGGGGGATGGGCAGGCCCAGCGCGAACATTATATCGCCGAAGACGGTCTGGTCGGCGACGGAGGCCAATGCCTGGGCCATGCCAAAACGATCGACGCCGAGCGTCATAAAGGCGTTGGCATAATGAGGCAGCCCGCCCAACGCCGGGGCGGCCAGTTCAAAGACGCGCCGTTCCAGCGTGTGCTTCAATCCCCGGCCATCCACGACCGGCGTTTGTTTCACATTTTTCACCAGGCCCAAACCCGAACGCAGCGGGTATTCTCGGTCATCCAGCCGTAGATAAATCTCGACGCCGCCGACGCCCAGGGCATCGACCTTGCCATCGTATTCCTCGAACAATCGCCGCGCCGCTTTTTCGTCCCCATTCGTGCCGATCCGTTCGATCTGGATGGGTTCCCGCACGAAATCACAGATGGCCTGTTTGTCCCGTTTGGCGCTGCCAAGGCTGATGCTGACGACTTTTTTCATGGTTTTCCTTTCTGGTTGGTGTGGGAAAATGAGAACATATGTTTTGGGGCATCCGCCAGCTATGATAAACTTCTATTCTGCCGAACGCCGTTTGCCAGATTCGTTCCCATCCCTGCCATGATACCCTACAAATTACGTCTGCAAAACTTCCTCAGCTATGGTGAAGACCTGGAGCCGCTCGACTTCAGCGGCATGCATCTGGTTTGTCTGATCGGGCAAAATGGTCATGGCAAATCCGCCCTGTTGGATGCCGTGACCTGGGCGCTGTGGGGGAAAGCGCGCAGCAATTCGGACGATGATCTCGTGCATGCGGGCCGAAGTGAAATGCAGGTGGAGTTCGAGTTCAGCTTGGAAGGCAGGCGCTACAACGTCGTCCGCAAACGCCTGCGCAGCGGGCGAGGAAAATCGGACCTGGAACTGGCCGTGTGGAATGAAACGGAGTCCGCATGGCAGCCGCTGACCGAGCCGTCCATCCGGGCGACGCAATCGCGTATCGATGAAGCGCTGCGCATGGACTATCGCACTTTCACCAATTCCGCTTTTCTCCGCCAGGGCGAAGCCGACGCTTTCACCAGCAAAACGCCTGGCGAACGCAAGGACATCCTCGCCACGATTTTGAATCTGGCCCAATACGACGCTTATGCCGAACGCGCCAAAGAATTGGCCCGGCAGGCAGAAAATTCCGTGCAGATCATGCAGCAGGGGTTAAAAGATATCGAGGATGAGATAGCCCGCAAACCGGAGTACGAAACGCAGGTAAAAAGCAGCTCCGTGGCCGAGATGCAGGCGCGTCTGCTCATGCAGGAACGCGAAGGCAATCTATCGGCTGTCCGGCTGGAAGTGCAAGACCTGGCAGCGAAAGAGGCGGCGCATCGGGACCTGGCGAATCGAACTGCCCAGGATCGGCGCAATCATGATGAGACCGTGGCGCAATTGCAGACGGCGCAGACGCAATTGGCCTCAGTCGATGCTCTACTGCTGGAACGTGCGGAGATCGAGGCAAACTTTACGGCTTTACAAGCGGCGCGGGCGGAAGAGGAGCAGTGGAGCGAACGAGTGCGAAAGCTGCGCCCGATGGAGCAACAAAACCAGGAATTGCAGCGGCAATTGGCCGATGCGCGTCGCCAGATCGAGAACGAAGCGGCGCTGGTCGGCAGAGACTTGGCCCAGGCTCAGGGGCGGGCGGCAACCGTCTCCGAATTGGAGGTCAGGAAGGCGACGACGTCGGGCGAGATCGAACAGTTGGAGGAGCGACAACGCCAGAGCCAGAACCGGCGCGAGCGATTGGCCGCACTTGCCGCCGAGCGGAATCGTTTGGAGTCGGACAGAAGAGATATCGAAACGGAAGGGGTCACGCTGAGGGATCGGTTGGCCATGTTGCGCACGGGTGAAACGGCGGCCTGCCCGGTCTGCAAACAGCCGCTCGACGCCAACGGACAGCAACATCTGGAAATGGAATATGAGCAGCAGATGGAGGATTTGCGGGCGCGAGTGCGTGAAGCGATGGATGGGCAAAAAGAATTGACGACGGAGGAGCGTGAGTTGCAGACGGCGTTGCAGGCTGATGAGCGCGAATTGAAACGGCTGAGCGCCTTGCGGCGGCAACTGGCTGAGATCGATAGCTCATTGGCGCAGGCGCAGGATGCAGCCCAGACCCTGCCCGCTTTACAGACCCGTGCGGATGAACTGGCCCAACTGTTGCGCGACGAGAACTACGGGCAGGCTATTCGTACCAAGGTGGCGACGCTGACGAAACAGATGTCGGAACTGGCTTACGACGAGACAGCGCATTTGCAGGCGCGCGCCCGGCTGACCGAACTGAGCGGAGCCGAGCGTCGGCATATGTCCCTTGAAGAAGCTTTGAAGCAGGAGAAGAGTCTACGAGAGAGGGCGGAACTTTTGCAGGCTCGCTGCCAGCGTGAGGAAGAGCGCCTGGCGGCGGATCAGGCGCGGCTGCAAGAACTGGCCGCCGAAATCGCAGGCCTGCCCGCAGCCCGCCAACGACAACAGACGCTTGAACAGGAGGCGACGCAGACGCGTAGGAATTGGGAACAGGCGCAGGCGCAAATGATCGCCGCCCAACAACGTTTGCAGGCGTGTGAAAACCTGGAAACGACCCGGAAGGAACGGCTGCGCGAGTTGATGGGGTTTCGAGACAAGGTGGCTCGCTATCGCCAACTGCAAGAGGCCTTTGGCCCGCGCGGGGTGCAGGCCATGATCATCGAAGCCGCCCTGCCGGAATTGGAAGAGGAAGCGAACAGGCTTTTGAATCAATTGACGGACGGACGCATGAGCGTACGCATCGAGACGCAGCGCGACCTCAAAGGCGGCGGCACACGCGAAACGCTCGACATCATCATCTCCGACGAACTGGGCTCGCGACCCTATGAAATGTATTCGGGCGGCGAAGCATTCCGCGCGGACCTCGCCATCCGTATCGCCCTTAGCCGCTTGCTGGCCCGCCGGGCCGGGGCCGCCCTGCAAACGCTGTTCATCGACGAAGGATTTGGCACGCAGGATGCGCATGGTCGCGAGAATCTGGTGGACGCCATCCACACCATCAAGGATGACTTCGCCCTCGTGCTCGTGATCACCCACATCGACGAACTGAAAGATCAGTTCCCCGTGCGGATTCAGATCGTCAAAGAAGAAACGGGCTCGCGCTACGCCGTGGTTTGAGCAGGCTTTCCATCTGCGTCAATCTGCGAAATCTGTGGATGGAATATGCACTATTTCGTAGACGACGAATTGCACGCCGTTATCGTTCGCCCGATGCACGGTGAGCCGTTCCGACAGTTGGAATCCGATCGGAGTCAATGCGGCGGCGAGGGGCTCTCGTTCGTTCAGTTCCCAGCTAGGGAAAACCACGAATCGAGTATAGCCTGCGGGATGTTTGGACAGATCGGCCACGAGCATGGCCGGGTCGGCCCAATAGACGCGCCCGTGCGGCCCATCCCAAAGATACCAGTTCCAGTGCCAGCCCAGCCAGTGTTGATAGAGTACGCCGTTTTTCTCCGGCACGTTTTCCCGCAAATAGGCGGCCACGCTCTCGATCCCTTCGTACGCGCCGTGGTCGCCGCCGACGGGGATGCGCGCCTGAGCGGATTGCACCGTCCCCCAGCCAAGGGCTAAAACCAGCGCAATCACCAATCCCGACCGCAGGTTCACCCCACCTGCAAGACGTTCCCAACCGGCCTCGATTCCTCTGGCGGCCAGCATCGCCAGCAGAGGCGTCAGCGGCAGCAGGTAGCGATCCCAGGGCTGAAAACCGACGATGATATGGCCGATCAGATAAGCCAGAATGAACAAGGCGAAAAGGATATCGAGACGCCGGGTTCGGGTGTTGCGCGAATGGTGGAGGATGGCAAGAACGCAGAGACTGAGCAAAATCAGTGTCCCCGGCGGCCACCCGCCCAGCCATTGCCAGACGACCGCCCACTCCGCCGCCCGCGCCGGCCATTCGGCGGGGGAAGCCCAGTCCAGCCCGCCATAGCTGTTCCATGATTGCTGCCAAAAGCTGGGGATCTCCGCCGGTAATATCCGCCAGCCATCCCATTGCCAGACTTTGAACCAGACGAAATAGAATCCGGCGGCGAATGTAAACAGGCGGAGGAGAGGGGCGAGGAAGCGAGGGAGATTGAAGTGAAGAAGGTTAAGTGAGCGGCGGGACGGGGCCAGGAATAAAAGGGACAGGATCAAGGGGATGAAGAGCAGGGCGTTCTGTTTGGTGGCGAAAGCCATGCCCAGGGCCAGCCCGGCGCCCAACCCGAAACGATAGGCTGCGCAGAGCATGGCCAGTAGCAGCCAGGCCAGCAGCATGGGGTCGGTATAAAGAGTGGGGGCGAAGGCAATGGCGAAGGGTGAGAGGGCGAACAACGCCAGGGCGATGACGGACGTTTTCGGCCCGTACAACCTGCGAGCCAGCATCCACAAAAAGAGCATGGATAGAAGCGAACAAAATTCGTTGAGCAGGCGTGCGGACGCAATGGTTGGTCCCAGCCAATCAAACACGTTGGCTAATATGTAGATGAAAAATGGCGGCTTGTCCACCGCCACCCGCTCTAGCATCGGGTCCAAACCCGATTGCACCAGCCTGGCCCAATACCCATAGAGGGCTTCATCTTCGCGCAAAGGGAAGCGGCCAAAGCTGGCAAAGCGTAGCGCCATGCCCAGTCCCATCCAGGCCATCACCCAGGTAGCTTCCAACCTCAGGCCCACCTGACTTGCCCCGGTCGTTTGCTCTTTCTCCCCGCCTGTTGTCCGGCCCCGATCTATTCCCAGAACCCGACTTGCCTGCATTCGGTCAATCCACAAACCGGTATTTGATCAGCGCCCAGGTTGCCGGCAGGCCATCTTTCCAGGTGATGTTCTTGCCCTCTTCATATTCGCGCCCTGCATAGCTGATAGGCACTTCGTAAATGCGGTAGCCTCGCTTCAGAATCTTAGCCGTGATTTCAGGCTCCAATTCGAAGCGGCGGGCGCGCAAGGGCACCCCGCTCAATACCTGCGGTCGAAAAACCTTGTAGCATGTTTCCATGTCGGTCAGCACTGAATCATAGAGCACATTCGTCAGCAAGGTGAGCAGTTTGTTGCCCAGCATGTGCCGGAACAGCATGGCCTTGCGCGGGCCGCCCAGGAATCGCGAGCCATATACCACATCCGTGCGCCCTTCCAGCAGCGGCTGCAACAGCCTGGGATAGTCACGCGGGTCGTATTCCAGATCGGCGTCCTGGATCAAGAATATCTCGCCGTTGGCGTGGCGCATGGCCGTGCGGATAGCCGCCCCCTTGCCGCGATTTCGATCATGAAAATGGGCCTTAACCAAGCCCTCGCCGTCCAGGTCGCGCAAGATGTCAGAAGTCTCATCGACAGAGCCATCATCAACGGCGATGATTTCCTGTCGCAGACGCACCTGTTCGGTGGGGGGATCACCGTAGACGGGCGTAATCTCAAGTTGCAGATTATCGAGCGCACGCACCTGCCTGACGATTGAGCGCAGCGTCTTCGCCTCGTTGAAGACGGGCATGAGGATAGAGTAATGGACTACACGTTCTTCTGTCATCGAGTGAACCTGTATTACTGCAAAGTGACCAGATAGCGAAAGCTGTGCCACATCGCGTCAGCGCTGGAATCAGCCTGCACATCGAGCACCGTGCCGCCCCGTGTTTGCACCAGGCGCAGCACCTCATCTTTGGGTATGCCGTACATATCCATCACCGGCTGGTCGCCGTGGCGTATTTTCTGCAGCCAACGGAAAGGGCGGGTGGGGCGCAAAGGTTGGGTGAGTCGATTTCGCAGACGTCTGGCCGTGCTGGGGATCTGGAAAACGAGGATGCCGCCTGGCGCGAGGATGCGTAAGAACTCGCCAATGTAAGCCTGGCTATAGCGCGGAGGCATGTGCTGCAACGTGATGTTCGAATAGATGAAGTCAAAATCAGGCGAGAATAGGCTCAGGTCATCCCGATCATTGAGATGATAGTGGCAGCTTTCGGGATAGCGATTGTATTCCTGCGCCAGTGTGATCATGGCCGGGCTGATGTCCACGCCATCGACTCGCTCAAAATGGGCTGTCAACGCCTGACTTAATCGCCCCACGCCGCAGCCAAAGTCGAGCGCCCGTCCGCGTCGTAATGGCGCTTGCTGCTCTACATATTCCAACACTTCAGAAATCTCAGCCACGCCCGTGGCGAAAAATTCATCGATCTGCCAGCGGTTCTCATCCTTTTCCGGCCAGGCCAGGATGCCCCACAGCGGATCGGTGTTCCCAAACTTATTCCAGTTCTCTTGAACTTCCTTGAGGTCCATCTTCATTCAACACATCGGCTCGTTTCAGAACAACAGGGGCGCTCAGTGTTTGCGCCCCTGTTGGATAGAATGATTATAGCTTAGCGCCGGCGTGTATCCAAAAGAACGGAGCGAGACGTAGCAGGAAATCCAGGCCCATAGACGAGAATCAAACGAGCAGCGGTTATGTGATAGCGTAACGGAGTGGCAGATCGTCAGCGAGCACGTAAACGCGACCTTGTTCTTGTAAGATGTCCAAATGACCGACCACTTCGCTCAGACCCAGAAAGATGTCCGCTTCGCCCAGCCGGGGAAATAGCGACCGCACGATCTCCCACACCGTTTGCGCGTCCCCTTGCAGGCAATCTGTGATGCTGCCGAGGCGGCGTACCCGCCGCTGGCGGCGCTCGGAAATCAGTGCCCGATGGTCTGTGACAACTTCGCCGTGCCCTGGCAGCACGAGTTCGATTTCGAGATCGCAAAGGCGCTCGAGCGAGCGCCAGTAATCGATCAAAGGGCGTCGTCGCTCTAGCCCAGGCATGGGTGGTTCGACCAGGGCATTCGAACTGACGTGCGCCAGCAGATGATCAGAGCCGAGAAGCCACTGGCGTTTGGGGTCATACAGGCAGATCAGATCGCCGCTATGACCCGGACAGAAAATCACGTGCCACTCGCTTGAGCCTGCCGCAATGATGTCCCCTTCGCGCAGAATCGTCTCCGCCCATACACTTTCGGCCATGCGCGGGATCGCTGCATAAAACCGCTCGATCTGCGGAAAAAGCTCGGCAGGCAGGCCGGTCTCCGCCGCAAAGCCGCGAGCCCAATCGATCGCTCGGCGTGCGTAGCTATCGAGATCGGCGATCTTGGCGACAGCGTTTTCGTGCGCCAGAACTGCGGCGTGGCTGGCATTGTGCAGTCGCTTCGCCTGTCCAAAATGGTCGATGTGACCATGCGAGACGATGATCTGCGCCAGGTCGGATGACAGGATGCCGGTTTCGTCCAGCGCTTCGTCCAACGCCCGGATGTTGCTAGCCGTGTATAGACCGGCGTCGAACAGCGTGAGCGAATCGCCCAGCAGCACATAGGCATGCACATCGCCCACAGCGAAAGGCGTGGGCAGTGTGAGTTGCCAGAGATCAGCGGCTATCTGTCGTGCAGGCATCGCCAACCCAAAGCAAGTCCTTTATGACTGAGTCTGGCTTTTGACCAATACCTTCCATTTGCCGCGCTGCACCTTCTGGTCTTCTTGATTCAGCACTTCCACCTTGAACCAGACATAACCGCCGCCCAGCCGTGGCATGGCTTTGGCTTCATCGACGGTGGCGCGAATACGCACGGTGTCGCCGATCTTCACCGCAGCCCGGAACTCCCACTCCAGACTCATAAAAGCCATCACCGTATCTTCCATAAAACCCAGGCGCGTCGCCAGACCAGTCGCAATCGAAAGAACCAACAATCCATGTGCGATGCGTTCGCCCAACATCTGTTCCTTGCTATACTCGGCATCGGTATGGATCTGATTCCAATCACCCGACAACATGGCGAATTGCACGATGTCCGTCTCGGTGATCGTGCGACCGACGCTTTCCACGCTATCCCCCAACTCGAATTCCTCAAAATATAACCCGCGTGACCGGCTCAATTGACTCATGGTATTTGCTCCTGAATAAGATATGGAAAATTGTACCGTTTGGTACAGAAGCTTGTCAATCACCTGATTTTGCTCATATTCAAGCGCCCAAAAATATGCCATAATGGGATTATCGGAATAGCTTTTCACCCGTTTATTTGCCACGAGGTGACCAATGTACAAGCGTATTTTGATTCCGCTCGATGGGTCCAGATTCGCCGAGACCGCACTGGCTGAGGCTAAACGTCTGGCGGACAAGGATACCGAATTGCTCTTGTTCCAGGTCGTCCATTTGCCTATGCCAATCATGACGCCAGAGATGAGCGCTCAGGTCTCAGTGGTTGATGTGGATGAAATGCGGGAGGAGGCAGAGGCGTACCTGGACGATCTGGCGCGGGCGCTGGCTGATGAAGGACTCAAAGCCAGCGTGTATGTGGTCGAAGATCGCAACGTCGCCAATGCCATCACCAGTTATGCCGCCTCCGAAGGAGTTGAATTGATCGTTCAATCGACGCATGGTCGCGGCGGCATCAGCCGCCTGGTATTCGGCAGCGTAGCCGAGGGCGTCCTCCGCCAGACCCCATGTCCCATCCTGCTGGTACGCGCCAGACCCGAGATGGACGCATAGTTACAGGTCGGCAGTAAACAGTGGGGACAATGTTCGGTTGTGGTCTTCCTCTGAAAACTGACCCCTGAAGTCTGTTGACTAAAATCCTCTTACCTCTATCGACATGCCAGGCCTCCCGCATCCGCACTCTTGCAGGAGTTGAAAATGTATACTGATATTCTGATCCCGTTGGATGGATCATCGCTGGCCGAGCAAGCGCTCTGCTGTTTTGAACATTTGGCCGCCCCCAATGCCAGAGTCGTTCTGCTGCAAGTGATCCGCTCACCTATTCCCGTGATTACGCCGGAAATGTCGTTACCGATCCCTGATTCAGGTCAGGCCGAATTGCTCTCCGAAGCCCATGCCTATGTGAAGGGTCAGGCCGCAAATCTGGTGAAACAAAATGTGGAGGCTGAAGGAGTCGTTATCGAGGGCGATGATGTGGCCGGGACGATTGTGGACTACGCGCATGACCACGGCATGGATTTGATCATGATGTCCACACATGGCCGGGGCGGTTTCAGCAGGCTGGTTTTCGGCAGCGTGGCGGAGGATGTTATTCGCCGTACGCTATGCCCCGTACTGGTCGTACGCCCTACATGATCCCGGTTGACGGATATCTGCACTGAGACACGACAGGTGTTCGCGCATAGGATTCTCGGGACTGGACATTCCTCTGAACCTCGATTATAATTAGAATCGTTCTAAATTTATAATCATTCCAATTTTCGTATGTCCGACTTTCAAGGCAAACGCTTGGCCTCCACCTTGCAAGACGCCGGTCATCGTCTGACGCCGCAAAGACAGGCGATCTGCGATTACCTGGCGAATACACGCTCGCACCCATCGCCCGCGGATGTGTACGAATTCGTGCGCACCCAATACCCCAGCATCAGCCTGGCGACGGTGTATAACACCCTGGCTGTGCTGCGCGACCTGGGCGAGATCGTGGAGGTCGGACCGGGGGACACCGCGGGCGTTCGGTACGAGACCGACCTGACGCCGCACGCCAATCTCGTTTGCCAAAGCTGTGGTCGCATCGTCGATGTGCCGTTGACGACCCCGCATCTTGTTTCGGACGCTCAGGCCGGGGCTTTCGATTTTGAACTGATCAATGTCCGGGTGACGGGTTTTGGATTGTGTGGCGTCTGCCGGCGCGAAAGGATGAAATAAAAACAATGCTCGAACGAAATATGGAATTGCCCGTGTCGCTTCCTGACGACGACGGCGAAGGCAAAGAGTGCGCCGAATTACTGCTGGCCATGCTCGATCAGCATCCCGGCGTCCAGAGCGCTCAAATCGATTTTGAGCGTAATATGTTGAAACTGCACTATAACCCTGAACGTATCAATGTCCGCGTGGTCGATGGCATTGCCAGCGATCTGGGGGTGCGCCTGGGCTCGCGTATGCACCACTGTACCATGGAATTGGGCGGCGTGGGCTGCCGCGATTGCGCCGCTCGACTTGAGCAAGAACTGGAGGCGATCCCAGGAGTGCACAAAGTCTCGGCGAACGCTGCCGCCCGCGTTGTCGGCGTTCACTACGAAGAGATAGGCGATCTGGCCGCGGTGGAAAAACGCATCACTGAGATGGGCTATCAGGTTGGAGCCCTGGGCGAGGCCAAGCCGCCATTTTGGGAGCGAAACATCGGGCTGATTTGGGCTGGCGCGACGCTATTCTTCTTGCTGATCGGTCTGGCGTTTCAAAACTGGATGCCCATCGCCGCTGTGCCGCAACTGTATGTGCTCTTCTACGTGCTTTCCTATGTGGCGGGCGGGCACGAGGCCGCGCGCGAGGCCTGGCGTGATCTGCGCCAGGGCAGGCTCAACGTCGATCTCTTGATGCTGCTTTCGGCATTTGGCGCAGCGCTGCTGGGGCATTGGGCGGAAGGGGCCATGCTGCTCTTCCTGTTCAGCCTATCGGGAGCGCTGGAAGAATTCGCCATGGACCGTACCCGGAATGCAATCGAGGCCCTGACCGCGCTGCGGCCCAGCGAGGCGACCGTGTTGCGCGGCGATGTCGAAGTGCGCCTGCCGGTTGAGGCAGTTGCGCCCGGTGACATTGTGCTCGTGCGGCCGGGTGAGCAGGTTTCGGTGGACGGCGTGGTGCTGCTCGGCGCTACATCGATCAATCAGGCGGCCATCACCGGCGAATCGATGCCGGTGGCAAAGTCGCCGGGCGACGATGTCTTTG
>JAGFJG010000058.1 GCA_024102915.1 Caldilineales bacterium
TTGGTGGGAATGTTCCCGGATGGAGCGACGATCTTCGAGTTGCTGGGGACGCCCGGCGCATCGCCAGCCATCGACCGCAGCCAGGGCATGCACAACGTGATCGACCCGGCGGGTAACTTCGAGATTCCATGCCAGCAGACAGGTGAGTTCAATCGAGACAAGGGTTTGTCGGTGACGGAGAGTTGTCTGGGTGCGACGCCCGACCCGGCTGCGATAGTGGCCGCGAACGACGACATGGCGTTGGGCGCGGTGGAAGCGGCGAAGGCGGCAGGTCTGAGCGTGCCCATCATCGGCTATGATGCTCTGCCCGAAGCCCTGAAATCCATCCAGGCTGGCGAATTGTACGGTTCAGTCGAACAGTTCCCCGGCGTTCAGGTGGCGACATCGCTCAAGACAGTGATGGATTTCATCCTGTCCGGGACGAAGCCCGCCGAGGACGTGATCTTCATCACGCCCAAGATGATCACCAAGGACAACATCGACGAGGCTGAGAGGCTGGGCGAGATTCAATAACCCATCTACTCGAAGAAGCGCCTGCCCGGACCGGGCAGGCGCTTCTTTTTTGACGGCGCATTGGGGAGAAGCATGCGCAGCCGTGTTTTCCAGAGTTTGGGTACAGGGAAAAAGTTGGGGGGTCGGGCGGGGGAGAGTGCAGTCTCGAGGACGGTGATGCTGCTTAGAAAACAAGCGCTTGACAATGCCTAACCTGAGTCCTATGATATCGACATTGCTACAAGATGTGAATATTTTCGATACAAAATAAGCGCAATCTTGTCATGTCTCGATTGAGGTGCGAGAGATATGGAAATAGTGCCCGGAATTCGCAGCATCGGCCAGCGCAATGGCGCCTATGTCCATGCCTTCCTATTGGATGATGGCGAAGGGCTGATGCTGATCGATACCTTATATGACACGGACGCCCATCGCATCCTGGACGAAATCAGTTCGATGGGCAGGACGATCCACGACCTCAAACACATCATCATGACCCATGCGCATCGTTCGCACCTGGGCGGGTTAGCCCGATTGCACGAGTTGAGCGGCGCGCCTGTTTATGCGCATGAATGGGAAGCTGATCTCATTGCCGGTGAACGCAAGGCCCAGTGCGTGGCGCGGCGACCCTACCCGCCATACCGTACCTGGCCGTTGCAGATCGCCTTGAATCTCGGCGTCAGCAAACATCCGCCGATCCAGGTCGAGCATTTCGTCCATGACGGCGATCAGATTGGCCCCGTGCAGGTGGTTTTTGCCCCCGGCCATTCGCCCGGACACCTGGCGTTTTACTGGCCCGAACGCCGCACGCTCATCGCCGGGGATGCCATTTGCACCTGGCCGAGCTTCAGGCTGGGTTGGAAGGGATTCATGCTCAACCCCAAACAACATCGCAAATCCGTGCACCATCTCGCCGAATTCGATTGCGAAATCCTGTGCGTGGGACATGGCGAGCCCATCGCCGCAAACGCCGCAGCGATGATCCGGACTGCGCTGCCCTCTCTGGACTGATCGCCATGAGCCGTATACGCGAATATTGGATTCGACTCGAAAACCAGGTGTGGGATGCCAGCCCTTGGGGCATCGATCGGAGGGAAGGCAAACTGACGCCTCAGCCGGGCAGCGGTCTCTTCCGGCCTGCCTCCGGCGAAATTCTGATCTTAACGGCTTACGGGAACGATTGGGCGCAACCCTTGAACCAACCGTTCAACGCCTGGGATTTGGCCGAGTCAACCGGGTCGCGAAATCATGGCGCGCTGCCCGGCTGTCTGATCGAGGCGAAAGTAGCCGATGAAATCATCGTCCACTTTCGCAACCAAGACATGCGGCAACTGCCGGCCGCCCAGCGTGTACATGGTCTGCATGCCCATGGCGTCCAGCGGATCGGCCTGTTTGATGGTGCATTCCCGTTATCCCCGCCCGACCCGCAGCAGGGCAATCGCCGTGGTGACCGCATCCGCCCAGGCGAATCATTCACCTATCGCTGGACATGCCCGCAAAAAGCGGCGGCGGGAGTCTGGCTCTTGCACGATGCGGGGCCAGACGGGCGGGCGAGCACGGCTGCTGGAGCGTTCGGCGTTATCGTGATCCGGGCTCCGGGAGAGCAAACGGGTGATTTGCCGGACGCCCCGATTCGCCAGATTAATGACACGTCGGTTCAGTTTGGCGGCCTGCCGGATCCGCCGCGCCAGGCCGACTACATGCTCGTATTCCACCGGCTGCCAGGGGTGGGGCTATGTCTGAACGGACGCCAGAGGTTGGGCAACACCCCCACGCTCCTGGCGGGAACGAGAACCCGTATGACGATCCGTTGTCTCAACGCCACGTTCGAACCGCTCAGCTTTCACATCCACGGGCATCGCTGGCAACGCGAAACCGGCTATGTGGATGCCGAGATTCTGCCGGCAGGCGGCGGCGCCACGCTTTCCATGCTCTCGGATTCGGCCGAGAATGGCGGTGGAATGGGCGAATGGCTGATCGTCGGACAGGCTGGCGACGATGTCGTACACGGCTCGCTGGTCGTTGCCGAGAGCGGACCGCTCACGCTTCAATCTGCGACGACCTAAACTAACATCACAATGAAAACGATACTTTTATCTGTCAGTTGACGATAGACCATTGACGATGGACGATGGCAAAATGCACAGGCAAAACGTGCTCCATCGTCTATCGTCCGCCGTCTATCGTCGAGAATAAAACTATTGGTTTCATCGTGACTTCAGTTTAGTCGATTCAAAGGCTAATTCCCAGGAGTGAAATGAACGATCCCTTCATTCCCGTTCCTCGCTCGATGCGGTTGTGGGGCGCACTCGGCGCTCTCATCGCCGCGATTTTCGCTGTGTGGATGTTCTTTTTTCCTAGCCTTGTACCCACGCATTTCGCCTGGGTGGCCGAGCCGAGATTGGCGCAGGCGTTTATCGGGGCTGGCTATGTGTTTCGTACGCTCTTCTTTTTGCAGTTCGTATTGGTAGGCAACTGGCTGCGGATTCGCTGGACGTTTTGGGGAAATCTGGCATTTACCGGGACTTTGCTGCTGGCGACCCTGTGGCATGCGGACGAGATGAACTGGCGATTTTTGGTCGCCCACCTATGGATCATTTTCTACACGTTTGAGCCGGTGACGATGATTTTCAATGCGCCGCGCAGCCCGGAAGCGCGCCAGTCCCACCTCACTTCGGGCGGCCCAATCAAGCCCTGGTTTCGCCGATTCTTAATTCTGGAGGTGGGCGTGTTCTTTCTGTTTGGGGCGATGTTGGTTATCAACCCACAATGGCTAGATTTGCGCTGGCCCTGGGATCTCAACGAGTTCGACGCCAGAATCATGGCTGCCTGGTTCCTCGGTTGGGTGGGTTGGGCGGGAGCTATGGCGATGGCCGAGGACTGGGATGAAGTTCGCCTGGCCGGGTTACTCAACCTGGTTCTCGGCGTCGCCCTCATTCTGGCGTTGATAGCCTTTCGCAATGAGTTTGATTTCGGGCGGGGCGCTGCACGCAATTACGCCGTCGCCCTCGCCTTTTTCACCGCAGGGATGGGGTTTTTCGTCTGGCGGCAAGAACGTTCGCGACCGCTCAAGTCACAAAATTGAGTTGCAAAGCGTAACGCTGTTAAGGCGTGGGGCGTAGCACGCCGTTCTCGTCTCGCTTCAAGGGAGCCGTCTGGGTGGGCAAGGGCGCACCGGGCATTTCGTGAATAGAAACGCCGTGCGGCCAATCGGACGGGGCGACGGCGATGTAGCGGGCATACCCCCCTGTGCCACCCTCAGGTTTGGCAAAACCGATGATGATGAGCGCCCCGGCT
Organism: Caldilineales bacterium; assembly: GCA_024102915.1. Taxonomy (GTDB): domain Bacteria; phylum Chloroflexota; class Anaerolineae; order J102; family J102; genus JAGFJG01. The sequence goes on from JAGFJG010000058.1 coordinate 3,790, forward strand.
TCGGGGACCTGATCGAGGTTCGCCACGCCTTCCGCCTGGGTGAAGTGGTTGTGCATGAGCCAGTATTCCCCTTCCAGGTTGGGGGTCGTGTCGGTATCCAATGGTTCGTGGCCGTGGAAGAGGATTTTGCGTTCGAGATGGAGGAATTTCAGGGCGTCCAATCCCACTCCGGGGAATGGAGCCTGACCGAAGCGCTCCACGTCGTCCCATTTCTTGTACCAATCCGAGCGCACCATGACCACCGAGCCCTCCGGGATGCGCCCATGCTGTGTTTCCCAATTAAGGACATCCTGCACCTGGAGATGATAGCCCTCGTTTTCGGCCACTTTGTCGCTAATATCGATGACCGCCAGAGGGCGGATCGCAAAGGTGGCTGGGAGATCGCTGATCGTCGCTCCCAGATCGTCCCAGTGGGCCGGCGGGTCGAGTTGCGTGCCGTATTGATCGGTGGGGAGGTCATAGGCGGTGGCGATGAAGCCATGATCTTCGTAGGTGAATTCCTGGCCGACTTCCACGTAACCCTCGATAGCCTGCCCGGCGACGGCGGGCTTGAATGTGGCGTTGCCGAACCCCGGCCACACGGGCTGAACGGGTGCGAAGGCATGGGTCAGGTCGATATATTTGGCGTCTTTGAACACATCCTCATATGTTTGCCAGAGGCCGGGAGCCTGAACGCCAGGGGTGGGCATTGCCAGATCGGGCGGAACGCAGGCGGCGAGGAGAATCAATCCAAACAAAAATGAGATCAGCAGCATAAGTTCTCGTTTCACAGCATGTTTCTCCTTCGGTTGCGACTATGATGACGATGTTCACCAGATGTAGGGAATGAGGCGGTAACGTACCTGGCGACGGTATTCCTCGTACCCGGCCAGTTGCGTCGAGAGCAGTTTCTCCTCCTCTTGCAGTCGCACGAGGAAGAGAAAACCCAAGATCGCTTTTGCAATCAAGTTCAGCATATGCAGCGCCTCAAATTGAAAATGGACTTGACCGAACACTTGGCAACCGGCGCTACGGGTTCGGTTGCCCAATAGCTGGATATCGCCGAATGCGCCAAACAGCGTATTCTCACGCTTTGGCCCCCGTTGCGCAAAAGTGTGGTTGAATAACTACTGATCTTGCAACCCCGCTCCCGTCCACCAAAAAACGAATGGACGATAGGACGACACTTCCAGAGAATCGTCCTATCGTCTCAATATCTGGCACAAAACCATCGAATCAACCTACATGATGTTGAACTGGATCCAAACGATTATCCGCAACCGCCGCCGCCGCTTTGCGCTTTCTGTTCGATCTTCACCTTCGGCGTGAAGGCGATGTCATCAGCGTGCTCGTGCAAGCTGGAAGCCGGGTGATTGCCGCCAAGTGCAGCGATGAATTCATAGCGAAGAGCTTCATCCCCGCCTGGGATGGAGGTCAGTGGCGGGTCGGCATAAACCGCCAGGTACTCGTTCAACCCGCCTTCCAAAAGATACACATTGGGCACGCCCTCGGCCACCAGCGTCTTCCAGCCCGATGTCGCCAGCGTCTCGTCGTTGCTCATGACCACCACCACCGTGCCGGAGGGAGCCGCCTTCAACTCGGTCGACAGCGCCCCCAGATCGTCCGCCGCCACTCGTTTTGCGTTTTTGATGTGAAACAGATTGTAGTCAGCCTCATTCCGCAAATCCAACATGATGAGATTGACCTGCGAATTGTAGTACAGTTCGCGCAATTCGGCGGGATGGATTTGCACTTCGCGTTGGTCGAGCAACGGTTGCTTTTGCGCGGCCACGCGCTGCCAGAGTTGATCGGGCGTCGGTTGTCCGATCAGCATCACGGCCAGACCAGCGACCAACAGAACTCCCGCGCCGATGGAAACTTTCCTGTCGATAGCAGTGACTTCATCGCCATCTTTACGGCGCATGGCCTGTTCGATCTGCTCAGCGCCCCACAGGGCAAAGACGCCCATGATGACGACAAGGAATACCGTCACGCCCACCGGCAGGCCCAGCAGGTCGGGGATGGTGAATCGGCCCATATAGGTCGATTCCAGGAAATGGTCGTAGAATGTCGAGGTTTCGCCAAAAAGGACGATGCCGCCGAGCAGGCCGAAGATGAAAAATAGGGCATCCTTTTTCAGGGTGGAAAGCGAGGCGATGGAAGTGCCGGGGCAGAAGCCGCCGATGATAAACCCAACCCCCAGCAATAGCCCGCCCAGCGTGCCGGGCAGCAAATAAGTCGGCGGCACCCAGATGCGGTCGAAGTCGAGAAAGCCGAGGCCAGCGGCGCCGAAGATGAGCACCATCGCCACGAGGACGGCCGTGAACATAACCTTGAACACGGTCATGTCACGCAGGTAAAACTGGGCGGTCAGCTTGGTAGATCGGCCAAAGCCGACCATCTCCAACGAAGCGCCGAAGCCCATGCCGATCAGGACATAAATCAAATAAGTTCCAAATTTGCCGACGATTGTTTCAAGCGGAAAAGGCGCCATAATGATCTCCGAATGTGTTTCACTTGGACTTGGGAGCGGGCGTCCACAGTTTGCGCAGGGTGTAGGCCAGGGCATAACCGCCCACGAAAAACGCCATCAGGAAAGCCCAACTCCCCACCGACAGCGTCGCCCCGCCTGATAGCCCCTGGCCGGATGTGCAGCCCTTGGCCATGCGCGCCCCGAATCCGGCGATGACGCCGCCGATGACGGCGAACACCCAGCGTTGATGGGCAGTGATTTGCGGCCCGCGCACAGTCTCCAAGTGCACACGACGCCCCACCAGCCCCGAAATCAGGCCGCCCAGAAAGATGCCCGCCGTCAGTAGCACGATCCAGTTGTCCAGGGCGTTTTTGTCGCCGCCAGCATATTGGATCAGGTAGGAAACCCGGTCGGCGTACTGCGGGGCGGCCAGATCGATCACCCACACGATGATGCGATTCAGCCCTCCGGACGCGCCGAGGCCGTTGCCGGTTAAGAAGAAGGCGAGGAAGAGCACCAGGCCCAGGAAGACGCCGCCCAGATAGGGATTGACGAAAGGCCGGGGAATGGATGCAGCCTTTTCTTTGGATTTTGTTTTTGCGAGCGGTTTTGCATGTGAAACGGTGGTCATAATTTGTGTGGTCTCCTAACCTGGGCAAGCCAGAAGTAAGTGGGACACAGGTTTCCAGCGTACGGGTTAACTTAACGATTGTTCCGGTGCTTCCACCTGATCCCAACCGGTGATCATCCCTCGTAGATCGGCGGTGACGGTCGGCCCGGTCGTCGTCAGGTACATGTGCAAGATAATGAAGGCGACGAAGAACCAGGCGACGAGCGTGTGCAAGGGGGCCAGGAATGGCAAGTGTTCCGCCAGTTGCGGCCAGATGGCGACCCCGAACATCAGCAGGCCGGTGATGATCTGTAGGGGCAGAAGCAGATTGAGAATGGCGAAATAGGTCACCTGTTGCAGCGGGTTCAACTTGTGTTCAGGCGTCTTGTCGAATGGGTGCGTCTCGCCCTTGAAGATCCCACGCACATAGAAATCCACCTGGGCGATGCCGCGGCTGAAAAAGCCGTAGGGTTTCGGCAGGTATTGTTTGATTTCGCCGCTGGCAAAGTGATAGAACAGCGAGAATGCGGCGTTGAGCACCAGGAGGAAGGCGAGGATGTTGTGCACCGGCACCACCACTCCGAAATCGACAGCGCCGAACTGATCCGGGCGATGGATGACGATGCCGGTCGCCACAAGCAGCAGAATCACGATAGCCTGGGTCCAGTGCCACAATCGCTCGTAGAAGGTGTACATGTACACCTCTTTCAGGCCGTGCTCCTGATGCGGGCGGCGCGCCGATGTGTATAGCCGATAGCCGCCATGGACGATGATGCCGACGAGCACGCCAAGCACAGCCAGCCAGCCAATGATGTCCACCAGGGCCATGCGGTTATGGCCGGGCAGATACAGATTTTCGGCAGGGATGTTGGGCGCGTAAGTCAAGGCGCCGCCGGAGCCGGAACTGAAATGTCCGGTAGTGGAGATGCCGGAATGTCCGCTGAAAGTTGGCGTGACGCCGCCGGGGGTGTAGGGGCTGAGCGCCATCGCCTGGGCGATGCGCGACTCATCGCTATGGCAGGCGTCGCAATCACGGGTAGCCCAGTCGCCCGAAACCACATTGTGGCTGATATTGTAGGGCGTGACTTCGCCGCGAATCTGCACGTTTTCCAGGCCGAGCGCTTCCAGTCTTTGTTTGATCAAGTTCTGTTTGAAATCGCTATCCAATCGCAATTCGGTTTCGTCCAATTGGCTGTCCTCGTTGGCATCGAAGGCGGCCAGCACATCGGCCTGATAGCCGTCGCCGTCCAAATAGACGGCTTTCAGATCGTCGAGCCGCACCGGGCGTTCGGGGTCGCCTTGCACCCAATACCACGATGTGATCAGATTGAAGGGCGTCAGGCGGGTCTGGCCGTCGCTGCGCTGCTGCGGCAATAGAACAGGCGCATATCCCGTCATCAAATCGCGAGGATTGCCGCAGTCGCCCTCGATGCCGCGATGGGTTGTGGCTGCGGTCGCGTCCGCCGTCAGCACCGTCCAGTCGCTCGTTTCCAACGCCGGCGTATACATTTTGGGGATATGGCAGGATTCGCAGGCCACCGCATTCATGTGCGTTTCTTTGTAGGGCAGCCAGTCGTGCGTTTCACTGCTATCGTGACAGTCCTCGCATTGTCGCATCGACGTGCTCAGTTCTGGGGCAAGAGCATGTTGAGCGGTGTCGCCTTTGGCGAAATCATGGCTGGGTCGATAGAGATAACTGCCGATTTCCTGCCGCCTGGGGTCGTAGGTCAGATAATCTGGCCGGGTGAGGGCTGATTCCTCTTGGTGGGCCGGGTTATTGATCGAGAAATGGCAATCGGTACACTTGAGATTGCGCTCGGCGTGAATGTCCCAGGGCAATGTCATTTCCTCTTTCCCGGCGATATTCATACCCGAGTCAGAGAGGCGTTGGCCCGAATAAATCTGTCCTGTGCGCATCGAACTCCAATCGCTGGCCTTGATGTCGGCGCAAACCAGCGGGTCGGTTTCGAGATGGACGGCGCCATGACACTGCCCACAATTTTCCGAGGTGGCCGACTGCACCGGAATGCGCTCCGGCAACAAATCGCCCGCGCCGTCGAAGGCGGCGGCGTCCCAATGCCAGCCGGAATCGTCGTGGTCGACCAGCCCTGCGCCTTGCAGGGTGGCGGTATTGGCCCAGGCGAAATCTCCCGCTTCCAGCGCGGCGATGCGGGCTTCATTGTCAGGATTGGCGACGTGGCACAGGAAGCAATTCATTTCCACGATCCCCGACTGTTCCCAATCCCAGGCTACGATCTCGCCCGAATCGGGGTCGAGCACGGAAGTCTGGGGGTCGTCGAGGTTGGGGGTCAGATCGGATAAGACCTCGCCATCGAGACTGAATTCAGCGGGGCCGCCGCCAACATGACGCAGGCCATAAGTCTTTATCCAATCAGCCACGCCCAGATCGAACAGGGCGTCACCGGTTGGCGTGAGATAACGGTAGAGGATGGGATCCCATTTGCCGAAAAGCCCCCGGCTCATGTCCCAGGCCCGGCCGTCGGCCACATCGCCCGCGGCGACAAAATGATCCTGCCCTACACTGACGTGATAGCTGTGCGTCGCAATGTATTCGGCATCGTGACAGCCGCCGCAGGTCGTTTCCGTGGAAACCGGCTCGCCGGAGTCCAGGACGTTGACCCGGTTCTGGTCGAGCAGGGGGAAGGTGGGGTGCAGCGGCGAGCCATCAGCCCAGACCGTGCTCATCCCGACGCCAATCCCGATGACGATGATGAAGAGCGCAGCCAGCCAGCGCCAGCGGCGAACCTGGAGTTGCTTTCTCACTGGTCGCCTCCTTCACTGCTGCCGGCCGTCTGTGTGGCGAGAAGACGCTCGGTTCTGCCGCCATAAAACATGGGGTCGCCCTCGTAGCCCAAAGCCCGCCAGTCGAGAATGCCCTGACCATTTTCGACATGGCAGATGTCGCACTGGAGCGCCCGTTCGGCAGGGGCTACCATATGCGTGATCGGCCAGTACATATCGGTCGGCGCAAAATCATAGTTGCCGCTATAGGCGATGCCGCTCGCTTCCGCGCCCAGGCGGGCAGCTTCGCCCCAATCGAAGTCAGTCCAATAGCCGCCCTCGCCATAGGTCTTGGGCGTAAGCAGGTAATCGTATTCGCTATCGTAGATTTGTTTGGCGTGATGCACCTTGAACGGCCAGATGAGCGCTGTGGGATCATCGATATCGCCGATGGGACGATTGATCTGCGTGACGGTTTCCGGATCGATCTTGTCGCCGAGGATATAACGTTCGGTACCGCCGTTGAACCAGGTATAGTCGGGCCTGACGTTGTCCTCGTAAATAAAAGCGCCCTTGATTTTCAGATATTCGTGCGGGTCCTGGGGGATATCCTGCCCGGCCTGCGACCAGTCCCAATCGACTTTGGTGGACAGTTTGCGGGCGAATTCGGGAATGTGACAGGTCTGGCAGGCGACGTTGGCGGTGTGAATATTCAAGCGGTCGTCAGCATGCGGTTTATCGGCATGGCAATCGGTGCAGGCGATCTGATTAGTCGTATCCATGCTGACCGAAATGGAGCGCCCGCCGATCTGGTGTTCGTCGGTGCGGTGGCAGTCGGTGCAGATGAAATCGTATTTGCCCATGTGCACGTCGAGTTCTTCGTTGGGGAATGTGAGCGATGTATCGAGGTCGCCATGTTTGACGGCATCGCCGCCGCCGCCATTGAAGTGACAACTGCCGCAATTGTCGCGGTCGGGAATGCCGACGCTTTGGGCGACCGCCGCCAGATCGACGCCGTCGGCAGGATTACCGCCGTTCTGTTTGACATAGGTTCCGGTCGTGTCGTGGCAGACAAGACAGTCGATATTGGTCTGGTCGCTAAAATCAAACGTCTCATCCTCCCAGCCATAACCGGCGTGACAGGCGGTGCAGGGCGGCCAGTTTGCGGTGATGCTGATACAGAAATTGTTGAGCACGTACTTTTTGCCGCCCATCACCGGTTCATCGTGACCGGGCAGGTCATATGGCCCATGCTCCCAGGTGAAATGCGAAGATTGGACCATCTCGGCCCCGGCCTGCGGATGGCATTCGAGACAGGCTAGCGTCACCTCCTGACCGCTGGTGAAAGGCCCCAGCAGAGGGGTGACGGTGTGGTCGGTGTGTATCGGATGTTTGGGCACATTGGCCCAGGGGTCGTCGGCCTTCGCGACCTGTTTGGGGAGGAACAATAGTAGTGCGATGACGATGACGATGATTGTGATTCCCGCGCCGAGAATCCAGGAACGTTTTGAACGAAGCATGAGGATTAACCTGAAAGTGATGTATTTGACGAAAACGGGTCAGCCCGATCCCAACGAATTCCCTTTGCCTGACCCGGCTGTGCCAGAACCCAAACCAGTGATCTGCGGATGCTTTTCTTGTACAGCGTGCAAGGATTTCATGGTAGTTGAATTAAATGGCGCTCATCCTGGCGATGGATTGCAACCGGCTCATAAGTTCCGCTCGCTCACGCCCGATGTCCTCGAATGTCCCGGCCACCTGCTGAAGCCAGCCGGTAATCTGCTCGCGTCGCGCCGCCGGCAGGACTCTCATCGATTCGATGGCCTGTTGCAGAATCTCGGCGTCGATGTCGTATGCTTTGGCCAGCCGCGCCACGCGCTGCGCCTCTTCTTCCTTGTCCGGCGGCTCTGCATAAAACTGCCCGGCAAAGAGCATGGCCGCGAATTCGCCGTTGATCTCAATGCGAGCACGGGCATAGTGCAGCCCGGCATGGCAGGCATGGAATTCGGGCGAACGATTGGATTGATGCGCCAGTCGCTGCCAGGAAGCGATGCAACCGGCACGGCCCTTCGGAGAGGCCAGAATCAGATCACAAAACTGGCAGGAGTTGCTCACATTGGACAGGGGCTCGCCGTCGATTGCGGTCGTGATAGCGCCGACCTCCGCCACTTCGGCAAAGACCTTTTGAATAGGAGCGACGCAGTGCATGGGCAGCACGTCCAGAGCGTGGGTGCGCGGCAGATCGGGTTCCTCGTCCCTGGCCAACAGGTCATCGACTTCGCTGATAGGGAAGCGCCAGTGGTGGCCGATCTTGACGCCTTGCAGGCGGCCATCTTTCAACATGCGATAGACGGTGGTGCGGTCGACTTTGAGAAGCTCTTGAACTTCGCGAGCGGTCAATAGTTCATTCATGATGTGTGCGTATGTGGGTTGTGGGAAGCGGGTTTTATCGATATGTGTGTCACTATTTGCTATGTTATACCATTGCAAACTATTGCAGTATGATGCAAATCATATTGCACCGTGTCTGCGCGCAACCATTTTGAAGAGGACGCGGACGAACGCTGATTCTGCCCGATCCGTCTGTCCGCCTTCGTCAAAGTTCGTCGACGTTGCTATGCGGTTGGCCCCACGTTAGGGTCTAGAATGTGACTGGGAAGTGGCCTCTGGCCGGGGATGTCATCGCGGCTGTTTTCGAGCAATAAGGCATGGCAAATCGTAAGGGTCGTCAGTCATCTGCCCGCCCAATACGGGATAGAATGCCACTTCGCCGAACCCGCATTCCGCCAGCATCGAACGATACTCCTCGTCCGCGTACGCCTGGGTGCTGGACGAATGGCAGGCCGCCTCCGTTGTCGCACCATCAATGACATAATAACGCTCAATCGCCACATTCTGCGCTTCATTCCAGAAGCTTTCTCGCAAGACCAGATGCGGTTCGTCCCCAAACAGGCCTTGCCCCGCCGAAAACCATGACCTCGGCTGCTGCCCCAATCCCTGAACCTGCGCGAAAGTGTGCGGTTCCAACAACAAAATACCGTCAGGTTCCAACGCGCGATGCGCCCTGACCAGGATGTCCCTGGCCTCCGCAGGTCGGAACACATTGAACTCCCCAAAAATCAGCATGACCAGCCCATAGCCCGCACCAAAATCCGCCGTGCGAATATCATCGAGAATGAAGGTGGAAGAGACGCCAGTCCGCACGGCCTGTTCTCTGGCGTAGGTGATGGAGGCCGGGGAGAAATCGATGCCCGTGCATTGATACCCCAGCTGGGCCAGCCGATTGGAGTACAGGCCAGGCCCACAGCCGAGGTCGAGGATGCGGGTGGGTTGTCCCCGCAAAACATCGTCATGAATCCATGCCACGTGCCGGTCGATGATCTCGGCGCGGCGGCTGGCGGCGTCATGTGCTTGCGAGAGATGTTCCGCCAACATGCGGGCGCTAAACGCCGGGTCGTTCCAGGGGATTTTCTCGCCCTCGGCCCAGGGTTCGGGGACGCCCTGCCGGTTGATGATGTCGATGAGTCTCATGAGTCCACAACCTCGCCATCCAGCCCATCCGCACTTTCGACAAGTTCCTTGAGACGCTGGATGAAGCGGGCAGCCGGTCCGCCGTCGACGATGTCGTGATCGACGCTGACGGTCACGCTCATCATCTGCCGCACCTCTATTTTATGTTCGACCACGACAGGTTTTTCGGCGATGCCGCCCAGGGTGAGTTGAAGCGTGTGATTGGGCACGGGGATGCCCCACCCGCCGCCCGTGCCGAACATGCCGATGGATGAAACCAGCACGGTTCCATAGAAGTCTTTGATCCACCGAGGGTTTTTGAACAGAGCCCATAAGGCTGTGCGACGAATGAAGCCAGGCAGCATCACAAACCGGTCGATGAACTTCGATTCCTCGCTGGCGTGATGCTGACTCTGGAACGCCCGGATTTCCGCATGGAGTTGGCGCAGCGTTTTCTTGTTGATCCCGCGCATAATGTGAGGCCGGATCGTCTTCGTGCCGCCGACTTCCACCTCGAACAGCATATTCGCATCCACCTCGTCGAACAGGATCAGCTGGTCGCGCCAGTTTCGATAGGCATGCAGATTCCTGTCCGCATCGATGGCTTTGCCCAGGCAGGCCAGGAAGAACGCCGAGAAGGATAGAGCTTCGCCGGTCTGCTCGCGATGCTGGCGGATGGCCGCCCGTGCCAGGGTCACGTCGAATTCCACCAGCCCGTGAATCGTGTGTTTCTTCAGCCCCATGCGCCCGCCATCGGCCATAAGCAGGCGGATGCGCGGGTAGGGTACGGCTGTAAAATCGTTCTGCGTTGATTTCATCGAGGCGCTATCCTTTGTCACTCATTGGCTCACCGAGGTAACGCCGCACGACATCCACGGCATTGCCAACGCCGTCCTCGGCGCGAATGGCTTCCCCGCAGGCGCGTGCGCGTTGCCGCATTCCGGCGTCCGACATTGCCTGATCGATGGCAGCGGCCAGCCTATCGGCGATCAGCTTTTTGCGGGGGAGGGGTTCCGGCCCCAGGCCCAGCGCCCGGATACGTTCGCCCCAGAATGGCTGGTCGAAGATGAAGGGCACGATCACATTCGGCACGCCGGCGCGAAGTCCCTCTGCCGTTGTGCCAGCGCCGCCATGATGCACCACCGCCGCCATGCGCGGGAACAACCAGCTATGTGGCGCCGCATCCAGCACGAATATTTTTTCCGAGCCCAGGTCTGCGCGCAGGCCGCCCCATCCGGTCAGCAGTACGCCGCGCTGGCCGCATCGGGCGAGGGCTTCGAGAACAATCTCGGTGAGTTGTTCGGGATTGCGCCCGGACATGCTGCCGAACCCGACATAGATGGGCGGATCACCGGCATCCAAAAAAGCTTGCAGTTCTGATGATGGCCGCCAGCCCGATTCATCGTCGAGAAAGAAATACCCGCAGACGTGGGTGTCGTCCGGCCAATCGGCGGGGCGAGGGAGGATGGCGGGGCTGTAGGCGCACAGCATGGGCGTGGCGCGCAGCGTGCGATAATATCGAGCAGCCGAGAAATTCGCCAATCCCAATCGTTGTCTGAATTTATTCACGAAGGGCCGATACCAGAGCCACACAACCTGAAACATGGCAATGCCCGACAGATAGTTGTGCAGGCCGCCCAGGTTTTTCTGAATCGGCCAGGATGGTGCAGCAAAAGCTCGTGAGGGCAGCCAGGGTGTCGGCACGACATTCATGATCGGGATGCGCAGAGCTTCGGCGACGGTTGCGCCAAAGGCGTTGAACACGCCCAGGCAGATCAGGGCGTCCGCATCGCGGCATGATTCGTAGACATCCTCCGACATCTCTCTGACGATGGGCGCAATCATTTCCTGGATAACCCGGATCGATTTCAGGGGGTTGCCGCCCCCGGTTTCCATGAATTGCCGCCCGGTATCCCCGGCCATGATCGCCTGTACGTCCCCACGCAGAGGATAAAAACTCAGTTTGTGCTCCTGCACAAATCCGGCGAAATTCTCAGGCGCGGCCAGACGCACATCGTAGCCAGCCATTTGCAGGCCTTTGCCCAGGGCGACGCAGGGCTGGATGTCCCCCCGTGAGCCTGCGGCGAAGATCGTGATCTTCAATTTGATTCTGGCTCCACCGTAGGTCGTCCCGATCCGCTGACTCAGCCCCGGTTGCGTACTATCGCCATCTGCTCTTCCAACAGACGCACTCGCTCGGCCAAGCCCGCCTGCCGGGCTGCCAGCCGGCCGCCAGTGAACAGCAGACCGGCGATGGCCGCCATGATGGCGAACAGGATCACGCCGACGGTGATCAGCCCGGATTGCAGCGGGCGCAAAATCGCCTGGGCAAGCTGCCCGAAGCCTCCCAATTGGAAGAATATGTCGTATCCCATCACCGCCTGAGCAGCGCCGATCAGGGCGACGAGCAACAATACGCCCAGGGCCAACGCCAATCCCGCGCCAACATAGAGAACGACACTGAGGGCGTTCCTTGCGCTGCGTCGATGCTCGATGTCGTTCATCTCCCCGCCATTATACCCACAACTTAGTGTGTAGCCAATCTTCCAAAGACAGAAAGAGTGGGCGTCTTTAAACTGATATCATTATGAAAACGATACTTTTGTCTGCCAGTTGACGATAGACCATTGACGATGGACGATGGCAAAATGCACTGGCAAAACGTGCTCCATCGTCTATCGTCCGTCGTCTATCGTCGAGAACAAAACTCTTGATCTCATCGTGACTTCAGTTTAGTCTGCTTTTCCCGGTTATGGCTTCCCCTCGCTTTCCCGAATCTCGGCCAAAAGTAAAGGGTGGTCGCTGAGACCATTTCGACTGCCCTTGCCGCGCTGCACACTGGCGTCGAGGGTCACATCCACGGCCAGGTCGGGCGAGTGGAGGATGTGCTGTACCGTGAACGTCTGGCCGGCGGTCGGCCATACCCAGCCGTGTCGCTCCACGAATGCTTTCATCGCTTCATAAGCGAATCGCTTCTGCGGCCAGCCCAACCGCAGATTGAAATCCCCGGCCACGATGCAGCGCTTGTCCGCAAGTGTTTCCAGGATATGTAGTTGTTCCTGCAACCGGTCCGAGTATTTCTTTTCGCAATCTTTTGCCCACTGGTCCTTGATGGTGATGACGTTGCCGTAGATGAACAAAGGCTGGCCCTGCCAGATGCACCGCCCCAGTACTCCATTCACCGGCTCGGCGACGGGCAGCGTTTCCAATCCCGACCGACTGTAAATCCCCGCCTGATGATAACGGTTGGGCGGTTCGTAACCTAGTAGTCTGACAGAGAAATATTGGCGAATATGGTTAGGTACAGCGTGAAATAAGATAGTTAAGATTATTGCGTGATAGTCAGAGGTTCGATAAGCTGTCCGCATTATGAAAAAAGGGTAGTGGCAAAAAAGAGTTGATGGCTCACAGGCGGAATCAAATTTTCAGAGTAAAACCAGATTTTCACAAAAGTGCATTAACTATCAATTGCCACTACCGTTTCATTTACTTCAATGAGAAAACTGGACAGACTTACTCGTGGCTGATTCGATTAGTCATTAGGCGGCGGGCTCAAAATCCACTTCTCGTACAAAGGCTGTGGATCAATGCCGCCCACTTCCTGTACGATTGCCAGGAAGTCATCGGGGGTGGGGGTTTTGAAACGATAACGGTCGATAAATGCCCGCAAGACAGAAAGATATTTCTCTTTGCCCAGTTGTTTGTAGAGTTCGTCAAAAAACAGCGCGGATTTGGCATAGACCAGGATTTCGTAGTTCTCGCTTTGGAATCCGGTCGCCTCTTGCCCTACCGCCTCATCATAGTTATTCGCCTGCGCCCATTCGGTGGGGATACGCCAACGCAACTCGCGCATACGATCCGATTCCCTGGGGCCGTACACTGTCTCGAAATACAACATGCTGCTGTGCTCGGCCAGACCTTCATCCAGCCAGGGATAACGGAATGGATCGGAACCGACCAACCCGTACCACCACTGATGCGACACCTCATGCGCCACCAATAATTCCTGGGTCTGGCGCTGGCCGCGATAGGTGTCCAGCCCGATATAGTTCAGGCCGGGGTACTCCATGCCCAAATAGCGCGTGGGCGATTCCACGATATCGAGGTCGGTGAAGGGATAGGGGCCAAATAGCAATTCAAATGCGCGCAGAGCGCCGGCGGCATCAGTCAGCGCCGCCCGCCCCGACGCGGCATCGACGGGCAGATAATAGCTATTGATCTGAGTTCCATTCACGTCCAGGCTTTCGCTTTCGAAGGCGTCACTCATCGTCACCCCGAACTCGCGCACGGGGCCGGTCACGAAAACGTGGTCGGTCAGGCCGAGTGCACTTTCGGTGCGACTGATCTCGACGCCGGCGCCAACAAGCGTAATGGCGCTGGGCACGGTCACGGTCACCGCGTAGAAAGCCGGGTTTGTGATGGCGATGTCGCCAAAAACGGGCGGGATGTCCAATCGCCAGGGATCAGTGGGATCGCCAGTTTGGGCCGCCAGCATGGGATAACTGTAGGGCAGGCTGAGGATGCCTTCGCTTTCGCCAAAGAGTACATAACCCTCTCGTTGCGGCGCCGTCACTTCGTAGGCAAGTTCCAGATCGATGGATTCGTCCGGGGGCAAAGGTTCGGTCAGGGTGACGCGCGCCGCTGTATTGTCGATGATGAAAGCGAAACCAGCGGCGTATCGCTCCGGCAATTTGGTGACGCCGGTCAGCCGCATGCCGCCCGACAGTTGCGGCAAATTGGGGTACAGGCGAAAGTACAGATCGTTCAGCGGGCGACCGCTCAGATTCTTGAAATGTACGCGAGCAACGCCATCGACCTTGCGTTCCTCCGGGTTCACACGCATCGTGATGTCGTAGCGCGGGGTGGCGTCGAAATCAAAATCGGGCGGAAGGGATTCAGCGCGGAAAGCCGGATAATAGCGCTCCATGGGGTCGGTCGGTGCTTGCGGTTCCGAGCATGCGACCAGGAGCAGAACCAAGACGGGAGCGAGGAGCCATCGCCAAACCTTTAAGCTTTGTTGGCGTTGGTCAATTCCGTTGACTATAATCACCATGATTGAATTATGCCACAGCCCGGCGGCAGCCGGAATCCAGTCAGGGGCTTTTATCATCGAAGGAGTCATCATGCGACGCAAGACAAAAATCGTGATCAGCGATACTCATATCGGGGCAGGCGGCAAGGCGGAAGGAAATGATTTAGAAGACTTTATCTCGGATGCCGAGTTTGTGGATTGGATCCATGCTCTGGTCGATGAATCCAATCGTGATGACCTCGATATGGAGCTCATTGTCAACGGCGACTGGATCGAGTTCCTGCAAATCCCCTCGGTCGATATCTTTGAACCCCACCGTCATTATGATACCGAAGAATACACGGACCCACGCCTGGCGGAAGCTTTGCAACGGATCAGCGTCGTCCACGAATGGCACCCCAGCATTTTCCTGGGCCTCTCCGATTTCCTCAATCCCGGCCCGCCCCGGCGCACAGTCACTATCCTTTTCGGCAACCACGATCCCGAACTGGCTTACCCGGAGGTGCAAAACCGCATCCGCCAGATGGTCAATGCGGTCGGGCAGGACGCCGATCTGGTGAGTTTTCCGGGACGGACGCAATTCGAACATGGCGTTCTGATTGAACATGGCAACGCCTATGTCGAGGAAGTCAACCAGTTTTCTGATCCCGACCATCCGTTTGATCCCGAAAAGCCGGACACAGTGGAGCGCCCGCCCGGCTCCCTTTTTGTCACCAACTATTTCAACCATGTGGAATGGGAACGACCCTGGATCGATGGCGTTCATCCCATTACGACTCTCATCCTTTATGCGCTGGCGTTCGAGCCATCTTTTGCGCTCGATGCGCTGGCCGCGCTTCTGAAGGCCGCGCCCGGCCTGTTGCGGGGCATCGCAGGCGCCCCCGAAGCGGATCAATCTGCCCCGACACGCGACCAACTGATCACCGAATTAGCCACAGCTGAGCAAAGGTTACAACTGGCCGCCCGCATGAATGTCGATCCGGCTTACGCCGCCGAATTCGCCGGTCAGGTCGCACAGGCATTTGCCGAAGTAGGGGCCGCCCCTCCCGCTGACGCTCTGCCCGGCGGTGTGGCCGGCTCCCCAGGCGCTAGCGATCCCGTGCTGCGGGCGAAAGAGATTACCGAGCATTACTGGCAGGTGATGGAAGACAAAGCGGGCGAGATCGCCAGGGAGATGGGCGCGCAGGTGGTGCTGTTCGGCCATATCCATGAAGCGATTGACAAGCGCCTGCCCAACGGCGCCAAATACATCAACACCGGCACCTGGGTTTGGAAGGGGAATTTCAAGGATGCCCCGGAGGCAGTCTGGCGAGACCTGTTGACGAATCCCGACAAATACGCCAATGAACGCGACCTGCGTTATGCCCGCGTGGATATCGACGAAAGCGGCCGAATTTCACGGGCGAAGCTTCTGCGTGCGGGCGAAGAACCCATCCCCCCAGAGCCTCCCGAACCGCAACCTGCCCCCGGCTTCTGGGCGCGATTCGTGTTGGCGATCAGCAACTTCTTCAAGAAGTTGTTCGGCTAGGCGGGCTTGTCAACCATGCAACGATCGTATAAATACTACGACATCGTCATGGCTTTGTTCGTGACGGTGCTCTTGATCAGCAACATTGCCAGCGCCGCCAAACTGGTCGATCTGCGCATGAGCTTGCTGGGTCTGCCATTGGCCTTTGACGGCGGCACTCTGCTGTTTCCGCTTTCGTACATCTTTGGCGATATCCTGACTGAGGTGTATGGCTATGGCCGCAGCCGCCGCGTGATCTGGGTGGGCTTCGCCTGCGCCCTGCTGATGTCGGCCACCTTCTACTTTCTAGGACGGTTGCCCGGCGACCCGGTCTGGGGGCAATTCATTTACGAAGGGTTGGCCGAAACGCTCCCAGGTATGCCAGCGCCGTCAGACCCGACCGCAGTGGGTCAATCCGCTTACAATGCCATCCTGGGCGGCGTCAGCAGCGGGGCGATCATCATCGCCAGTCTCGTCGCCTACTGGGCGGGTGAGTTCAGCAATTCCTACATCCTGGCCCGGATGAAAGTGCTGACCCAGGGCCGCTGGCTATGGACCCGCACGATTGGCTCGACCCTGGTTGGGCAAGGCGTGGATACGGTGATCTTCGTGCTCATTGCCACGCTGTTGGGCGTGTTCCCGCCTGAAATTGCCCTGGGCTTGATCGTCGCCAATTACATTTTCAAGGTGCTGATCGAGATTGGTTTCACGCCCGTCACCTATCTGGCCGTGAATCATCTGAAGCGAGCCGAACACGAAGACTATTTCGACCGGGACACGGATTTCAACCCCTTCCACATCGCCCAGGCGTGAAACGGCAGCCACTCCGCAACTTCAAATTACACAGATCTGAGTCGGACGAATCTGCGCCAATCCGTGGTAGCCTATTTTGCTTTTTGCTTGGCAGTGTCGGGAAAGCTGAGCCGCGGGTTTTGACAGCCTATACGCTTCATGTTACCATCACGAAGTAATGACGCAATGCGTCATGATTTATGTGTCTGAATTTTCTATGACGGACTCTTCGCCAGCCGAAATGAGAACGTCGATGGAAGGAGTAAAATCATGGCTGAGAAAACGAAAGATGAATCAATGGAGTCCGTGGTCAGCGCCAACGGGCACAACCCTGTAGTTCACGTGGTTCGCACTGTGCTTCTGGCCGGAATCGGCACCCTGGCATTGGGCAAAGAGGAGATCGAAAGCATCGTGCATCGCCTGGTCGAGCGCGGTGAAATCGCCGAGAGAGACGGCCGAGAACTCGTTGCCGACCTGTTTGATCGAGGTCAAAAGGATGTAACCGAAGTCAGCGAAAAAAGCGACAGCATCGTAACGCAACGCACGGAGGCGATCCTGGCGCGCATCGATGTGCCTCGCCGCAGTGACCTGGAAGAACTGAATCGTCAGATTGTCGAATTGACAGAGCGAATCGAGCAGCTTTCCCAGAAAGTGAATTGATCTGACGCTTTCCAAAAACAGGGAGCGAAGTTTAAACTTTCACCCCATATAAAAAGAGCCGCCCCGACAAACTCGTCAGGGCGGCTCTTTTTATAGTCGTCGTTTCTGATGCTCAGGCCGGGACCGGGAACGCCGTCAATAGTTCCTTGACATTGGCGGCGATCTGGCTTTGCAAGGCTGCATCCTGCGGTTGGCGCAAAACCTGCACCATCCACACGGCTATTTGACGAAACTCGGCGATGCCCAGGCCGCGTGTGGTCATGGCTGGGGCGCCGATGCGAATGCCGCTGGGGTCGCGCGGGCTGCGCTTGTCATAGGGCAGCAGATTCATATTGACGGTGATGCCGGCAGCGCCAAGCGCCTGTTCGGCTGTCGCCCCGCCAATGCCAAAGGGCGTGACATCCACCAAAGCCAGGTGGTTGTCGGTACCGCCAGAGACGAGGCGCAAGCCCTGGCCCATCAATTCCGCCGCCATTGCCTGCATGTTGTCGAGCACAGCCTGGATGTAGGTTTTGAATTCGGGCTGCAATGCTTCGCCCAACGCCACCGCTTTTCCAGCGATCTGATGCATGAGCGGCCCGCCCTGCAAGCCGGGGAAGACGGCCTTGTCCACCTTGCGGGCGTATCCCTCGCGGCATAACACCATGCCGCCGCGAGCGCCGCGCAAGGTCTTGTGCGTCGTGGTGGTCACGATATCGCAATAGGGTACGGGGCTGGGATGCAAGCCCGCCGCCACCAGGCCCGCTACGTGGGCCATGTCCATCA
>JAGFJG010000084.1 GCA_024102915.1 Caldilineales bacterium
GTCTCGTGACTGCTGTGGCAGGGTGAAGGAGTGATGAAGAAGTATCGTTTCTGCCCCCTGCCACCTGACACCTGCCACCTGCCAGCTGCCACCTGCCACCTGCCACCTGCCACCTGCCACCTGCCACCTGCCACCTGCCACCTGTTTCCATGCACCCCCTCGTTCCGCAATTCATTCTGCGCAACTATGCCGATGGCAGGCTGCAGGGCGGATTCGAGGCGGTCAGCCTGTTTGTCGATCTGAGCGGATTCACCGCCATGGCCGATGCGCTGATGGAGCACGGGCATCATGGGGCGGAGGTGTTGACAGAAGTGCTGCGGGCGGTGTTCGATCCGCTGGTCGAGATCGTCCACGTCCAGGGCGGATTCACCGTCGGGTTTGCGGGGGATGCTTTCACGGCACTGTTTCCATTGAGCGAGGCCGAGTCTGAAACCGAATGCGCACAGCGAGCGCTGGCGGCGGCGTGGCAAATCCAGGGATTGATGGCGACGACCCTGCACCATGAAACGCCGTACGGCAGCCACGTCATTTCGGCCAAAGCGGGTTTAGCCAGAGGCGCTGTGAACTGGGGGATATTTGAGAGCGAAGATGCCAGGCGCGCCGCCTATTACTTTCGTGGCGACGCCATCGATGGATGCGCCGAGGCGGAGCACCACGCCCAGGCCGGCGATATCGTCATCGCCCCCAGCCTGCTGGATTCGGTCGCAGGCTTGATGGAGCTCGAACCGCTCGATGAAGGATTTCACCGATTGCTCGACTTGGAATTTACGCAGCCTGAACCATTTCCGTTGCCCCAAACCATTCGTGACTTCACCCTGGAATCCCGCTTTTTCCCGGCCAATGTCATCGAACAGGAGACGAGCGGCGAGTTCCGGCACGTTGTCAACGTGTTCCTTAGCCTGCCGACGCTGCGAACGGAGGAGCAACTGCGAAGCTTCGTCTACTCAGTGTATCGGGCGCAGGAACAGTACGGCGGCTTCATCGAGCGGCTGGACTTCGGCGACAAAGGCTGCAATATGCTGATGTTTTGGGGGACGCCGACCAGCCACGAAAACGATATTCTGCGCGCGCTCAACTTCGTACTGGATGTGCAAAAGGATTGCGTAGCGCCGGTCAGCGTCGGGGTTACATACCGTTTGGCGCATGCGGGTTTCACCGGCAGTCGCCTGCACGAAGGTTACACTTGCTATGGTCGGGGCGTCAGTCTGGCCGCGCGCATGATGATGGCGGCTCCCATTGGTTCAGTATGGATGGACGAGGAAGTCTACGCGCGGGCGAGTACATTCTTCAATTGCGAGTATGTCGGTGAGCAGCATTTCAAGGGCTTTGCCACGCCCCAGACTGCCTATCGCCTGCTGGAGCGCGCCGAGTGGATCGGCCCTACGCTCTACCAGGGGCGGCTGATCGGACGAGAGCAAGAGTTGGAAGCGCTAAGGAGATTCGTCCAGCCTCTCAGGGAACGGCTGTGCGCCGGAACCCTCATCATTTGGGGTGAGGCCGGCATCGGCAAAAGCCGCCTCCTGCACTCCTTCCGCCACTCCGACTTTTTCGAGGATTTTTCCGTGCACTGGGCGCGCTGCCAGGCCGACCAGGTCTTGCGCCAGTCTTTCAATCCGTTCCGTTATTGGTTGAGTGCATTCTTTGAATTGCCCGCGCATGCCGACATGCACATTCGCCGTTCGCAATTCGACGGTCAGATCGACGAGCTTGTGGCCTGGGTTGTGAGCGAGTCGACCCATCCCTATGCGGAACTGCTGGCCGAAGAGATGGATCGCACCCGTTCCTTCCTCGGCGCTTTGTTCAATCTGGAATGGCCCGATTCGCCCTATGCTCGCCTTGGCCCGCGCGAACGCCATGACAACACCGTTGTCGCCCTCAGCACCTTCATCCAGGCGCTGAGTCTGCAAAAACCGATCATCGTGCAGTTGGAAGATGCGCACTGGCTCGACGAGGATTCCTTGCAACTCTGGCGGCTGTTGGCGCGCCAGGCGGCGCTGGGCGGCGAGACGGCAGCCCCCTTGGCCGTCATCGCCACGGCCCGGCCCCAGGAAGGCATCGTGCTGCTCAGTGATGAAGTCGAGTTCGAATCCCTCTATCTTGCGGAATTGTCGGCTGATGATTTTTCTCGGCTGGCCCAATCTGCCCTGGGCGGCCCGGTGACGCCAGCCGTCATTGATACCCTGATCGGTCGGGCTGAGGGCAATCCCTTCTTCGCCGAACAACTTCTCAGCCTCCTGCGCGAGACAAATCTGCTCGTGCAGACGGAGAATGGCTGGGACTTGCGGCAGCCCGCCGACGCCACGCCGCTCCCGACCGATGTTTGGAGCGTCCTCGCCGCCCGCATCGACCGCCTGCCCTTCGAGGTGCGGGATGTGGTGCAAACGGCGGCGGTTTTGGGTCGTGAATTCGAGACGCCCTTGCTGGGCGAAATCCGCCACGATGATCTTTTGGATTCGAAGATAGCCGAGGCCGAACGGGCGACCATCTGGACGGCATTGGCGCGCATGCGATACCTGTTTCAGCATGCGTTGTTGCGCGACGCCGCCTATGAAATGCTGATTCACGCCCGCCGCAGAATCTTGCATGGATTGGCGGCTCGCGCCATCGAGCGGCTTTACGGCGATGAGTTGCCAGCGCACTATGCCGAACTGGCGCGCCATTTTGGTCTGGCCGGACATGCCGAACAGGAACGACAGTACGTTTGTCTTGCCGCCGAGCAAGCTGCCAGTCAGTATGCCAATGCCGAAGCCATCCGGCTTTATACCCGTGCGCTCGAACTCACCCCAGCCATCGATTTGCGCGAGCGCTTTGACCTCATCTCCGCCCGCGAGCGAGTCTACGATTTGATTGGCGACCGCAGTGCGCAATCAGACGATCTGGCGGAACTGGCCCGGCTCGCCGATGCAATGGCCGACGAACAACTCAACCTGCAAATCAGCCTCAGGCGGGCGGATCTGGGTCATCTCACGGCGGATTACGAATCCGCTCTGGCGCAGATCGGGCAGGCGGAAACCCTCGCCAGAATGAGCGATGACGAATCCGGTCTGGCCGAAGCGTTCTCGTTGCACGGTCGCATCCTTTTTCGCATGGGCGATTACGATCGTGCCAGCCAGCAAACGGAGACGGCGCTGGCGCTTGCCCGGCAACATGGCATCGAAAAAGAGGTTGCGCGCTGTCTCTACTTAATCGCCCACATTCATCTCAGCCAGGGGCGGCGAGAACAGGCGAGAAATCATTACCGGGAAGCGCAGACCGTTTACCAGCGCCTGCACGATCAGCGCGGCGAGATGAACTGCCTGATGATGTTCGGCTCGATCGAGCGCCAATTCGGCCATTACAGCTATGCTCTCGACTACCATGGTCGCGCTCTCGACTTGTGCCGGACGCTGGGCTGGCGGCTGGGCGAGACCATCATCCTTCAACACATGGGAAATAGCTTTTTCGACCTGGGCGTCTATGAGCAGGCGGAATCCCATCATCGGCGGGCGCTGCGCATCGCCAGGGAGATCGGCGACCAGGAGGGCGAAGCGAATAGCCTGGACACGCTTGGCCTGATCCTCCACTTCTCAGGCCAGAATCAAGATGCGCTGGTCTATCATCAGGACGCCTTGGAGATTCAGCAGGCCACCAATTATCGGCGCGGCTTAGGCTATACCCTCACGCATCTCGGATTGGCGCTGGCGGAAATGGGCGAGTGGGAGCGAGCGCGCCAGGCGTTTAGCGAGGCGCTGGCGCTGCGCCAATCGCTGAACCCGGAGGATGGCGCAATTATCGATGATCTGGCGGGATTGGCCTTGGCGGCATGGCAAGCGGGCGACGCCGCCCAGGCGAACAGATTGTCAGCGCAAGCGTTGGATTGGCTGCAAACCAACGGCGTTGAGGGCGTCGAATTCCCGGTGCAGGCGTATCTGATCTGCTACCGGATTCTGGCGGGACGCAATGACCAAAAAGAAAACCAACGCCGGGCGCATGAAGCGCTTGCGGTGGGATACGCGTTAATTCAGGAACGCGTCGCTCACATCGAGCGGGCCGACGAACGCCGGGCGTTTCTCGAAGACGTGCCCGCTCATCGTGAATTGCTCGTAGCTTTCCATGATCATCGGAGTTCCAAGTTCCAGGTTGAAGGTTGAAGACCGATCCATAGGCGCAGCGTCAGTGCTGGAGCTCGGAACCTCGAACCTCGAACTTGGAACATGGAACTTTCCTCACTCACAAACAGGCTCGGTTCCATCCGCCGGTTGTAGCGTCACGTTTTGCGTGCGGGTGTTGTCCCAGGGGACGCAGGCCGACATGCGTTGTGAGTCAACTGTGAACATGACTTTACGGCCCGGCGCGCCGCAGTCGGGCGATGCCGGTTCATCCGCTTCGACCTTGACCACGTACACGAGCCCCGATTGTCCGTCATGCTTCGCCTCGCCAACGCCGCAGATCGTGTCCCCCACCATCGCCTGGACTTCGAGCGGGGTGCTGGCGGCGGGAGCTTGCGCTAACTCGACCTGACCGTAGAAGACGGCCGGCGGCGTCAGACGGGCGGCATCCATCAACGGTTGGGAAGCCACGATTGGCTCGATCGGCAGGCCAATCGCAGCAGCCTTTGGCACTGCCAGTTTCAAGATGACCGGCGCTGTGACATTGATCCAATAACCCTGCCCGAATTTCATCTCCTTCAGGTCATTGGCAAGCTCCGGCGCTTCCACGTCGAATACCGTCCAGGGGCGGGCGAGGAATTCATTGTCGAATCCGTACACGGTCGAGTAATAGCCATCGATGGAAGCCAGGGCTTCGGTGATCGGTCGGGTTTCGGGAATAGGATAGGCGATCAGGTTCCAGCCCGGCATAACCAGCGGGATATCGACGCTGGCGGCGGATACATACAGCCCTGACTCGTCAGCCGGGGCGGTGACCAGATTTTCATCGGTATCCAGCCTCGAAGGAAGCACGCTCCAGGTTTGGCCTTCGTCGGGCGAATAATAGATTTGCAGCGTGTGCTCATAGCCATCGGGCACATCGCGCCGCAGATAATTAAAACCAATGGTGCGATCCACATCTCCCTGGGCCACGAAACGATAAGCCTGCCCCACCGGTGAAAGCCATTGCGGCAGGTTGGGGATGGCGGCTAACGCTTCCAACAAAGCCGCTCCCGGATCGCCGATGGCGTCAAATTTATTGAAGATGGATACCTGTCCGTCGTCCGAAGCAATCGGCGCACCGAGCGCACGACGATTGGCGCCCAAGCCGCGGTCTGGCACGCCATAGCCAAACCGGTCGTCTGGGCCATAGCCAAACCGATCGTCTGGGCCGTACCCAAAGCGGTCGTCTGGCCCATAGCCGAACCGGTCATCCGGCCCGTAGCCAAACCGATCATCAGGCCCGTAACCGAATCGGTCATCAGGCCCATAACCGAAACGGTCGTCAGGGCCGTACCCGAACCGGTCGTCCGGGCCGTACCCAAAGCGGTCGTCTGGCCCATACCCAAAGCGATCATCCGGGCCAAAACCATAGGGATTCTCAGCCGTATAACCGAACCCGCCATTCTCTGTCAGCACCGGGGTGATGTAAAACTGGCTGATTGCTTCTTGGGGCGAACCGGGAACCCACACCCGCACATAGCCTGAAAACACGGGATAGTCGAGCGGGATGGTGGCGGAATAGACGCCCGAATTCGCCGGATCGACCTGATTCATAACGACCCACGGCGAGGTGACCGGCCAGTTGGGGTTCGGGGCGCCATGTGCGGGGAGGACCTGGACACGCATCTGCCCGCTCGTTAGCGGCTGTTCCACCTCGATGGTGAGAGCCGGGCGTTTGAGGGCGATGGTGTGGGTCGTGAACTCGGTGGGACTTATGGCAGCGGTGGCGCTGATTGCGTCGGTGATCGAGATGCCCTGAGTTTGGGATAGGGCGATCGCACTGGTGATCGGGCTGGTGATGGTCAGGGTTCCGGCTGGAACCGAGGTCGGCTGCACCCGAATGCTCGGCCGCCAGTTTTCAACTTTCCGCAGCTTGATCACATTGGTGACAGCCTTGATATTATTGGCGCATCCCATCACCGCCGGTTGCGTATTGCTTTCGAAAACGCAAACCCGATCACCCAGGTCAGAGCCTCGCACTTTGATCCAGTCACTTTTACCGGTGGAACCGAGCAAGACGAGACGATCATCGGCGAGGTCTGAGGTACCCTGCGTTTTGTATAGATACCCCTGCCCTTGCGCCAGCGGCAGGCGTTCGCCGGTGACGGCATCGCGCAGGTCGAAGTTGCGGGCCGGCAGCCGGTTCGAGGGTTCCGAGTCGTCGGCGATGCGTACACGCGTGAGGTCGAGCGGCAGGCTGAGCGGGCCGGGGTTGTCGCCGTCGTCGCTCAGCATGGGGTAGAATTTCTTAATCGTCTCCCAATCGGAACGGCCGGTGGTGCGCTCGGCCAGCGTATTGAGGCAATTGCGATAGGTCTCGGCCCACTGTTCCGCCGTGAGAAACTCGCTGTAATCGTCGTCATAGGCGGTGGTCATAAAGCTGCCCTCACAGTCCGCCGAGCCGACCGAACCATCCTCTTCATAACCCAGGTAGTTGTCGGGCAGGAAGAGCAGATAGTGGCCGAATTCGTGGGCGAAGGCGCGCTGCCAATCTCGTCGCAATTCATCACGACTCTGGCCGAACGGGTCCCACACCGGGCCGATGCGAATCTGGCCGCGCTGGAAGGCATTGGCGATGGTCTCGCCATTGGCGCGCACATCATCCAGTGATTGCGCCACCACGCCGCCCATCGAAGCGCGTGGGCGAATGCTGTTGTTGGCATACATCACCACGTCCGAGGCCAGCCAGTTCTGTTTGTTCTGGAAGATGTTGACGTCGCCGATCGCCATCTGCCCGTCGCTGACATCGTAGAATAGCTCGGACGAGCGTTTGATGGCTTCCTGCAGATCGGCCAAAAACGCGCCGTCGTTGCGGGCGTCCCACTCCAATGCCATGTCCAGGTTGAACAGAATCAGGGGGTTCTTCTCGCTGACAACCAGGGTTTGCACGCCCGGTTCTTCCACCACATAACCCTCGACGCCATCTTCGACCGGAGTGAAACTGGTGTGCACGAAGTCGTAATTCCAACGGGCGATGGGCAGCGTCGTGCTGACCGGCCACAATGCATAGAGCGTATCCCCGACGTCGATCTGGCCCCGGCCCTGCAGGAACCCCCCGGCGTCGGTGCGATAGATGCCGCCCGCGCCGCCCAGGGGTTGCGCCCCGGCCAATTGTTCCGCCGGCAGCCGATAGACCATCGCCCCGGCAGCGGGATTGTCGGTCGTCTCGCTGAAAACCTGCACCTGCGTACCCCGGACCCGGAGGGGGAAGGTGACGGATTGGTTGCCGCCATACTGATAAGGCCCGGCGGCCTGGTTGGGGTGTGGTCTGAGGTCGGGCAGTGCGACCATGCGCATGACGACATTGTCGCTCTGGCCCATCAACCCGGCGGCGGCCACATCCCACATAAACGAATAATTCTTGCCGCCGCGCAGCCCGGTCGTGTTTGTGCCAGTGACGGGGACGGCGGGCTGCCAATCGCCGGGGCCGTTCAGTGCGTAAAAGGCCTGGATATCGGCGCTTGCATCCGGCTCCGCCAGCACGGAGTATGCAAAGGGAACGGTCAACTCATCCCACACAGCGGCCGCCGAATAAAAGGCTGCGCTATCGTCAGGCTGCGGCCGGGACACGAACACCTGCGGAGAGCCGCCAACCGCCAGCCTATCGCTGATCATGTTGCGGAATACCCGCTCGCCCGCCACCAAATCCTGGTCGCCGTCGTTATCCATGTCGCCCCAGGTCGCCCAGCGGCGTTGTCCCGAATCGGCATAATCCGTCCAGGCGGAGCGGGCGCTGAGTTGGCCTGCCACATTTTCGTACACCATAATCGCTTCGGCGTCATTCACGGCCAGGTCGAGGTCGCCGTCGCCGTCGGCATCGCCCCAGGCCACATTGCCGGTGAAGCCGGATTCGGGCGGCGTCCACACGAACTGCTCGCCCAGGCGTCCCCCTTCATTGATATAGAGGCGGGCGGCCTGGCTGGAATTGCCCACGGCCAGATCGAGATCGCCATCATTGTCCACATCGCCCCAGG
Organism: Caldilineales bacterium; assembly: GCA_024102915.1. Taxonomy (GTDB): domain Bacteria; phylum Chloroflexota; class Anaerolineae; order J102; family J102; genus JAGFJG01. The sequence goes on from JAGFJG010000084.1 coordinate 8,105, forward strand.
CCACGCTGGTAGTGAAGTCGGAATCGCTCGACGACCAGGAGGGGCTGGTCTCCAACTGGCCGCCGAAGTTGTAGTAAACCCGATTCGGGGCGCCGTCGCAGCCCTCATCGCTGGGATTGCACTCGTTGCCCACGGCCAGGTCGAGATCGCCGTCGTCGTCCACATCGCCCCAGGCCACGGACTGCGTGTCGTCGCTTTCAGCGGATGTCCAGCCCGGCTCGGCGCTCAGCATCTCGCCATCATTGAAAAAGATGTAATTCTGGCCGCCCTGGCAATATTCGACAAAGATCTCGCTATCCCATTCGCAGGAAGGGCCGTCACCCACGGCCAGGTCGAGGTCGCCATCGCCATCGACGTCGCCCCAGGCTACGCTGGTCGTGCTTTCCTGCGGGGTCGAAGTCCAGACTGGCGAAGAGGTTAAAACGCCGCCATCGTTGCGATAGACCTGGCTTTTGCCGCCAGAGCATTGCAGTTCCTTGTCTTGCAAGTCGCAGTCGGCGAGGTTGCCCACGGCCAGGTCGAGATCGCCGTCGCCGTCCATGTCACCCCAGGCCACAGCTTGCGTGTCATCGCTTTCGGCGGACGTCCACATCGGTTCGGGCGCGAGATAGCCGCCGTCGTTGTGCAGAACCACATTGGGCGCGCCAATACCGGCTCCGCTGCCCACGCCCACGGCCAGGTCGAGATCGCCATCGCCGTCCACATCACCCCAGGCGGACGCCAGACGTTTCGATTTGTAGTCGAAGCCCTCGAAATTGGAATCCAGCTTGAAAGGAGTTGTATCGTTGACATAAATCTGGCTGGGGCCGCCCCGTACGGCTGCCGCCAGCTCCAACGTGCCGTCGCCATCCATATCGCCCCAGGCCACGCCGCCGCTATCCACATTCTCCCCGGAGTCCCAGCCGTTGCCATCGACAAAGCCATCGGCATTGCTCCACACAGCCAACGGGCAGAAAGCGATGACATAGCAACTGGCGCTGGCGGCGATGTCGAGATCGCCATCGGCATTGAAGTCGCCAATGGAGAAGTCGCTGACCTCGATCTCAGGCCAGGAAGATTTCCAATAGGGCTCGGTTTCGAATTCGCCGTCGAGATTGTCGTAAAGCAGGGCGCCAGGGACTTCCCCGACCACCAACTCTGGATAGCCATCCCCATCGACATCGGCCAGGGCGATGGCCGAAGCCCCGCCATCCGAACTCCAAACGGCCTTTTGCGACAGAGCGCCATCGATATTCTTGTAAACTGCGGCCCCGGCTCCGGCGATCAGCAAATCCAGATCGCCGTCATCGTCCACATCCCCCAATTCAATGTCGCTGGAATAGGCGCTTTCGGGCGAGGTCCACCAGGCATTGTCCTCGAAAGCGCCGGAGCCGTTGTTGAGATAGATCTTGTCCTTCCCTGACCCCAAACCCTGGCTGGCCGCCCCCAACTGCCAGATGTCGGAATTGGCGGCGGCCAGGTCGAGCAGGCCGTCGCCGTTGACGTCGCCCAGTGCAATCGCCCAGGTTGAATCGTTGGCTGCCGATGACCAGGAAGCGGCGGGGCTGAGCGCGCCTTTTTCATTGCGATAGATGCGGTTGTTGCCGTCACGACACGTGTAGCCCTGCGCGCCGAATGAGCACTTGGGCCGGTTGCCGATGACCAGATCGAGGTCGCCGTCGCTGTCGACATCGCCCCAGGCCAGGCTGGTTGTGTAGTCTGATTCCGCCGACTCCCACACGGGAACCGGGTGAATCCGCCCCTGGTCGTTACGGAAAAGGCGGTTGGGTTTGCCGGAATTGGCGATGGCCAGGTCGAGGTCGCCATCCTGGTCGTAGTCGCCCCAGGCCAGCTTGGTCGAGGGGTCGGCCCCGGACAGCAGAGTGTCGAGGGCGATTTCGGGGACTTCGGCCACGGGGAATTGGGGCGGGCCGAAGGCCTCGGGCGGGATAGGCGGCGGCTCGGGTGTGGCCTGGAGCGCGTTGGCGCCGCCTGTGGCCGATTCGGACGCTCTGGCGTCGGCGGGGATGAGGGCGATCGCTGACGCCAGGGCCAGGGCAAAGGCCAATGCCAAGAACAGAGGACGCTGACGGTACTTGGTTCGAGTCTTGGTTTCGGATTTCAACTTCGCCACCTTTGTAGAGTGTGCCTATGTAGCTGCTCAGCCTTCATGCACATTGCGGTCCAACGACAAAACTAGACAAACGTTGACGAAAGGACGATACACGATTCGTCAATATTCGTCCTTTCGTCGTCGCCTAGTGCATTGTAGTCCTTGAAGCAGTTACGATCCAGTTGCCTTGAAATGGATTGCCCACGCCAGCCTATCACATTCTGACTTCTTCCGCTGTAGTCGACAACTATTTTGGTGCTGAAACGTGTATCGTAATGCGAATCCCCTGAACCTGAAACCCTTAACCTGCAACTCAGAATGCAGATTTGCGGTTTTCAAAAAAGCGCATATACTGCGCGCTACAAAATAATAGACAGCGACACGATGGCTAACTCGTCAACGCTGAAATATTACTCAGCCGTATGAAGCGCGGCAAAGGAATTGCGTCATGACCCCTCCCCGGAATGGCTGTGATGGCGTATTTCGTGAATCGACATTAGATGTCGCTTGGCAAGAAATGCTGGCAGAGGCCGAGCACAGACCCTGGTTATTAAGATTGATAGCCCGGCAGGGTGCAACCCTCACCATCCGCTATGCGTTGTGGAAGCATCGATTGGCGGGGATGAGAGCGGGACAACGGCGTAGATTGAGACAACGTTTGGGGGTGGGGCTGGCAGGGACGGCGCTGCTGCTGGCTATAACCGCCACGTCCGGCCTGAGCGCGCCTGCAGCAGCAATAACGGTGAATGATCCAACGGGTACGATAGCGGTTGACAGCCTTTGTTCGCTGCCTGAGGCGATTATCAACGCCAACAATAACAATCAGAGCGGCTCGACCGATTGCTATGCCGGTACGTTGGGGCTGGACACCATCACCCTGGAAACGAACGTGACCCTGACGGCAGTACACAATACGACCTTTGGGGCGACGGGTCTGCCGGTGGTGGCGAGCGAGGTCACGATCGAGGGTTATGGGTACTCGATCAGCCGGGATGGGACATCGCCTGATTTCCGTATCTTCGCCGCCAACAGTCTTGCCAATTTGTCATTAAGATACTTGACGGTGAGCGGCGGTAAGAATATGAACTCGTTAACTGGAATTGGCGGCGGAGTTCTAAATCATGGCACCTTGACGGTTACGAACAGCACCATATCGGCCAATTCTGTATCAAATGGCGGTGGCGGCATTTTTAGTGACGGCATGGTGACGGTGCAGTACTACAGCATCATCAGCGGTAATAGTTCGACCTCCGGCGGTGGCGGCATCCAGAACAAAGGCACCCTGATGGTGGCGAACAGTACACTTTCTGGTAACTCGGTTGCTAATTATGGCGGGGGCGCTATCAATAATCTGAGCGGCGGTACACTGGTGGTTGCAAGCAGCATTCTTTCCTACAATACGACTACTGACGGTAATGGCGGAGCTATCAATACCAAGGGTACTGCGACGCTACAGGACTACAGCGAAGTCTTCGGTAATTCGGCTACCAACGGTAATGGCGGCGGCATTAACATTGGCTCCGGCATGGTGACGATAACGAAAAGCACGGTGTCCGGCAACACAGCCGGAATAGGTGGCGGCATCCACAACAATGGCACGTTATCAGTGGAAATGGGCACGATTTCCGCCAACACGGCTACATTTTCCTCTGGCGGTGGCATCTACAATAGCGGCTCGACGTCGATTGCGCAAAGCACTATCACAGGCAATACGGCCAACACGGGGCATGGTGGCGGCGTTTTCAGCCATCCCTCTTCTGGCTCTCTCTCGGTAACAAACAGTGATTTTTATCTCAATACGGCGTATTCTTCTGGCGGCGGCATCTATTGTCCCGGCGGTCCGTGCACGGTTCAAAATAGCACGATCAGGAATAATTCGGCAGCTCTGTACGGCGGCGGCATTGTTATGGGCGGGACGGCATCCACGGTATCGGTTAGCAACCTGAGTCGCAATACAGCAGGCCAAGGCGGTGGCGGCATCAGTTGTGAAGGTCTATGCACGATAGAGAACAGCACCCTCTCATATAACTCGGCCAGCATTAATGGCGGCGGCGTTTTCAGCAGCCAGACCCTATCCATGCAGAGCACCACGCTCTCATACAACTATGCCGCTTGGCAAGGTGGCGGTATATTTGGTCGGGGCGCAGCGACGGTGCAGAATAGCAATCTCTCTGGCAACTTGGCCAACTATGGCGGCGGCGCCTACTTTGATTCCGGCACTTTAACAGTGCAGAGCAGCAAGTTGTCGGGAAACTCGGCCAACTACGGCGGCGGTATCCAGAACAACGGCGCAGTGACGGTGCAAAACAGTACGCTTAGCGGTAACCGGGCTTTCAACGGCGGCGGCATCAATAACCTGGGTATGGCATCGGTGCACAATAGCACTCTGTCAGGCAACTCAGCTAACAACGGCGGCGGCATTAAAAACAACGGCACAGTGACGGTGCAGAACAGCACGCTGTCGGGAAACTCGGCCAACTACGGCGGCGGAATCTATAACCAGGTTTCGGTGATGGCGCTGAACAGCATCGTGGCTGCGCAGGCGATAGGCGGCGACTGCAATACAGCCATCACAAGCGGTGGCTACAACATTGACAGCGACTCAAGCTGTGGGTTCACTGGCACGGGGGACCAACAAAACATAAACCCCCTGCTGGGTCCATTGGCTAACAATGGCGGCCCAACCCTGACGCACTTTCCTCAGTCGAATAGCCCGGCGCTGGATCGGGGGTCGTGTGCGGTGGGGACCGATCAGCGAGGTTCGACAAGACCGGTTGATCTGAACGATGCCTTTTATCCCAACGGCACAGGCGGCTCCTGCGATGTCGGGGCAGTGGAGGCGCAGAACGTCCCGGCCACTAATACCCCCACCCCTACAAATACGCCAACCCGCACCCCAACTGCGACGAACACACCGACTTCAACCCCAACTGCGACAGAGACGCCGTCACCCACTCCAACTAATACCCCCACCCCCACAAATACGCCAACCCGCACCCCAACTGCGACGCTCACCCCGACGAACACACCGACTTCAACCCCAACTGCGACAGAGACGCCGTCGCCCACCCCAACTGGTACCCCCACCCCCACAAATACGCCAACCCGCACCCCAACTGCGACGCCCA
>JAGFJG010000116.1 GCA_024102915.1 Caldilineales bacterium
CATGCAAACCATGCCATAGGTGCCATGTGCATCAGCTTGCTCACAAAGTTGCAATGTTTCTGCAGGCGATACGCCAGCAGGCTTTTCCAATAACACCGGCTTTCCTGTCGCTAGGCAAGCCATCGCCAGTGGCAAGATATTCCATGCCGAAACCACAATCACAAAACAATCGACACCGGCCTGGGCGAGGAAGGCGTCTTGGTCGCTGAAAACGTGTGGAACCTGATAGTGCACGGCAAAAGATCGGCTGCGCTCACTGCCGGTGATCAAGATTGAATGAACCGTAACATTGTTAAGGCTTTGCAAGATTTTGATGTGGTGGTGTGCATAGTTGCCCGCTCCAACGAATCCTACATTGACCGGTCGCTTTTCACCGTCAGTCTCGCGGCGGGACCAGGATGGCATGCTATCTTGAAACCTTTGCAACGAACGTTCACTAGCCACCATACCGATGTAGTCGAGCATTGGCTTCCGGGCAGATTCAGGCAACGTCCGGATACCGGAAAGTATCAGACGTTGTGCACTTTTCTTAATACCCGGTGACATCAGGCAATCCTCATGCTTATAGCGCGGGCATCTGACGACAACGGTAATTCCACCGACTCACCACCCCTTCGGTTGGAAATATGAGCAGCTACCGTTACTTCCAGGCAAGTGGCGGCCTCGGCAATGGTGCATATGTCACAAGCCCCCTCGGGGCTAAGAACCGAGAGCGCAGCGTTTTCAATCCACCGATACCGGCAATTTTCGTCAGGCACATTCATAGTCTCAACACGATCACCAGACTGCAAAACCATGTTGACCTCGTCATTGTCGACCCGGACATTGCCCTGCGTGAACTTGACTGCCATGCCCAAGGTCTCCGATGGGCTGGCGTTGGTGGTGTCCATATTGAAGACAACACCATTGGCGTACTCGACCTGCAAGCGGCCTGGCGGATCATAGAAAACCGCTCCGCGATGATCAACGGACGATTTGGTGTCCAGATGACAACTGACGCGGATGGGCGGGCTATCTGCGAACCAATTGGCCAGGTCGATAAAATGTGCACCAACCATACTTAATTTACAGGGGCGGTTGAACTCGATGGATACCAGATCGCCGATCTCACCAGATATGCGCGCCTTTTTGATGCGATTGTAAATCTCGGAGCAGCGACGGTTGAAATCGACCCTGGCTTGTCCGGGCCAGTTTTCCTGTTCGATCAACCTGCACAGTGAGTCAACCTGGAATAAACTGTTTGAGACAGGCTTTTCGATAAAAATACCCCCGATAAAGCCGGTCCGAATCAGTTGCGTTGTGATGGCTATATGAGAGGGCGCCGTCGTCGAGATAATAACCAGGTCAATAGGTTGATCAACCACAGCCTGCGCTACATTGCGGTAGAAAGGCACGCGCAGGTCGTAAAACATACCCTGGAAGCGGGCGTAGGACGCCACTGAAAGATCAACCACCGCCGCAATGGACCAACGTGTGGGATTCCCTGCTAATTGGGTCAATTGTTTTAAGGCATGTCGTCCCAAACCGACCATGCACACCCTGTAAGGGGTTGATGAAGGTTGTAAGTTGCTTATTTTGCTTCCTCGCGACGCATTCATGGTGTTCCCGTTGCCAACGGCGTTAATCTCGGCTCATCCGTCTACCCGTTGGACCCAAGTCTGATGTCTGACCAATAACCCGGGCCGGCGCACCGCCAACGATGCTGCCATCGGGCACATCCTTGGTCACCACGGCCCCTGCAGCAACTATGCAGTTCTGGCCAACGGTCACACCGCCAATGATGATGGCGCCGGAGGCGATCCAACAGCCATCCCCTATGTGAATATCATAGCCTGCTTCCGGAACCTGTTTGGATTTGGGCAATAGCAGCTTGCCGTCCTCCCATAAATGCATCCCGGTCAAAACCTGGCAGTGATAGCCCCAGACGACGCCTCGCCCAACATAAATATGCCCGGAACGTGTGTTGAAAAACGTATTGTTTTTGGGGATTTCCAGCGCCAGGTGCAGGCGATCTGATGGACCGTGAAGCATGTAGCGATGGATGGTGAGGAAGCCTAGGCTATTGAGGTAATCGGTAATTAATTGATCGATAGACTGCTGCGGATGAATTAGAAACCTTCGTAAACGGCTGCCTGCTAGTCTGAGTATTGACACATTGTTACGCACGCTCGATATCCCATTGAAGCATAGGGCGCATTACGCCAACAAAAGGTTCAGTATAATCCCCACGGGCCGATGTGCCATTTATCGGATCCATGACCTGGAAAGCTATCAAATCATCCTCTCGGACATAATGCGTCTTTCGGCCTCTTGAAGCAAATAAAGATACACCAACCGTATACTCGCCTTCACTAAGAAGGTTCGGAGGTATCGTCACTGTCGAATAATAATCACCGGTCTTGGAACGAATTGTTTCTCTTGGTTCCACCGAGGCAAACGCACACGCCCCCTGAGTGTAAAAGCGCGCCGCACAGCGCAATGGCAGATCAGTATCATAAGAACGGTATCCAATCCGCAAATGTAGCTCATCCTCAACGCTCACGACAGATGCCATCTGCCCATTTTCACGCACCAAGCTCAATGACGTAAGCTTAATCTCTGCGGTACCTGGCGCTTCCGCCTCCTCCCAGACTTTGACTGCTGCATTTTGTGCACCTCCAGAGAGATAATAAGCTACAATCTGTTCAGATGGCCCATCTTTAACCAGCCGTCCATTTTCCAATAGAACCGATCGAGGACACAACCTTGTAATGGCCGGCATATTATGCGACACAAAAATGACCGTACGACCGTGCCCGGCCACATCTTGCATCTTGCCCAGGCATTTCCGCTGGAATTCCGCATCGCCTACCGCCAGTACTTCATCGACCAATAACACCTCCGGCTCTAAGTGTGCCGCCACCGAAAATGCCAACCGTACACGCATGCCGCTGGAATATCGTTTGACGGGCGTATCAATAAATTTCTCGACGCCGGAGAATTCGACTATTTCATCGTATTTACGCGCGATTTCGCTTCTCCGCATACCCAGGACACTGCCATTGAGATAGATATTCTCTCGTCCAGTGAGATCAGGATGGAACCCGGTTCCCACCTCTAGCAGGCTTGCCGCCCGGCCATTCAGAATCACCTGACCTTCCGATGGCGGCGTAATACGCGAAAGCACTTTTAGCAAAGTACTCTTTCCCGCGCCATTTCGGCCTATCAAACCAACGGCCTCGCCTTCGTTCACATTGAAAGAAACATCTCTGAGCGCCCAGATCACATCACTTTCGTCGCCATTGCTGGAGAAGGAACTAAGACTGCGCAGACGGCGGAAATTTGAAACCGGTGAGCGCAACCAGCCGCCAACGGCCGCGCCGAAGGTCTCATGTTGGACTTCTTCCAGACCAATACGATAACGCTTGCCAATACCTTCTACCCTGATTGCAAAATCACTCATAGGAATTCATTTTTCTACGAAATATGGCGGGTCGCCATATACTCAGGCGACATCGGCAAATGCCGCTTCCATGCGACGGTAGTAGTAGGCGCCACTGATAAATGTGACGATTGCCGATATACTACCGACAGCGATCAGTCCCCAGGGCATAGGCACGGTTCCCAGCAGAGCTGAGCGGAAACCTTCGATAATACCAGCCATTGGATATAAGCCATATAGCAAGACCACACCCTCACTGAATTTTTCGCGCAAGGACGACAAAGGCCATACAACCGGCGCTGCATACATCAACAATTGCATGAGAAACTGCGTGGCATAGTTGATGTCACGGTATTGCACAGCCAGGGCCGATAACCATAAACCCGCACCCGCAGTAGCGATTATCATCAGCAAGATCAGCAGAGGCAAGTAAATAATGTTCCACGTGGGTGCAATTCCGAACAGAATCATCAGAATTGGTATGAACATAAACGCGATAGCAAAGTCCACTAGTTTTGCTGCAACTGGCGTCAATGGGAACACCAATCGGGGGAAGTAGACCTTGGTCAACATGTTGCTGTTCGCTATAAGGCTCGTTGTCGAAGCGGTTACAGTGCTCGAATAATATGTCCATGGTACCAATGCAACATAGGAAAACACTGAGTACGGTACGCCATCGCTGCTGACCCCAGCCAAACGACCAAAAATCACCGTAAACACAATCATGCTGAGGAATGGGCGCAGAATCGCCCAGGCGAAGCCTAAGACAGTTTGCTTATAAAGCACCTGGACATCACGAAGCACCAGGAAGTAATACAAGTCCCGATACTCCCGCAACTCAACCAAATCGATTGGTTGCCATCCTTTCTGCGGTTTGATGACCACCTGTTGCCGATTTCGCTTATTGAAAGTTTGTATTTCGGTTTCGCTAGCCAAAGCTATATCTCTTTATGGTATTGAGTAGAAAAAGTGACTGGTAATGCCCATCGAAAATACCTTCAGATGCCATGCTCCGCCGCACATGCTGCGTTAGCCTGCGTGTGGGCGTGTCATTATGACAAACGGTGGAGCAAGTGCTACAACACTCGCTTGTATTTGTCCGGACGAAATGTAGAATCACGAATTGATTTGGGCAAACAAAGGCCTAGCCAATATCAGCGTGGCGCAATGTTCTCTCAGCAAGCTACCGATTATCAATCAACAGCACCGAATTTTCTCAGATTTGAAACGCATGAGGTAACCACAAATAGATTAGACTATTTGCGGAATAGCTGGTCGAGATGAACTGCTGCGAAAAACTAAATGATGCCGGCACAAAGCCTGATCTGGCGTCGATCAGAATCTGTACAGGCATCGCAGTGATGCATTGATCTTGCCATAGAATGCTGCCGGAGGCAAACAATTGCGGCTGCAGAGGTACGTTTCAAGGTGGGGGCCAGAGGGTGTTCGGATGGATAGGCGCAAGCGAATTCCACCACGGAAGAAACCAATATCAAGTCAAATATAAGCAAAACAAACCAAACTGAGAGCGAGTATAGCGAGTATGATGACAGAGATGGAGGTATCGCTCGATGAATATCTGGGTTGGTATAAGAGTTGGGCAGGGGTGAGGCTTGGAGACAACGAACTAGAGGTTATGCGGAGACGGCAAAAAATGGGAGCGAAATTAGCGGACGACATGGTCGGGGTCGAGAGGAAAAGATGGGGGCAGATGTGTCCTTGGTACGGACGGGTGATGTGCACAGCATGGGGGTGAAAGGAAAAACGATTGTGAGTATGATCGGGGAGATGAAGGCGAGTCGAGGGTACTATTAACCCCATTTGACCTCTGTGATGGTCCAAGGTACGAAAGCGCAAATGGCGGCACGCATCTGAAGCTGAAGTTTTGGAGGTGTCCCTTCCTGGATGTGGGATCAGACCGCACTACACTTTGGCAATAGCTTGCAAGTAGTGGATTGGTATTGTGCCAAGGAACATCTGGTCGCTGCGGCGCAATGCCTGCACGGTGAAGGCACACCTCCAAACGCAACAGTGGCTAAAAACCCACGAGCGTCTCCTCTATCAAGGCCACGCCGCAAAATCGCTGACCAGCTGCTCAATGTGACCTATGACTACCCGCTCGCAGCAAAAGACCTGGCGTCGGAAGCAGACAATTTCATGAGATATCATCGGCGCATGTGGTGCATGCAACTACGTGAACCCGGCTGGGTGACCGGCAATGGCATGGTCAAAAGCGGCATGAAACAATACCAGGGGCGTTTCTACAGCCCAGGTATGCGTCGGTCCCGACCACGCACTGGAGTCAGGTTTTCGGTGCGTACCACCGTCCTCTGCGCTTTAACCAGCGTTGGCAGCAGATCAGAAATCTGCCCCCAAATTGAAACGATCCCCGGTTGCAAGTCTATTAGAAACTCCTTTGGGAGGCACAGACGCTTTGCCGTCTAAGTATTAAAGCTAACGTCGTGCTCAAGGCTTCTGGGTTGGGAGCGCCAAAAACCCCAGACAAAGCCCGCTCCGGCTGCGTAAGCACGTACAACCAATAAGGGGAGCGCAACGTAAATGACCGAAAGATCGCGTCGCAGAACTAACGCCAGCATTGGAACGGCACTTATCAAGAAGATCGTTGCCATCAGCAATGCCAGCCAGCCGAATACCGGCCACAAGATGGATAAGAAAAGGGTTACCGCGAACGAGCCTGCGGCGGCGATCTGCACTTTCAGACTCTGCGTTGTGTGCGAATCGTCGAACGCATAGCTGGGATGCTGCCGCGTCAGAAATGCTTTCCAGTACCCAATGCGAAACTTGCGTCTGGCATATTTGCCGACAGTGCTGACATGTCGATGATAGACCGCTGCATCGGGGCTGAAACGCATGACATATCCCTCCGAGGCCAGGCGATACGAGAGTTCATGGTCTTCGCCCGCAGCCCCCAGAAAACGCGTGTCAAATCCCCCGGCGTCCAGAAATACCTGCCTGCGATAGGCGGCGTATGATGTGTCCAATGCATTCACGGTGCCGGTGCTCTGCTCAACCTGAGCGATGCGGCGATACCGTTCCTCATATTCCAATTGCACGAAACGAGCCACGAGCGAGCGTTGCTGGCTGCGGTAAACCCCACGTACGCCAACGACGACAGGCGCTGCAAACGGTTCCAACATGCGCTCCACAAAATCAATCACCGGCTCACAATCGGCGTCGGTGAAGATCACGATTGGAGCGCCAGCCATTTCAACGCCGGCATTGCGCGCCGCCGCCGGGCCGCTGTGGGTCTGATGAATCACACGAGCGCCTGCGGCACTGGCGATGGAGGCGGTGTCATCACTGCTGCCATCATCGACAACAATGACCTCAAACTCGTCGCGCGGCACAGTTTGATGCTGCAAGGCTGCCAGACAGCGCGGCAAATCTCTTGCCGCATTGTAGGCGGCGATAATGACGCTGGCTCGTAAATTCATGGACAGATTTTCAACGGCCAATTTTGCTCACTCGTGACCTATGGGGAACGCTTAAGGTAGCGAAACCGAAGCGCTGTTTCTGGATACGGTGGGGATCTGCCGGCTGGCTTCGCCCGCCAGGATTGAGCGATAAAGGTCTGCCATGCAAAGCGCCATCTGCTCGGTGGTGAAATATTTGCTGACCCTATCCTTACCGGCCAATCCAAGCTGAACTGCAGCGGCGGGATTACTCAACATCTGCAAAACCCGTTCACTGAGCTGGCGTGGATCCCCCGGCGTCGCCAGATAGCCATTGTGTCCATCCAGCACCACCTCAGGGATGCCGCCGGCGGCGCTGGCGACAATCGGCTTGGCCAACGACATGGCCTCGATCAGCACGATGCCGAACGACTCATGGAACGATGGCATCACGATCACATCGCTGGCTGCAATCCACGGCGCGATATCATTCTGATAACCCCAGAATTTGACGGCGTCGGTCAGGCCCAGGCCTGCGGAGTGAGCGTCAAGACGCTTGCGCAGTTTCCCGTCGCCTATCACCCAAAACTGGATTTCCGGTCGCTGGTCGAGCAGCAATCTCGCCGTCTCGAGGAAAACACTGTGTCCTTTTATCGGGTCGAGACGGCCGATGATCGACACCACCGGCTGGCTATCGGACACGCCCAGGCGGTGACGCAACTCTCCGCGCCGAGGCTCGGCGGAATGGGCGAACGCCTCGGCATCGATACCGTGATGGATCACGTGAATACGGTCGGGCGCGATATGGCGGGATAGAATCGATGCTTGGCTATAGGAGGGGACCACGACCGCCTGCGTTCGCTGCAAAGCCCAACGGTCGGCATACGCAAAGGCTCTGAGCATGAAATCCTCGTCCGCAGCCAGATGATGGTCGGTTGCGATCCAGGGGCGGCTGCTCAATCGGGTGGCGACATAGCCCAGCAGGTCGGATTTGAATTCGTGCGTGTGCAGCAAATCACACTCGCCCAGGCGCTGGCGCAAGAGACGAACTACGCCTGGCCAATCGCCAGGGCGAGCCGGAACCTCATGAACCGGGCAGCCAAGCTCACGCGCCCGGGCAGCGAGCGGATGCGGGCTGCTGTCCAGGCCCCAGCGTCGCAACAGAACGATTTCCATACTGATCCCAAGCCTGGGCATCCATTCCGCCAACTGCAAAATCTGGCGTTCTGGTCCCCAAACTTGATCTCCCTGCCGGCAATGCAGAACTCGTAGTTGCTTCATGAATCAAAACCCGCGCAACGCAAGGGCTTCTTCGTAAAATGGCTAACCAACAAATCGTCCTCTCTAAAAGATCGTTCTACGACGGTAAGCCGCCAATCGTGGCCCACCGGAATAGGGAAGCATGCAAGTGACGCTGTTCATCCGTGGCATTATCATAACCAATTAAACCCAAAATCCCGAACGCCGACCACTTGAGCGCGGCGACGAAGGCCATGCCAAGACGATGCCGGAAAGCAGCATTGCGGCCGTGCCAGCGCCGAAAATAGCGTTGGATGCCGTCGGCTGCGAGAATGGCTGTTGCGACGCGACTTTGGCGACTGCTCTCGCCGCCGCTATGGACTATCACCGCGCCTGCCGCCAGCGATGTATCGAATCCTGCCATCTGAATTCGGCGACACAGATCGACATCTTCACCATACATGGGAAAACCGGGATCCAGTCGGCGCAGGTCTGCGGTGAGACGATTGCTGAAAAGCAGGCAGGCTCCGGAAAGCAGTGGGACGGGGCCGCCTCGATCACGGGGGTAATCGGGGCGGAGATTAGCAGCAAAAATGGGATTATTCGGAAATCGACGGGTCAGGCCCAGCCAATCCAGGGTTTCGGACCAGGGCGTGGGGAGATTGCGGGCAGTGCGCCGATCATCGACGCCAAATTCATTGAGAATCCTGGGCCCGGCCAGGCCAGTCTGCCGGTTGGATTCGATGTAGTCAAGCAAGTGTGCAACGCTGCCAGGGCTAAGCCGGCAATCGGGATTCAGGAGCAGAAGAAATCTGCCGGCTGCCAGCGCCAAGCCCTGATTCGCCGCGGCAGTATACAGATGGTTCTTCGGGTTGGCAACTACCCGCGCCTGCGGGAATTTTTCACGAACCGCCGCCGCACTGTCATCAGAGGAGGCGTTGTCAACTACAACAAGCTCCCACGTACGTCCGGGGCCAATCGCATCGGGCAGGCTGGCGATGCAGTTCAGGAGATGTTGGCGTACATTCCAACTGACGATGATGACGCTCAAATCCAGGTCAGTCATGGCGAGAGCGCTCCCCGATAGAATCGCCTGCCCACGCCTGCTCGCAGCCGCGCCATCTCATCCGGGCGCAACAAGCCCAAGACAAGCAATCCGCAGCCGTAACAGGCAAAAAAGCCCAGCCCCAAAATGACCACCTGCCATAGCTGCGGAGCGGCAAGGCGGCCGCCAAGCCAGACGAAAAGCAGGGTGACTGCTATGATCCACAGAATCACGCGTGGCGACATCGCCGTCAGCCATTGGCGGACGCCCAGGCCGCAATGGGCGCGAAAATAGAGCAGAGTGACCAAAGCGCTGCTGCTAATCGCAGCCACATTCGCTGCGATGATGCCCCAGAATCCCCAAAGCGGAACGAGCAGCACCGCCAGGATGAGATTAACAATGGCGTTATAGGTCGAGAACAGCGCCGACCAGTTGGGGCGACCAATCGCCTGCAATCCGACCGACGCCGCTGCTGCGATACCAACGACGGTCCATCCGGCGGCCAGCCAGCGCATGGCGATAGCCGACTCTGCGGCGGATGCGCCAAACCAGGCCTGGACAAATGGGGCCGCCAGCGCGACGACAGCGGCGCCAACTGGGGCATAAGCCACGACTCCCAGGCGCAACGCCGAGCTATACAGCCGCCGGATTGCTTCCATGCCGCCTTCGATTTGGGCGGCGGCATAGGCAGGATAAAGCGCCTGCGCCGCTGCCAGACCGATGGTGAAAATCTGCAAAGCCACTAATGACGCCAGTTCATAATAGGCCACGTTCTGCAGGCCCAGCCAGTGAGCGATCACCACTTTGTTCGTAGCCGTGAAGACCAGAGCGACGAGGCTGGTGAGGAAAATGTACCGACCAAATCGAATATCGTTGCGCAGGCGTTCTCGCCTGGCCAGACGCGGGGAGAATCGCAGGCTGGGCGTCACACGCAGCGCGGCGACAAGCAGGACAAGCATCTGCGCGCACACCGCCACAAATTGCGCTGCCGCCACGCCGATGACGCTGCCATCAAACAGGACGACGGCAATCGCCCCGGCGGCGAAAACCATCCGGTTTAGCACGAGCGCCCCGCCGGTGTAGGCCATCTGTTGCGCGCCCTCCAGCGTTGCAGCCAGCAACAGGCTGACCACGACGGGGATAAAGCTCAGGCAAAGGATACGCAGGACAGCTGTGCCGACTGGCTGCAAGGCGGTTGGCACGCCCAGGGCGACGGAGAGGTTCGGAGCCAGAATGATCCCCAACGCCGTGATCAACCCGGTCGAGATCAGTAACGGCCACAGACTCGAATTGAAATCCAGGCTGATCACCGACCATCCGCCACTCGCCCGCTGCCGCGCCACCGTACGGATCAGCGCCCTGCTTAAACCAAAATCGAGCATGGCCCCCACCGTGATCATGATCCCCGCCAGCGCCCAGATGCCGAACATCTCCTCGCCCAGATTTAGAATGAGCACGGGTACAAGGACAAGGGCGATCAGCGAGTTGATAAACATCGCCCCTAAGTTATAGCCTGTGTTACTCAGGATTCTGCGAGAAAGCATGTCAGCGGAATGGATAGCGTTCGATCAGGCCGCGAAAAGCGTGTGAATATCTTCGACGCTCTGCAAATAGAAATCGGCATCGCCCTGGGCCGGTTCGCCGATCAGCACGGTCGTCATTCCCAGCGCCCGCGCCGGCGGGAGATTGCCGGCGCTGTCCTCGATGAACACGCAACGCCGAGGGTCGACCTTCAGCGCGGCGAGGCATCGCTCATAGGCCAGAGGGTTGGGTTTGCAAACGTACCCGACCTCCGCCATCCCGATCAGCGCTTCGAATTGCGGCAGGATATCCAGCGTGCTGAGAATGTTTCGGGCATGGTCAGAGCTGGCGTTCGTGAAGATGGCTTTGCGCTGCGGCAGGGCGGCCAGCGTTTGATTCAGCGCCGGGTTGGGGCCGAGAAATCCTGTGACATCCAGGTCATGCACATAGTCGAGATAGGGATCGGGATCGATTTGGAACTCGCTCATCAACCCGGCCAGCGTCGTGCCATAGGCCAGCCAGTATTCCTTCTGAACCCGATGCGCTTCCTCTGGTGACACACCTAAGTAGATGCTGACATAGTTGCGAATTCGCTGATCGATTTCCGCCCACAGGCCAAGATTTTGTGGGTACAGGGTATTATCGAGATCGAACAAAAGGAGTTCGATCTCGGAGTTCAAGCGCGCCGAATTCATAGAAAGCATTATGCCCCGACAGTTTTGACCCTACAAATCTGATCGCATCGGCGACTTGCTCGCAGGGCAAAATGCGCTCTGCTATAATGCCCGCATGCCTATCCAGATTCTGGCGGCGGATGTCGCCGATAAGATCGCCGCGGGCGAAGTCGTCGAGAGACCGGCCTCCGTCGTCAAGGAATTGGTCGAGAACAGCCTGGATGCCGGGGCGACCGAAATCCAGGTCGAGATCCGTGATGGCGGCAGGCGATTAATCCGGGTCAGCGACAACGGTTTCGGCATCCTCGCGGCGGAAGCGCCCCTGGCGGTGCAACGCCATGCCACATCCAAACTCTCATCCACTGCCGATCTAGATCACATCAGCACGCTGGGTTTCCGCGGTGAAGCGCTGGCCGCCATCGCCGCTGTCAGCAAGACCACGCTCGTCACCCGCTTTCACACGGATGCTACGGGCACGGAATTGCGTCTGGAGGGCAGCGATATTTTGGGAATCAAGCCGGTCGGGGCGCCGATGGGAACCAGCATCAGCGTCGAACAGCTTTTTTGGAACGTACCGGCCCGCCTGAAATTCCTGAAAACCGACGCAACCGAGGCCGGGCATGTCAGCCAGTTGGTAACGCGCTATGCCCTGGCCTACCCTGAAGTGCGGTTCACTGCTTTAAATGATGGCCGCATCAGTTTTCAGTCTCCCGGAAAAGGCGACCGTGCAGCCGTGTTGTTGAAAGTCTTTGGCGCTGACATCGCCCGGCAGATGCTGGCTTTCGAGTCGTCAAACGACCAGGTGACCCCGAACATCGGCATATCAGGGTTCGTGTCGCCGCCCGCCCTGCACCGGGCGAATCGCACTTATGTCGAGTTATTTGTCAATCGGCGATATATTCAGGATCGCAATCTGACGTTCGCCGTCATTCAAGCGTATCACACGCTCTTGCCAGAAAAACGCTTTCCCATCGCCCTGATTTTCATCGACATCCCTCCGAAAGAGGTGGACGTCAACGTGCATCCCAGCAAGGCGGAGGTGCGGTTTCGCCAGCCATCACTGATTTTCCGGGCTGTGCAGCGCGGCGTTCATCGCACACTGGTCGATAGCGCCCCCATCGCCAGCCTGCAACCAGCTTCGCCGATGAGCACGACCGACTGGGCCGAACGACGCCAGCGGCTCTTGCAGGCGGGCCAGGACGATGGCGCTGAACCCGGCCAACTGGCGATGGGCCTTTATCGTTCCAGTTTGGGCGATGACGACGCATCCCAAGTTGGACAATCCCCAGCCGGGACGAGTGATGAGGCGGGGGTGTTGCCGGCGCTGCGGCCAGTGGGACAGATTGCCGCCATGTATCTGGTGGCGGAAGGGCCAGGCGGCCTGTATTTGATTGACCAGCATGCCGCGCATGAGCGCATTTTGTATGAACAGATCGTGGGGGCGGACAAAGAACCGGTTGCGACCCAGGCGTTGCTCGAACCCATCGTCATCGAGATCGGGACGAGGCTGGCGGGGCTGGTTTCGGATAACCTGGAATCGCTGCGCCAGAGTGGATTCGATCTGGAAGCTTTTGGATCGGATAGCTTTCTGTTGCGCGGCGTCCCGGCAGCGATGGGACGGCAGGACCCCCGCAGGCTGCTGGAAGAGGTGGCCGAAAGCATGGGGGAGAATGATGATCTGGTGGGGGTGGATCGGGAAGAGGCATTGGTGAGGATTATCTGTAAACGCCTGGCCATCAAGGCCGGGCAGGTGTTGTCACTGGCCGAACAGCGTGAGCTCATTCGCCAATTGGAACAAACGTCGAACCCGCGCACGTGCCCGCACGGCCGGCCGACAATCCTGCACTTCAGCGCCGCCCAACTCGAACGGCAGTTCGGGCGCGTGCAATAACCCATCACTGCCAGGTCACCGTCGCCGTTTTCGGCGCTCGCAAAGGGTTGTGGTAAGATTATTTGGTTTTACCTTCATCGAAAATGGAGCCTTCGATTCACGATTTTCAGGTAGATTGTCACAAAAACCAGGTTGGCTGGCTGCTCAATTCGGATACGAAACCGACAGCGTGCCAACCTTTCGAACCCATAGTCAAATAGCGGAAACACGAATTTCATGACCGAACTAACTGTCACCCAACAAGAAATTGAAAAGCGCCAGGTGCGCCTGACCGTCACCATCCCCGATGCCACAATCGATAAAGCCCTGCGAGCAAAAGCCAAGAAGTTGAGCAAGCAGGTGCGCATCCCCGGCTTCCGACCGGGCAAAGCGCCTTATCAGGTCGTCGTACAACGCCTGGGCCGTGAGGCGATGTTGCAGGAAGTCGTCGAAGACATGAGCGAACAGGTGTACGTCGATGCCCTGGAACAGTCCGGCGTCGAGCCCTACGACCGGGCGATGCTCGAAGACATCAACCTGGACGAACCGGTAACCCTCATCTTCGATGTGCCCCTGAAACCTGTGGTCGATCCGGGCGACTATCGCAGCGTGCGAGTCGATTATGTTGGCCCTTCCGAAGAGGACATTCAGAAAGATGCGGACGAGGAACTCAAGCAATTACTCAGCCGTCATCTCGTCTGGGTTCCGGTGGAAGGCGCTGTCGAATTTGGCGACCTGGTCACCATTGATATCAAATTGACGGTGGATGGCGAAGTCGTGCTTGAGAACGATGATTGGGATATCGTGCCCGACGCCGAAGAATTTACCCTGACGCCCGAATTCGACGGCCAATTCATCGGCATGTCGGCGGGAGAAAGCAAGTCGTTTACAGCCGCATTCCCTGAGGACAGTGAAACAGCCTGGGCGGGCAAAGAGGGTCATTTCGAAGTCGCCGTGAAAGGCGTGAAGCGGGAAGAGATGCCCGAATTGGATGATGAACTGGCCGCAAGCATTGGCGAGTACGAAAGCGCCGACGCCCTGCGCCAGGCAATTCATGATCACGTTGCGGGTCATGCCCAGGAGCACGCTGATGAAAAGTACATGATGGACGTGTTCGAAGCGGCGCTCGCTCAAGCCAAACAGATGGAATATCCGGATGCAGCGATCGAACGACAGATCGACCGCATGGCCGACGAGCAGGAAGCGCTCTATCAACGATATGGGATTAAATCGCTGGAGGAATTGCTCCAGTTGCAGCGTAAAAGCATGCAAGAATTTCGCGAGGAGTTGCGCCAGCCTGCCGAAGAAACGCTGAAACGTGATTTGTTGATCGGGGAGATTGTCGAACGCGAACAAATCCCCGTCAACGATTACGAACTGGAACAATTTTTCGGCAGACAGTTGGGCGGTGATCAGGAAGCTGTCGACCGCATGATGGATTCGGCGGAAAACAACGCCACTGTGAAAGCCTATTTCACGGGGCTGGTCAAGCATACAAAAGGCGTCGCATTGATGCTGGCAATCGCCCGCGGCGAAGAAGTGCCGGAACCGGGCCAGCATGTCTCGGAAGAAGCGCCGATTGTGGAAGAAGAGGAAATGGTCGAGGTCGAGGTCGTGGACGCCGAGGTAGAGGAAGTGGTAGAGGCCTCGGTGAGCGAAGAAGCGGAAGAGATGGAGGCGGAATCCGAAGCTGACTCACAGCCGGAATCTAATGAAAAAGCTACACTTGTAGAGTAAACTTCTGAGGAATACCACAAGACCAACCCCCAGACACGAGTTACTCAAAGGAAATTAGCATGGATTACCCCTCACCTTCCGCCCTCATCCCCATGGTCATCGAACAGACCGGCCGGGGCGAGCGCGCCATGGACATTTATTCGCTTCTGTTAAAGGAACGCATCATATTCCTGGGAACGCCCATCAACGATCAGGTCGCCAATGTGATCGTCGCCCAGTTGTTGTTCCTCAATTTCGAGGACCCCGAACGTGACATCCAGCTTTACATCAACTCCCCTGGCGGCAGCGTCTATGCCGGGCTGGCGATCTACGACACCATGCAGATGATCACCGCACCCGTCGCCACGTGGGCGGTCGGCGTCACGGCCAGTATGGCAACAGTATTGCTGGCTGCCGGAGCCAAAAGCAAACGCTATGCCCTGCCCCATGCCACCGTGCACATGCATCCGGCCGGCGGCGGCGCCCAGGGCTACACGCCCGACGTGCGCATCCAATACAAAGAATTGGAGCGCGTGCAAAACAGCATCTTCGGCATCCTGTCCGAGCACACCGGCCAAACCTTCGATCAAATCGAGCACGACTTCGAGCGCGACCGCTGGATGTACGCGCAGGAAGCTGTCGCCTACGGTCTTGTCGACCAGGTTTATGGCGAAGCCGATCCCAGGTTGGAACGCAGCGAAGAGGAACAAGACGCCGCATGAGCATTCAGTACTGCTCCTTCTGTCATCGTTCGCAGGATGAGGTTCAGCGTCTGATCGCTGGCCCGGACGATGTGCACATTTGCGACGAGTGCGTCGTGTTGTGCAACGAGATCCTGCTGGAAGAAGGGGTGGAAACGCAGGCGGGGAAAGCCGAACCGCTCGAATTCGACCAGGTGCCGTCCCCGCGTGAAATCGTCAAGCGGCTGGATGAATACGTCGTCGGCCAGGAGCGCGCCAAGAAGGTTCTCTCGGTAGCAGTGTATAACCACTACAAGCGCATCGCCTCGCACGACGACCAGAACGATGTCGAGTTGCAAAAGAGCAACATCCTCTTGCTTGGCCCCACCGGCTGCGGCAAGACCCTGCTGGCCCAAACCCTGGCCCGCATCCTGGATGTGCCCTTCACCATTACCGACGCCACCAGCCTGACCGAGGCCGGTTATGTGGGCGAGGATGTCGAGAACATCCTCGTCCGTCTGCTTCAGGCCGCCGACTGGGACGCGCAGCGGGCGGAGATGGGCATCGTCTATGTGGACGAAATCGACAAGATAGCACGCAAATCGGGCGACAATCCCTCGATTACGCGCGATGTCTCCGGCGAGGGCGTGCAACAGGCGCTGCTAAAAATCATCGAAGGCACGATTGCCAATGTGCCGCCGCAGGGCGGTCGCAAACATCCGCAACAGGAATACATCGCCCTGAATACGGGCAATGTGTTGTTCATTTGCGGCGGCGCTTTCGATGGCGTGGAAGAGGTGGTCGCCCGCCGGGTCGGCGCTAAAGGCAGGCTGGGATTCGGGAACAATGAAGTCGCCCAAATGGCGTTGGAACAGCGCCGCGTGAAGCTGCTGGAACAGGTGACCTCAGAAGACCTGTTGCAGTTCGGCCTCATCCCTGAATTCATCGGACGGCTGCCCGTGATTGTCAATGTCAATCCGCTCGACCACGCCGCCATGATCCGCATTCTCATCGAGCCGAAGAACGCCATTACCCGCCAATTCCAAAGGCTGCTTGACCTGGATGGCGTGGAGGTGCAATTCACGCCTGACGCACTCGATGCAGTAGCCCAGGAAGCGCTGCGCCACAACACCGGCGCTCGCGGCCTGCGCACCATCGTCGAGCGCACGCTGCTCGATGTGATGTACGAAATTCCAGGCCGCTCCGATATCGTCAAATGCGTCGTCAATGGCGACAACATCCGACTAAACACCCGACCTCTCCTGCTGAACGCACAGGGAAATGCCGTCGTTTGGGGTCTGGATGAACTGGCGGAGAGCGCCTGAGACCAACCCTCATCGGATGCGCTCCTGTGGGTGCGAACCAATTTGTGAACGCCTTTCATCTCGGCGGCAAACGCCGATTTCCAAGTAGCGATATGCCAGGCAGGTATATCGCTATTCTATTCCTGCTGGTGGCGCTGATTTCTTCGTGCAGCCCGCCCGCCACGCCGCCTGAGCCGACCGAGATCCCTCCCCGCGCCGGGACCCGCAATGAATTGGTACTGGCCTCCGGTACAACGGCTTACGATACAGGTCTGTTGGACGCTATCCTGCCCGATTTCGAGCGGAAAACCGGCGTGATCGTGCGTGTGCTGGCTGTCGGTACGGGCCAGGCCCTAGCGCTGGGCAAGGCTGGCGACGCCGACGTGCTTCTGGTGCACTCCCGGCCGGATGAAGATCGATTCGTCGCCGACGGCTTCGCCCCGGCTCGCTACGATGTCATGGTCAGCGACTTCGTGATCGCCGGCCCGGCCGACGACCCCGCCGATGTGCGCGGCGCGGAATCCGCCGCCGACGCCCTGGCCCGCATCGCCAAAGCTCAGGCTACTTTCGTCTCGCGTGGCGATGAATCGGGCACCGATATCAAAGAGCACGAATTGTGGCAGCTCGCCGATATCCAGCCTTCGGGCGGTTGGTATCAGAGCGCCGGGCAGGGAATGGGCGCTGTCCTCAGCATGAGCGACGAGCAACAGGCTTATACCCTGAGCGACCGTGGTACATTCCTGGTCCAACAGGGCGAGGGGCTTTCGCTGGAGATTTTGTTTGAGGGCGATCCCATTCTGCAGAATCCATACGGGGTTTTGCCGGTCAGCCCGGACAAAGAGGAAGACATCAATTACGGGGCGGCGGTCGCCTTCGTGAACTGGATCACCAGCCCCGAGACGCAAGCCATGATCGGCCAGTTCGGCGTCGAACAATACGGCCAACCCCTGTTTTTTCCCAACGCCGCACAGAACAAATAAGGCGTGTTGCGTTTTACGTGACACCTGACACTTTTGGCACCTGACACGCCCACTCACCCATGCCCGTCTCTTCGCCCTACCCTCTCGTCAGCATCGAGCACGCCCTGAGCACGATCCTGGCGCACAGCCCCGCCCTGCCGTCTGAGTCGATCCCACTGGCGCAGTCGCTGGATCGGGTGCTGGCCGAGGAGATCATCGCACCGGCTCCGGTGCCGCCCTTCCCGGCGGCGGCCAAGGATGGCTATGCCGTGATCGCTGCGGATGGGGCCGGGCGACGCCGGCTGGCGGGGGAACAGATGGCCGGGCCTATCGCCGCTGTGCGGGTTGAGTCGGGAACGGTCGCTCGCATCACCACGGGTGCGGCAGTGCCGCCAGGGGCCGATGCCATCGTCATGGTCGAGCAAACGAGCGAGCACGATGGCTGGGTTGAGATCGAAACCGAGGTGTCAGCCGGGAACGAAATCCGCCCTATCGGCCAGGACATCGCCGCCGGACAAAAATTGCTCAGCCCCGGCGTCACCTTAGGCCCG
>JAGFJG010000146.1 GCA_024102915.1 Caldilineales bacterium
AACGCCTGGGCATCAGCCATTGTCATCCCCATACAACGTTGCAAAAAGCATGCAGCAAGATAACGGACGAGGACATCAGTTCGCTCGTTGTCGTCGATGGCGAGGGTTTTCTGGAAGGGATCATTACGCGCACCGATGTGCTGCGGGCGGCCCTGGCCGACCGGGAGGGATGGGCCGAGCGGCTGGTGGCCGATTGCATGACGCGGAATGTTGTGACCGTGACGCCCGAAATCGATTTGCAACAGGCGGCGGAGCGATTGGTGGAGCATGGGATTCATCGGGTGGTCGTGGTGCAGCAGGAGGGCGACCGTTTGCGCCCACTGGCCGTGGTATCGGATAGCGATATCGTCTATCATCTCTGCCGCCGGGATTAGCCTTTTGCGTCCGGGTGAGGGCGTCAATCGGGGTGCAGTTTTCGTCAATGGGATGTCGAAGCGTGACACGACTATTTGTAAGAAAAATAGCTGTGCAAAACCTGTTCACAACTTAAGATTGCAATATGAATGTGACATCCACAGAAAGCCGTCGCGTCGATCTAACAGCACGAGATTTGACGCCTGCCGCAGGTGAGCGTGACGAAAACGAAACCCTTCGAGGTGATGGCGTGATTCGGTTGGTGGGAGTGCATAAAAGTTACCAGGAGGGTGACAAAATTCGGATGGTGTTGCGCGGCGCTGATTGCGATTTCGCCGAGGGTGAATTCACGGCATTGCTCGGCCGCAGCGGCAGCGGCAAGAGCACGCTGCTCAACCTGATCAGCGGCATCGACAAACCGGATCAGGGCGCAATCTTCTTGCAAGATCACGATCTTACGGCCATGTCCGAGCGTGAGCGCACTCTCTTTCGCCGCCAGAATATCGGCTTCATCTTTCAGTTTTTCAACTTACTGCCCACGCTCACCGCCCTCGAAAACGTCAGCCTGCCGCTTGAATTGACCGGCATCAGCCCGCGTCAGGCCCAGCAGCGCGGTGAACAAATGCTGGCCGAAGTGGGGCTGGCTGATCGGGGGCGCACCTTCCCGGATCGGCTGTCCGGCGGCGAGCAACAACGAATCGCCATCGCCCGCGCGTTGGTGCACAACCCGCCCATCGTCCTGGCCGATGAACCGACCGGAAATCTGGACGAGAACACCGGCCGGGATGTGATGGCGCTGCTCATGCGCCTCACGCAGGAGCGCGGCCACAATCTCGTCATGGTCACGCACAGCCATCGGATGGCGGCGCTCGCCGATCGCACTTACCGGTTGCAAGAGGGTCGCCTGGAACTTCAGACGGTGGACTCAACACAGTCGCAGCGCTGATGCCTGTCCTGTTTCGTAACGGCCTGCGCTATCTGGCCCGTCGTCCCTGGTCGACCGCGCTGATGATACTCGGCGTAGCGCTTGGCGTCGCTGTCGCCGTTGCCGTCGATATCGCCAATGTCGGCGCTCGCCGCGCCTTTGATCTCAGCACCGAGGCGCTGGTCGGACGCGCCACGCATCAGATCGTCAGCGCCAACGGAGGCCTTGACGAGGCGCTTTACACACGGCTGCGGGTCGAAGGCGGGGTGCGAAACATCGCTCCCGTTCTCAGCGAATACGTGACATCGCCGCAGCTTGGCGGTCGTCCTTTGCAATTGCTCGGTCTCGACCCCTTTGCCGACAGCCCGTTTCGTTCCATCTTCGGCCAGGGTGAGATTTCGCTGGATAGCCTCACGCCCTTTCTCACGGAACCGGGGGCGCTGCTGCTCTCGCAGGATCTAGCCTCGAATTACGGCCTCGCCTCCGGCTCTATCCTGACCCTGACTGTAGAGGGACGAGAGCGCCAGGCGTTTGTGGCCGGTTTGTTGCAAGCTGAAGACGGTTATAGCCGGCAAACCTTGCAGGGCCTTTTGGTAGTCGATGTCGCCACCGCCCAGGAGTTGACAGGCCGGTTGGGACAGCTTGACCGCATCGACCTGATCCTGTCTGATGATCCGGAGACCCTGGCCCGCATCGAATCTTTGCTGCCAACGGGCGTGCGTGTGGTCGAGGCATCGGCGCGGGCGGGCGCTGTGGCCGAGATGACGCGGGCGTTTCAGGTCAATCTCACGGCCATGAGCCTGTTGGCGCTGGTCGTCGGCATGTTCCTGATCTACAACACCATCACCTTTTCGGTCGTGCAACGCAGAGCGCTGTTCGGCACGTTGCGCTGCCTGGGCGTGACCGAACGCGAGGTCTTTGCACTGGTGTTGGCCGAGGCGCTTGTCGTCGGCGTGGTTGGTTCCAGTCTGGGGGTGGGGTTGGGCATCGTGCTGGGGCGAGGGGCTGTAGCCCTGGTCAGCCAGACCATCAACGACCTTTATTTCGTCGTCACCGTCAGTGATTTCGGTCTGCCCGTGGCCAGCCTGTTAAAAGGGTTGTTCCTCGGCGTGGCCGCGACGATGGCTGCGGCATTACCCCCAGCCCGCGAGGCTGCGCATGTCGAACCGCGCAGCGCCCTGCGCCGGTCCGCCATTGAGGACAGTTTTGTGCGCGTGGCGCCGATTTTAGCGCTGGCCGGACTGATTCTGCTTGGCCTGGGCGCGGCGACGCTGTTCGTGAAAACGGATCAACTGGCCGTGGCTTTCGGCGGCATCACGGCCATCGTCATCGGTCTGGCCATGCTGACTCCCCAATTCACGCGGTCGGCCATGCGAGCGCTGCCGCGGGTATTGGCGACTCGCCTGGGACCGCTGGGGCGGATGGCGCCGCGCAACGTCTCGCAATCGCTCAGCCGCACATCGATCGCCATTGCCGCTCTCATGATCGCTGTCTCCGTCACCATCGGCGTCACCCTGATGATCGACAGCTTTCGCGGCACGGTCGAGACGTGGCTGACCCAGTCTTTGCAGGGCGATATTTACGTTTCCGCTCCCGGCCTGACCGGGGCTGACAACACCGGCGTGCTCGACCCCGCCGTTGTCGCTCAGGCCGAAGACTGGGCAGGCGTGGAGCAGGTGCGCAGGCTGCGGCGCACGACCGTGGATTCGCCGCTGGGCGGGATCAATCTGGCGGCGGTCGATGATCCCGACTACGGCGAATCGCTCTATGCCGCCGCTGACGGCTCGCCGGAAGAGGTGTGGGCGGCGGTGCGCGCGGGTGCAGTGATAGTGTCCGAGCCGCTGGTCAATCGCCTGGGGCTGCCCTATCGCGGCGGCGAGATCACGCTGGAAACGCCGGACGGCCCGCAGGTATTCTCCATCGCCGGGGTGTATTACGATTACGCATCGAGCGCGGGCGTCGTGATGATAGCGTTGGAAAACTACCGGCAAATCTGGCGGGATGACGCGCTGACCGCGCTTTCCCTGCACGTACAGCCGGGCGTCGATCCGGACATTGCCGCCAAGGATTTGGGCGACGCCCTGGCTCCGACTCAAAGCGTCTTTGTGCGCGCCAATCGCACATTGCGCAACGAAGCGCTGGACGTGTTCGATCGCACCTTTGCTATCACCTCGGCGTTGCGGCTGCTGGCGACCCTGGTTGCCTTCGTGGGCGTGTTGTCGGCGTTATTAGCGCTGCAACTGGAGCGCGAGCGAGAGTTGGGCGTGTTGCGGGCGCTCGGACTCACGTTCGGACAATTGGCGCGTCTGGTTTTTCTGGAAACAGGCCTGATGGGTTTGGTCGCCGGCCTGCTCGCCTGGCCGACCGGCCTGATCCTGGCGTTCATTCTGGTCTACGTCATCAATGTGCGGGCGTTTGGCTGGACGCTGCAAATGCAGCTCAGCCTCGAACCCTTCCTCAGCGCATTGCTCATTGCCCTGTCCGCCGCACTGCTGGCCGGTATTTATCCGGCGTGGCACATTGGGCGGATGACGGTGGCTGCGGCTTTGCGCAGCGATTAGAAATCAGGCGGTATCAAAAGCAGCATCGCCCGCCCGGAATTTCGAGCCGACATCGGCTTGTGGTAGGATGGTAACATCGTTATAGAACATTTGATGCTTCTGGAATTGAAGCGTTTTTATTCTGTTTTTCAGCGCTTATTGAGGAATGAGGAGGCTGCAACATGAATATCAAGGTGCGCCGCATCAGTCTGGCGTTTGTGGGTGTGATACTGGCTGCGCTGCTCGTCTCGATGCCATCGATGGCATTGGAAATGCGCAGCGGCGACGAGGTTGTGATTGATTCTTCCGAGGTGATCGATGATGATCTTTATGTGGGGGCCAACATCATCACGGTGAACGGCACGATCAAAGGCGACCTTGTTGCCGCCGGTGCGACTATTACGATCAATGGCGTCGTCGAGGGCGATCTTCTGGCTTCGGGGCAGCACATCGTCATCTCGGGCGATATCGGTGACGATGCCCGCGTTGCCGCCGCCGCCATCACCCTGAAATCGAGCGGGGCCATCGGCGATGATCTCGTGGCAGCCGGGTACAGCCTGGAGACGGAGCCGGGCAGCGAGATTGACGGCTCTCTGCTTTTCACCGGCGGTCAGGCGTTGTTGGCCGGGTCGGTGCAGGAAAATGTTGAGGTGAGGGCGGGCAGTGTGGCTCTGAACGGCCAGGTTGGCGGCGATGCCGATATTGACGTGGGCGGCGGCGCTACTTTCAACTACATGGCGTTCATGCCTGGAATGCCTCCACTCCCCGAAGTTCCTGGCGGCCTCACCGTCGAAGGCGCCGAAGTGGATGGCCAGCTTCGCTACAGCAGCCCTGGTGAGGTCGAATTGCCCGACAACATCGATGCCGAGTATGTTCATCCAGACACGACCGCAGTACCTGGCCCGTCACTGGTCGATCGTGGCCTGAATGTCGTGCGGCAATTTGTGTCGTTGCTGCTGGTGGGGTTGATCATGACCTTCCTCACCACCGGCTTCACCAACGCCATCGTTGGGAAATTCCACAGCCGCATGTGGCAAAGCCTGGTCGTGGGCCTGATCGCCCTGTTCGGCGCATTTGCCGTCCTCCTCATCTTCCTGTTGATGATCCTTCTGCTGCTGGTGGTACTGACGCAGTTGACTTTAGGTGCGCTGGCGGCCATTGCGGGAATCGTATCGCTCGTGATCCTGGCAGCCGCCATCCTCGTCCTTTTAATCATCTCGTTCTGGATATCGCGCGTTGTGATCGCCGTGTGGTTGGGCCGACTTATCTTCAGCCGTATCAGTCCGAAGCTGGCCGAGAGCCGCATCTGGCCGCTTGTGCTGGGCCTGGTTATCATCGTGCTGTTGATGGCGATCCCCATTCTCGGATTCGTGGTCAGCTTCGTCATCGCCCTGGCCGGTTTGGGTGCGGTTGCCCTTTGGGGCCTGCAGGAACACGACCGACGGCTGGTGGCTTCGACCAAAGAGCTTGGTTAGCGCAGGCCGAAGCGGGCAACGGAGAAGCGCCGAAATCATGTGGACGAAACGAGACCGTCTCGAACAATTGCTGGCTGGTGAAAAAGCTGATCGGCCGGGCGTGGCTCTGTGGCGACATTGGCCGGGCGATGATCAGGACCCGGTTGAGCTAGCCCGTTCGACCCTGGATTGGCAGAAGACATTCGATTTTGATTTCGTCAAGGTCAGCCCGGATTCAAATTTCGCCGTCGAGGGCTGGGGCGCTCGCTCGGAATGGCAGGGCGGCAACGAGGGGAATCGCCAGTACGTCTCTCACCCTATTCGACAGGTCGATGATTGGGCGCTTATTCAGCCGCTCAGTCCCGCATCCGGGCGTCTGGGCATGCAGGTCGAGTGTCTGGAAATCCTCGGTCGCGCCCTGCCCGATACCCCCTTTATCCAGACCATTTTCAGCCCCACCGCCCAACTCAAGTACCTGGCCGGGAAGGCGCATGTCCTGTCCGAGATCCGCCAACACGGTGAGGCGGTCGAAAGCGCACTGCGCGCAATCACCGAGACGACCCTGCGCTTTCTGGAAGCGATCAAGTATACGGGCGTGTCCGGCATCTTTTTCGCCACGCAACTGGCGACTGCGTCAGACCTCAGTTTGGGCGAATACGAGCGATTTGGCCGGGTTTACGACATGCAGATCATGGCGGCGGCTCAGGAATTGTTCTGGTTCAATCTGGTGCACATGCACGGCCAGAACGCCTATTTCGACCTGTTGAGCGCTTATCCGGCCAGGGCGATCAACTGGCACGACCGCGAGAGCGGCCCCACGTTGGCCGATGCGCGCGACCGTTTCGATGGCGCTCTGGTGGGCGGGTTGCGCCAGATCGAAACCATGCTCTATGGGACGCCCGCCGACGTGTTGGCCGAGGCCACGGACGCCATCGTCAAGACTGACGGGCGGGGTTTCATCCTGGGCACAGGCTGCGTCACACCGATCACCGCGCCCCTGGGCAATATCCGGGCCGTGCGCCGGGCGGTGGAAAGTTAGGAACGGATATTGGGCATTGGATAGTGGACAATCGTCCGACCAATCGCACTAATACCCGTTCATACCGTGCAAGCTCCTGAATTTCGCTTCTGCCCGCAATGCGCGCACGAACTGGATCGCAAGGCGCTGTATGGGCGAGAACGAGCTTATTGCCCGGCCTGCGGTTTCGTGCATTTTCGCGAGCCGAAGCTTTCGGTGGGAGGTCTGGTTTCTGAGAATGGCCGAGTTTTGCTCATCCGCCGGGCGGTGGCGCCTCGTATCGGATTCTGGGCTGTGCCATCAGGTTTTGTGGAATTCGACGAGCAGCCGCGACGGGCGCTTGCCCGCGAGATCATCGAGGAAACCGGGCTGGAAGTGAGGGTTGGTGGCGTGATCGATGTGTTTGCCAACGCCGATGCGGCCAAGCCCGGCGTCTTTTTATTATTCGAAGCGCACCCCACCGGCGGGCGATTGAACCCTGGCGACGATGTCAGCGACGCCCGTTGGTTCAGGCCGGATGAAATTCCCTGGGACGATCTTGCGTTCGGTCATATGTCCGAAGTGCTGCGCCAAAAGTTGGAGGCCATGGATCACGACTGATTGCGAATCCGGTTCGTCAGTTCTGCAATGGCAATGTGATATGGTCGGCGATGACGCCTCCATTCTCATCGACGAACGGCAGGCGTGCTCCGGTGACGGGATCGTACAATCCGACAGCCAGCGACAACGACGCACTCGTATCCGCGAGCGGACGGGTGAGCGTGTGCGCATCGGTGACGATTTCACCTGCAATCCATGAGGTGGTGGGATGCTCGCCATTGGCTGGTTCGTGATCGCTCTGGCTGACGATGGTTTCATCGGCGGCGAGCAGGTGCACAAAAGAACTATAGCGCAAATCGGTGGCCCCGCCCGGCTGCCAGTACAACGTGAGATTGACCGGGCTGCCCGGCCCTTCCCCCATAGCTAGGTCATAGCCCAGCAGCCGATGTCCCCCCGCCAGGATGAGATCGGCCGGGTGCTGGGGTGAGACCGGGGTGTCGCTATGCGCTCGCTCGACCACTTTCACTCGCCCCAAGTCCAATCTGTCCTGACCGTCCCATTGCACCCGCTCATTGGTTTGCGGGTCGAACAGCCCGGCAATCAATCGATACTCGCCACCCGCCAGCTTGGCCGGAATGCGCAGATGTTGCAGGCTGCGCAAGATCGTTCCCGGTGCCCACTGCGACGTTGCATACCACGCCACAGGCAGCCCCTCCACCCCCGCCACAACCTCGCCGCTGTCGTCGAGCAATTGCACGAAGACGAACAAATCGGCTGGAATTGGATTCTCCGCCTCCCAGAAAATCTCGACCAGCGCATCATCGCCGGTAAGATAGCTCTCCGCTTCCAGGCTGTGCCCGCGGAACCTCAGACCGTCACCCATTTCATCGGCGGGATATTGGGCAGCGGAAAAATCAGTCACCGGCAACGGCGGCGAGGGGATGGTGATGCCGGTCAGCCAGGCATCCTTTTCGCCCTGTCCGCCGACAAGGGAGATCGGATTGCCGCCGGCGTCGAGCAACGCAATCCACAGGTCATAGTCGCCGGGCGGCGTGCCGATGGGCAAGTTCATGGCAATGCGATCCTGGTTCTGCCAGTCTGGCTCGGCGGCTGGCAGCGGCGGCCAGGGATGGGCGAAGGGATTGATATCTCGCTGCGCCCAGCGCACGCCCTGAGGGTCGGTCAGCCATAGGGAATAGGTCAGGTCGGCGGGATTGATGGGCTGATCGCCGCGCCAATTCAGCGTGATGAAAAGGCGATCCTTTCCGGGCTGAGGAGCGGGATTGGCAAGCTGTACATCATCCAGAATGACCCCGTTCTCCCAGGCGATGGGCGTTTCCGGGCTGGGTTCGCCAACGTCGCCGGTTTCCTGTGCAAATGCAGTGAGCCGAGTTTCGTCCCCGTACCAGCGATTCACCAACTGGCTGCTGTGCTGGCCGAGATAATCCTCGACATCCGATTCCAGGATTGCGCCGAGGGCCAGGTGTTCGGGAAACCAGACTGCGCCTTTGTTCAAGGCCTGATCGAGCGAGGACTGGATAGGCTCACCCCAATCGGACGCAGGGCTGGATAAAACGGTCAGGTCGGAATCGGCGGGCAGGTACGACCAGAAATAGCCAGTCTGCCAGGGGAAAATCATGAAAACGCTGTCGCCGGGCAGCGCGTTGCGCCGCACGTTTTCGATCAATGGTCGATAATCCCGGTTGCTATAGCGCGGCGTTGTGTAGAAGAAATAGAGGCTGGCGACCATCGTCAATAACAGCAGCCCGCCACTGACGAGTGCGGCAGGAAGCGACTCACGTAGCAGGGCATCGAATCCGATGGCCAACAGCAACCACAGCGCCGGCGCCGTGAATAGCAAGACCCGCTCGAAACGGTCGGGGATGAATGGCGCTTGCAACTGTTGGATGAACCCGATCAGCAACGGCAAGGCCAGGCAGATGAAGAGATACAGCATCGCCGAATGCAAATTGCGAACCCTATCTTCGGCATCGTTAGCCGCCGACCTGGCGGCGAGCACAAGCGCGATGCCTGGAACGATGAGTAGCAGCAAAGCCCAGGGCCAGAGCGGAGCCAGTGATCCTTCCAGATGGCCGATCGTGAAAGCGCTGAGGTGACGCCCCCAGTACGGCAGCAAGCTTAGGGGCGTGTCATTGTCCTGGGTGACTTTGTACGAAACATAGTCGAGTAGTTGCGGCCCGGCGTACAGGATCCACGGCAGATACAGTAGCGCCGCCGCAGCCAGGGAGGCCAGCCAGGCGCGCCATCGTCCCCGCGCGGCCAGTAACATCCATAGGATTTGGGCGATGGGAAGAAGGGCGAAATAGTAGAGCGTGTACAATCCGGCCACGAGGGAAAGCGCGTATCCCACGCCCAGGCGTTTTCGCGCTTCCGGCTGTCCCCAGCGCCACCCCAGCCACAACGCCGCCATGCTCAACGTGGCGGCCAGCCCATACATACGAATCTCTTGCCCGTAGAATATCGCCATGGGATTCAGGGCAACGAGGGCGGCGGCGATAAGACCGGCGCGCCGGCTGGCCATATCCCGCCCGGCCAGATAGGCGAGCGGGATCGCCGCCACGGAAACAAATACGCTCAACAAACGCAGACTGGATGGCGCCAACCCTAGCAACCGGCTCCAGCCATGCAACAGGGCATAGTACAGGGGCGGGTGAATGTCGGCGGCGGTCAGCCGGATCATCTCACCCAGGCTGTTTCCGGCAAACCAAACGCTGTAACCTTCGTCCCACCACAGCGGCTGGAAGTCCAGGCGCAACAGGCGCAAGGCCAGACCTGCAATGATGATGATTGTCAGAATCGCACGTGAAGAGGGGTGGAAAGTGCGACCTGGTGTTGTCATAACTTCAACGGCACGTTCGGAAGGGCGAATTTTTGCCCGACTTTATAAATGCGTTTTGCAGTTCAGGGCTGGCTGATCGTTTTGCCTCATTGCGCCGCCAGGAATCCGACGTAAATCTCGCGGTTGGGATTGGCGGGATTGGTGGTGAACCCCACCACCGGCGACTGAACCATGCCGCCTGCGTCGATCACATACACTTCCCAATCAGCGATGCCCGGATTCTGGATTTCGAGCTTGGCGTTGTAGGTGACACGGTTGCCAAACTCGGTTCCGGCTGGGGCCGAGTACTCAAAATTCTGGCCTGACGGATCACTGGTGGCGACGACAGCGCCATCTTTCTTCACCTGGATGCGCCAGCCTGGGATCGGGGTTCCATTGCCCACACCGCCGTAGATTTTGGCCCAGATCGTCACCCAGGGATTGTTGGTGGGCATGAAGATCGGCCCGATGCCGCGATAGAACAGGGGAGCGGGCGTGGGCGTGGGAGGAACCGGCGTATCGGTGGGGATGGGCGTGGGCACGGGCGTATCGATGTTGTGCACTGTCACGTTATCGAGCGTCCCCACGATTTCGATCAAGTCGGCGCGCACCCAGCCTTGCTGACCGTCGTCCAGACAGCAAAGCTGCCACCAGGTGCCTTCGTCGTTCGCTCCCACAATGTCATAGGTTCTGCCCTCTGTGAGAGCGCCAACTCTGCCGAAGGTCAGGCCGGGGCCGCTGCGAGCGTTGATGTCGCTGCGCGTCGCTCGCGCCTGGGGATTCGTCATCTGAGGAGCCTTAAGGGCTACTTCCGGGGTGGGGGTGACAGGCAACGGCGTGGGCGAGGGTGTGTCGGTCGGAGCGGGTGTAAATGTCGGCGACGGCGTAATAGTCGGCGTCGGTGTGACTGTATTCGTGGGTAGCAGCGTGGGGATCGGCAGTTGGGTCGGTGTGGGCGTGGGGGCAACGACCATGCGCCCCACGCTGGTGCAGCCCAGAGTGGACAGCACCAGGAAGATGAGGGGTACGAGAAGTTTGCGCCGGGCGGTTTTTGCTTCGACGCTGAGATGTTTCACAGGTGGTTGTGGGTTAGAATTGATTTAAACTAACGTCAGTTTGAGACCGCTACTTTTGAACAACCGTTGACGATAGACCATTGACGATGGACGATGTCAGGTGCACTGAAAAAACGAGTTCAATCGTCTATCGTCTGTCGTCCATCGTCAAGTGATGACCACCGTTCTCGTTTTGACTTCAGGTTAGTTCTGTTTCCAGCGAGGCAGGAAAGTTCGGGTTTGCCCGGAAACGTTCGATTCCCAGGCTTCAGCGACTTGAGCGCCGCCGCCATCTGCGACATAAACGCGATAGAGTCCATCGGCGGCAGGGAATTCGATTTTGGCATTGTAGAGAAACTCGCCAGCAAGCCCTGGATCGCCGCGTAAGAAGTGTGCGCCAAATTCGACTTCTTTGCGCTCGCCTGTTGGGGCGACGACGACCATCTTATATCCAGTGACCGGTCGAGCCAGATCGAGAGCAGAATTGTATAAACCGCCGAAGAATGTGACGATGGGATTGGAATTGGGACGCGGGTCGTTGTTGAGTTTCGTAAATTGATAAACTGGCGCGGGCGTGTTGGTTGGTTGCGGCGGTGTGGTGGGGCGAGGCGGCGAGGTGGGGCGTGGGGCGACGGTGGGGATATTCTCGGCGACTGCAACTGCGTTGACATCGCCGCTGGCGCGGGTGTATTGGCTGCTGTTGATGATCCAGGCGATCTGGTCATTGGGAGCGATCACCTGCCACCAATCCCCGGCGGTGTTCTTACCCACGATGTCCATGACCTGGCCCCGGCTGACCTGTCCCACCCGGTTGTAATTCGTGCCCGGCCCGCCGCGCAAATTGACAGTCGGCGCGGTGACTTCCACCTGCGCTGGCTGCGATGTGGGCGTCGGGGCCTCGGTAGGCGCTTCTTCCGGCGTCGGCTCCTTGGTTGCGACCTCCTCCGGGGCCTGAGTCGGTTCCTCGACCACAACTTCGGGCGTCGGCGTTGGCGGCTCAGGCGTGGGAGGCGCTTCGGTCGGCGTGGACGTGGGCAGAACCGGCGTGGGGGTGAAGGTGGGGTGCAGTGTCGGGCGAGGCGTCGGCGCTACTTCGGGTTCGGCGCTGCCGCCAATCGAACAGGCGGCGCTGACCAGAAGTAGTAGGATTATGAGTAGAGCAATGGGAAGTCGTTGCGATTGCATTGGGTATCTCCTTGGCTAAGAAACAAGTGAGTATAGCACGCCGCTATTTTCTCACCCAAGCCAAGAGAGTTGATCTCGTGGGCAGATCCTACATTATAGGACGGTAGAATTTGTCAGGAATGGACTGCTGATGTAGACTTCAGAGTCTACTAACTTACTTTGAATCTAATCTTATTGATTTTTTCGCAGCAACCGGCCTCCTTCGGGCCGGTCTTGTGTGCATATGGAGGCCGATACCGATATGCAAGTTCTTCTAAAGCAAGATGTTGAAGGTTTGGGGCGCGTTGGCGACATCCGCAAAGTCAAGGATGGCTATGCCCGCAATTTCCTGATCCCGCGCGGTCTGGCAATGCCGGCCACGACTGGTTTACGCAAACAGGCGGATCAGCTTCAGCAGGCAGCCGAGCGGCGCCGCAATCGCGAGCTGGCTACCGCCAGGGCGTTGGCAGCGCGCATCAACAACATCACGCTGCATTTCAGCGCCCGTGCCGGTGAAAGCGGCAGGCTCTATGGTTCGATCACCTCGGCGATGATCACCGACGCCCTTTCTGAGCAGTTGGGACAGGAAGTTGATCGCCGCCATCTTCGCCTCGATCACACCCTGCGTGATCTGGGCGAGCACGACATCACCTTCCATGTCGCCTCTGGCGTCGACGCCACATTCAAGGTCGTGGTTGAAGCGGAAGGCGGTCTGGAAAAGGATGAGCTTACGGAAAAGGAACTGGAAGCTGCCGCCGAAGAGCAGGGTGTGGTCAATCCAGACGAGGCGGACGAGGAATAGCCACGGCTGTCACGAGCTTTTCCGCAAATGATTTTGAAGCGGTCCCATTCAAGGGGCCGCTTTTCTTTTCTTCGACGTGACTGTCACTGTTGAGTTATAGTTGGCTCCAGAACGAATTCCGCCAGATTGACGAAGCTGCCATCGGGCAGGGGGCGATAGATGATCAGCCGGGCGGCATCGATTTGCCGGGCGGGATCAATCGCAAATCGGAAGCTATCGAACGCCGTATCGCCAGAGGACAGCGAGGAGGTTGGCGTGAATCCGAGGGCCGGGGCCGGGTGATCCTGTTGGGCGATCTCGGCGTCCCCGCTCAAAAGCCGGACGCTCACGGCCCAATCCTCGATCGGCTGGCTATCCGCTTTGATGGCGAGGTCAACCTCCCAGGCGTCAGGCGCATCCCCCGGCTGCAACCTGTACCCGACCAGCCGCAGCCCGTCCCCAAGCATTCTATCGACGGCAACGAGGTCTGATTGCGGCGGCGGCAGTCGATCCGTGGCGACCTGCAGTAAATCCCCGCCCCAACTGTTATAACGCAAAGGCAGCCTCGTCTCTCGTGCCGCATAAACGGCGGCTTCTTTGGTGACGAGCACCGGTTCTCCCGCAGCCAGGGCGTTCGCCAACTGCTTGGTGTTGATGATGGTGAGGTCGTCTCGTTCGTCCCACACGATCGCCAGGTAATCCAGCGCCAATCGCTGACCGGTTTCGGCCAGGATGATTGCCTCAGGTGGAGCCTCTGCCGCCAGTGCCCGCCCAGCATCCAGCGCAGTGTCTTCAGTCCGATTGCGCTGATCGGCCAGCGGATAGGTTGCGATGAACTTAGCGACGAGCAGGGCCAGCAATCCTAGCGTGATGGCGACGCGCCAAAGCGTTTGAGGGCGTGTCCGCCATAATCTGGCCAGAGACACACCCGCGCCCAATAGGAATAATGGATAAAGGGGCATAATCACCTGATACCAGTTGCCGAATCGGTCGATGAAACTGAACAGGGCATAGATAATCGCCGTCGAGCCGAACAACAGCAGATGTCTCTGCCCCAATAGCGCCCAGCCCACGACGCCGAGCGCCAGAATCACGATGCTGATCTCCGCCCAGACCATCTCGGGAAAGCCGCCGCCCAACGGGCTTAGCGCCCAAGTCAATTCGTTTCGCCCCTGCTGCGTCGAGATGAAGTCCAGAAACCATTGCCCGGCGGTCGTCCAATCTCCCTGTCCGCGCCATTCCGGGTGCTGCGCCCCGCGCATATAAACGAAGGCATAGCTCAGGAGTGGAATGAGGGCGGCGAAAATGGCCTTAAGAATTAGCTTTGGTCGCTTGAGCAGGTCGGGTTGTTTCGTCAGGACGAAGGCAAGCACGCCGGGCGCGACGAACAGGACTGTGACTAGATGCGCCAGCGCCACGCCGAACAGGAACGCCAGCCCGACCAGGTAAGCATCTTTCGGCGCTTGATCCCATGCCAGCGCCAGCGCCACAATGCCCAGAGTGAGCAGCACGGCGGAAGTGTACTGCTCGCTGGTGACGCTGTAATACCAGAAGAAATAGGTGACAGCATAATAGGCGCCGAGGCCGAAACTAACGATCAGGTTTTTTGCCGTCAGCTTGTAGAGCAGCATGAATAGCAGGGCCAGCGATAGCAGGCTCCACAGGGTGGAATAGCTGGACAGGATGGCGGTGGGGTTGGCGCCGGGGAGAAGCAGTCGCCACCCATGAAACCAGAGCCATCCGCCCATGGTGTACAGGGGATAGCCGGGCGCGTTGGATGGGCGCGCCTGCACCTGGGCGTATTGATGGGTGATCAAATCCCCGCCCATGAGGTCGCCTGGGCTGATGCCGTTGTCGAGCGTGACGAAATACAGAATTGCCGCGCAGGCCAGCAGGCCGATGAGGCCAATCAGGCCGCGGCGGTCGAGTGAGAAAAATCGCATCATGGTGACACCGGATGGTTGCGCCAAGTATAACCACGCGTGAAAGCGCTGGTCAACGCCGAAATGTCGATGTAAGAGGTTGGCAGCGTCAGCGCGACAGAGACATTAGTGAACTTCGCACGACTCACGCCCCGAACGCCGCCGTGATTGCACATCTTATTCCCGTATACTAAAATGCGAACCAAGTTCTCATCACTAGCTCCAAAGGAGCCTGAATCCGCGCCCATGCTTCGAGCATTCCTTCCCCCATTATATATCCCATTCCATTGCGGACAAGCTTCATGAAATCAGATCAATGTATGCAGGTGCAGTTTTGGGGTGTGCGCGGCACCATCCCCGCGCCGGGACCGAAAACGGTGCGCTATGGCGGCAACACCACCTGTGTCAGCATCCGATTCGACGACAACAAAATCCTGATTCTCGACGCTGGGACGGGGATTCGAGAACTGGGAAAGGAATTGCTCAAGGACGATGAAGAGATTTTCTTGCTGCTCACGCATTATCATTGGGATCATATTCAGGGTTTCCCGGTCTTTGGACCGATCTATCAACCTGGACGCCGGGTGCACCTGTTGCCGGGCATGAATCGCTCGACCGTGTTTGGCTTGCTGGCGCAGATGGACGGCATTCATTATCCGGTCACGCCCGAAGACCTTTTGTCCGACACCGAGTTTATCGCCAGCGGTTCGCTGGATTACCTGCGGAAACATGGCATCTATGTCGAACGCATCGAGACCAATCACCCCGGCGGTTCCAGCGGTTATCGCATCGAGCGTGGCGGGCGGGTTGTCGTATTCCTGACTGATAACGAGCTCGACCCGCCGGGCGAACGCACGACCGAGTACGACGCTTTTGTCGAGTTTAGCCGGGACGCCGATCTGCTCATCCATGACGCCCAATATCTGCCGGAGGATATGCCGGTCAAGTGGGGATGGGGGCACAGCGTGATCGATCATGTGCGGGAATTGGCGAGAGCGGCCAATGTGAAGCACGTGGCCCTTACCCACCACGACCCGGACCGAACCGACGATGCGCTTGACCGGATACAGGCTGATTCGGACGCCTGGTTTGCCGACAACGCGCCGCAGATCACCTGCTCTGTCGCCTACGAGGGGTTAATCTTTGATCTGCCCGCGAGTTGCGGTTCCAATTTCCTGGTGGCAGAGCAAGAAGTGTTGCTTGTTCAGGGAGAGGGGCTGGCAGTCGTCTAGGCGCAAGCCCGAATGGCGTTCTCTTTTTTTGGTCATCCGACATGACGACGCCCTCACCGCCATCGATGCCCGATCTGCTGATGCAAAGCGAGCGCGTCGGCGCATTGCTCGTGCAACGCAATCTGACCATCGCCCTGGCTGAATCCTGTACGGGCGGTCTGCTTGCCAGCCTGTTGACGGATGTGCCCGGCAGCTCGGCCTATGTGTTGGGCGGGGCGGTGACGTACAGCAACGAGGCCAAGATGGCGGTTCTCGGCGTCAGCGAGTCCACGCTGGCTGAACACGGGGCCGTCAGCGCCGAAACCGCCGCAGAGATGGCAAATGGCGCTCGACAATTATTCGGCAGCGACATCGCCGTTTCTGTCACTGGCATCGCTGGCCCCGGCGGCGGGGATGAAATCAAACCGGTGGGGCTGGTCTATCTGCATCTGGCGACGGCGGATGTGCAGCGGGGTGAGCGACATGTGTGGTCATTCGACCGGATCGGCAACAAGCAGGCGTCGGCGTCGGCGGCTTTGCGTCTCATCCTTCTGTACCTCCAACCGCCGGTCGCCAATCCCAACCTCCCGAACTATCTCGACCGCCCGGTGATAGTCGAGGCGGCATGGCGGTCGGATGCCTGGCGGGTGCAGGCTGTCTGGTTGGAGGGGCGACGGCAGGCGGTGACTGGTCAGGGCCGTAGCGAGAAAACTGCAGAAGGTCTGGTCGTCATGGTGGAAATCGACAACGGAGCCCGCCTGGAATTGAATTTAGACGAAGTGGCCGCCCAATGGCGCGTGCGCAGGATTTGGGCCGCGCCGAGCTACGCCTGATGCAATCTGGCAGCTAACGCAATATCACAGGCAGATACTCGCGCAAAGAGGCCAGTTCAAAGTTCACATTCGTGGTCTGCCCGCCGACCACCTGCACATCTTCAGCGGTGGCGTTGACGTATCCAAAGCGGATGACCTTGAGATCATAGACGCCGGGGTCAAGCGTCAGGTTGTAGCTGCCCAACGTATTCGCCGTGGCATTTGCGACCAGCGCGCCATCGGCGTACGCCTCGACCAAAGAACCCTTGAGCGGGCGGCCCATCCAGTTGCTCACAGTTCCGGAGATGAATCCTTGTTGCTGCAAGGAT
Organism: Caldilineales bacterium; assembly: GCA_024102915.1. Classification (GTDB taxonomy): domain Bacteria; phylum Chloroflexota; class Anaerolineae; order J102; family J102; genus JAGFJG01. The sequence goes on from JAGFJG010000146.1 coordinate 16,945, forward strand.
TCGATAGCGCGGCGGATATTGACAATCCCCGATCCAAAGCGATTGTTGGGCGAGCCGTCGGTATCGGCGCCGCACTGGAAATCGAGCACAGGGTCGGCGGTGGCCGAGATGATGGCTTTGATGCGCTCGGTATCACCGCGCAATGTGGGGTCCGCTTCCAACAATAGGGCGATGACGCCAACCGTGTGCGGCGCGGCCATGCTGGTTCCCGAAAGGTTGACATAACCGTCACCTGGAATCGATGAACGCACAGAAACGCCCGGCGCGCTGACATCGGGCTTGGCGTATTCCACGCCCTGATAGCTGGCCGGACCCAGGCTGCTGAAACTGGCGAGAGCATCTGTGCTGTTGGTAGCGCCCACCGCGAACGATCGGGGATAGAGGGCGGGCGGGTTCACCACGGAACCGCAGCCAGGGCCTTCGTTCCCGGCGGAAACCACAACAACGATCCCGGCGGCATCGGCGGCATCGACAGCCGGTTCCATGACATCGAGCTTGTCGCTGGTGCAGCCTTCCGAGGGTGGACAGGCCCAGGAATTGTTGATGACATCCGGCGATTTGGCCGGATCGCCTTCGGTCAGCGGATCGCCGCCAACCGGGTAAGGGGCGACAAACCACTCGAAGCATTCGATATAGGTGGACGGGCGGCCAACGCCCTGATCCATGTTACGGCAGGCAATCCACTCAGCGCCGGGAGCTACCCCCACTGCATTGGCTGCGCCCGCCGGCCAGGCTGGATTCTCAGGGTCCATGTCATTGCCAAGAATAGTGCCCATCGTGTGGGTCCCATGATAGTGGTCGTCGCAGGGGGTTGGGCTGTTGTAGCCGCAGATATTGTTGGCGCTGCTGGCCCGCACCGGCTCGTGGATGCTGTCGTGCCAGTTATAATCGAATTCGGCTGTATCGTCGCCTGCATTGTAGCCGCGGAACGAACGATAGAGCGCGGGGTGTTCCCAGGCGTAGCCTGTATCCTGCCCGGCCACGATTACGCCCTTGCCGGTGATGCCCTGGCCCCAGGCCCAGGGCGCTTCCACTCGCCACACGCCCCAGGGCGACAAGTCGACGCTGGCGGCGTTCACGTCAATTTCTTCGGGCGGCAGCAATTTCATGGGCGAATCGGCAACGATGCTCTTCACACCCGGAATCGCCGATAGGCGCTTCAGGCTTTCGGCGGTGACGGTTGTCTGCACCGCATTCACAATCCAGAATTGCCGGTGCGGCAATCCCGCCCGGTCGAGCTCCTGAATGACCGCAGCTTGCGAACGCATGGCCTGTGCCCGCAAAGTCTCATAAACCCATGCGCCCCTTTCGGCCTTATCGTGGATGGCATAAGCGGGCGTCAAATCGACGCCATCATCCAGCACGATCATGACGATGGATGCGCCCGAACTGGACAGTTCTGTAAAAACGGCCGGGTCGATGTGGGGGCTTTCGGGCGCGGCAGAGGCCGGGCCGAGCGCCAGGATGGCGAAGATAATGACGAGCGAAGCGGCTGTGAAAAGTTGGATTGTGCGGTGTTTCATAGAGTGGTTAAGTCTTGTCGAAGGATGGGTCGATCTGTGGCGGTTTGTGGGCTATTCTGATTCGATTGTCAGATTCGCCACCGAAGCCAAGAGCCGCTTGATGCCTTTTTGGGGAAAGGCGACGGCGACTTCTTCATCATCGCCGGATCGTTTCGAAGTTATGACGATGCCATCACCAAAGATGGGATGCATCACGGCCTGTCCCGGCCTGAATTGCAGCCGTGTGAGCGGAGGAATCGAGGAAGTCCGCCTGCGATCATTGCCCCAGGTGGTGGCCCGGCGATGGGCGTCACGCATCTGACTGTTGCCGCCGATGAGATGGCGAGGCAGGTCATCGAGAAAGCGCGAGCGTTCGGCCATATCGGAGCCGCCCCACGAGCCGCGGCGAAAGGCGTGCAACAAATACAGCCTGTCTTTGGCGCGGGTGATGCCGACATAGGCCAGGCGGCGTTCCTCCACCATCTCGTCGGTATCCTCGAACGAGCGGTTGTGCGGCAAGAATCCATCTTCCACGCCGATGATGAAGACAGCGCCGAATTCGAGGCCTTTGGCCGAGTGCAAGGTAAGCAGGGTGGGGACGCCCGCCGTACCTTCATAATCGTCCGTATCACTGACCAGCGCCACCTCTTCCAGGAAGGCGTCGAGCGCCAGTTCGAGGTCCATTGCGTCATAGCCAGCGCTGACCGTCCGCAATTCCTGCACGTTGTTCCAGCGATCCTCACCCTCGTCGGTTCCGTCCCTCAGCCAGTCGCGATAGCCCGACTCGTCGAGGATGCGGTCAAGCAATTGGCTGGGCGTCAACTCGGCGCTGGCCTGCCGCCAATCCTGTAACATGCCGTAGAAATTCATAAACGCAGAGAGTGCGCCAGCGTTGAAGGGATGCTTGGGCGCTCGCTGCTGCAATTCGGGCTCGGCGTCGCCGCCAAGCAAGCGCAGGGCGTTGTACAGGCTGATGTCGATCGACGCCGCCCAGGTTCCCAACCGATTCAACGAGGTAGCGCCAATGCGGCGAGGCGGCACGTTGATCACCCGCCGCATGCTCACGTCGTCGTCCGGATTCCGCACCAAACGCAGATATGACATCATATCCTTGACTTCTTTGCGGTTGTAGAAGCGGGTGGCTCCCACCAGCCGGTAGGGCACGCCCCGCCGCACGAACGCTTCCTCGATCGCCCGGGATTGGGCATTGGTGCGGTACATGACGGCGCATTCGCCGGGCGGGACTTCGCCGGATCGATCCAACCGTGTGATCTCGTCCAGGATAAAATTGCCTTCATCATGTTCGTCGTAAGCCTGATAGATGGTGATTTTAGCGCCGTCGCCGCGGTCGGTGAATAATTCCTTGTGCACGCGATGTCGGTTGCGTTTGATCACGGCGTTGGCGGCGTCGAGGATGGTTTGCGTGGAACGATAGTTTTGTTCCAACAGGATGACATTGGCATCTGGGTAATCTTCCCGGAAGCGGGCGACATTGCGGAAGTCAGCGCCGCGGAAGCGATAAATGCTCTGGTCTTCATCGCCGACCACGAAGATATTGCGATATCCGCCTCCCAAGAGCCGCACCAACTCGTATTGGGCGGTATTCGTGTCCTGGAATTCGTCGACGAGGATGTACTCGAATTTGCGCTGATATTTCTCGCGAATCGGTTCAAAGTCGCGCAACATGAACACGGTCTTCATCAGCAGGTCGTCGAAATCGACGGCGCTGCTCTGTTCCAATAGCTGCTGATAGCGTTCGTAAACCCGCACGGCGATTTCATCGAAGTAACTCTGCGTGGGAAACTCGTCCGGCAAGAACAACTCGTTTTTGGCCGTCGAAATGCGGCTTTGGATTGCGCGCGGGTGATTTCGCTTTTCGTCGATTTCCAGGTCGCGCATGGCCTGTTTGATCACCTGCATCTGGTCGTCGCTGTCGAAGATGACATAACGAGGGTTCATTCCAATCGCTTCGGCTTCGATGCGCAGGAATCGAGCGCACACGCGATGGAACGTCCCCAACGTCAGGCCGCGCAATCCGTCCGTCAGACCAAGCATGGTCTCGGTGCGGGCGCGCATTTCATCGGCGGCTTTGTTCGTAAAGGTGACGGCAAGAATGCGCCAGGGATCAACGCCCAACTCTTTAATCAAATAGGCGATGCGATAGGTTAGCACACGGGTTTTGCCGGAACCAGGCCCTGCCAGCACCAAAACGGGACCAGAGGCGGCGCGGACAGCCTGTTGCTGGGCGGGATTCAGTGTATTAATAAATGACATGGGTGATTGCGAATGGGGAATGGAGAATTGAAAATCGTTTCCGAACTCCGAACTACTCTTCGCCGTGGAAGAGCCGGGTGTAGCTATCCCAACGGTCGGGATGGATCTCACCCCGTTCGAGGGCGACGCGCACCGCGCAGCCGGGTTCGTGGATGTGAGTGCAGACGCCGAAACGGCAATCAGGCGCGTGGCGGCGAATTTCTGGGAAATAGTCGGACAACTCTTCGGGCCGCACATCCCAGAGCCCCAGCTCGCGCAGGCCAGGCGTATCAACAATATAGCCGCCGCCATTGAGCGGGTGCAATTCGGCCATGCGCGTGGTGTGGCGGCCCTTGCCGATATCCATTACCTCGCCCTCGCGCAACCGTAATCCGGGCTGAATGCGATTGATCAGTGAGGACTTGCCGACGCCTGAGGGTCCGGCGACCACCGTCATGTGGTTGCGCAATTGGCGGAGCAGGGCGTCGATGCCGATGTCGGCCTTGACGCTGGTGTAGATCACGGGATAACCGGCCTGTTCGTACAGCCCGAACATCTCTCTGGCCCTGGCCTCGCCGATCAACTCGACCTTGTTGACGACGATAAAGATGTCGTCAACCTCGGTGGCTTCGGCGGCGACCAGAAAGCGATCAAGCATGCGTAGATGGGGTTCCGGTTGCGCTGCCGCAAACACGACCATGACTTCGTCCGGGTTCGCCAGGATCACGTCCTCGAACGGATGTCCGCCGCCCGGCCGTTTCCGCGAGAGCGTTCGTTCGCGCGGCGCGATGGATGTAATCAGCCCGGTTTTCTGCTCAGCATCAACCGCTTCCACCTCGACCCTGTCGCCGGTCGCCACCAGCGTACTGCGCAGCTTCTCTTTCTTCAGCTTTCCCAGCACTTTGGTCTGCCACACTTCGCCGCCGTCCACCTGGACGTCGTAGAAGTCGGAGTAAACGCGAAGGACGGTTCCGTGCATAGGGAAAAAGTTGGCAGTAGTCAGTAAGCAATTGCCAGTAAGCAATTGCCAGTGGTCAGAACGATGACTGAGTACTGATCACTGAAAACTGATTACTGAAGCCGGCAGCATCGTCCAGTTTCGGCCTGGCAGGCGTGCGGCCAATCGGGGGTGGAAGTCAGGCCAACGTCTTGCAACAATTCCGCCACGACGCCCAGCGGCAAGCCCATGATCGAGGCGAAGCAGCCCTCGAATCGGGCGACAGGTCGGAATTCATCATTTTGAATGGCGTAGGCTCCGGCTTTGTCAAGGGGATCGCCGCTGGCGATGTATGTCTCGATTTCAGCGTCCGTGTAGTCTCGCATCTCGACTTCGCTGAGATGGATGGCGGATGCGATTTTGGCGGATCGAGACGATGCGACAGCCACGGCGGTCACAACAAGGTGCGGCGATTCTCGTAACGATATTAACATATCCCGCGCATTGTCGGCATCCTGCGGCTTGCCCAGAATGTGATCGTGGTGGACGACGATGGTGTCGGCGGCAAGGACGATTGCATCCGGCCTCTGGTTGGCGATGGCGCGGGCTTTGGTTTCAGCCAGACGGCGGGCGTGCGGAATCGGCGCTTCGGCGGGCAGGGCGCTTTCGTCGATGTCGGCGCTGTGCACGGTGAAGGCAATCCCCAGAAGTGACAGGAGTCGGCGGCGGCGGGGTGAGGCGGAAGCCAGGATGAGTTCAGGCATGCGGGGTCGGGGAAGTGAGTGGGGTTGCGATGACGCCTGAGGGATTATACGCCAGTCAGGCCGTGGTTGAAATGATTCAGGGTATCGCTGGTAAAATAGTGAACCGCTGTTTTGCAGGCATCTCAAGCCAAAACCAGGATTGAGAAAATCCATGACCTTTCGTGACCACTTCTCCAAACAGGCGGCCAGTTACGCCCGCCACCGCCCCGGTTATCCGGCTGAGCTTTTCGACTATCTGGCCGGACTGGCGCCTGCCCACAACCTGGCCTGGGATTGCGGCACGGGAAACGGTCAGGCTGCCGTGAATCTGGCTGAGCGATTCGCGCGCGTCGTGGCGACCGACGCCAGCAGCGAACAGCTTGCCAACGCTTTTCCGCACGAACGCGTCGAGTATCGCAACGAACGATCCGAGCGCACCAGCCTGGAAGCTTCAACGGTCGATCTGGTCACCGTGGCTACGGCTGTGCACTGGTTCGATCTTGATCCGTTCTACGCCGAAGTGCAGCGCGTGACCCGGCCAGGCGGGGCGCTTGCGGTCTGGGCGTATCATCTGCCTCGCATCGCCCCAGGCGTGGATGAATGGCTGGCGCACTATTTTCGTCACACGGTCCGCCCCTATTGGCCGGACCGGTTCTATCACATCGACGAAGGTTATCGCAATCTCTATTTCCCTTTCGCTGAGATCGATCCGCCCGATTTCCACATGGAAACGACCTGGGATCTCGACTGCCTGATCGGATTCCTCTTTAGTTGGTCGCTGACCCAGCGGTTTATCGAAGCGAAAGGCTCCGAGCCGTTCGAGGAGCAGATGACCGAATTGTCCGAAATCTGGGGTGATAAGGATGCCAGACGGCAAGCGATCTGGCCGCTGCATTTCCGCATCGGCAGAGTTTCATAATCAACAGGAGTGAAAATGCATATTCACAACGTCTATTTTTGGCTCAGGGACGATCTGAATAACGATGAGCAGATCGCCTTCGAGCATGGTTTGGCATCGCTGACGACAGATGAAAATGTAATATCCGGCTATTACGGAATACCGGCGGATACGCATCGCGATGTGGTCGAGAATTCCTATTCCTATGGTCTCGTCCTGATTTTTGCTAATCTCGCCGGCCACGACCTGTATCAGGTGGGGGATGTTCACCTGGCTTTTGTCGAGGCGCATCTGCCAAAATGGACGAAGGCGGTTGTCCACGATATTGAGACGATATGAGGAAAATATGGCGACTTCATTAACCAAAAAGCTGAGGATTCAATCTGACCAAAGGCTGCTGGTGTTGAATCCGCCCACTGGCTTTCTATCGACGCTCGGCGACCTGCCCGCAGATGTAATTATCACCGACCAGCCCGCACCCGGCCACGAAGCCGTCATCGTCTTCGTCAAGGATAGCACAGAGTTCGGCCAGCTCATCCCGCAAGCCATTCAGTCGGTTGTGCACGACGGCATTCTCTGGGTTTGCTATCCCAAGAAGACGGGAGCGATTCCCTCCGATCTCTCGCGGGATGTGGTTTGGGAGATGATGAACGACACCGGGCTGCGGCCGGTCATGCAGATCGCCGTCGATGAAACCTGGTCGGCGCTGCGCTTCCGGCCGGCAGAAGCGGTGGGGAGTTGATGGCGTACTGCGTAACGACCTGACGCGTGACATCGTTACACAGAACCCAGAATCAGGGACTCAGAGCGGGAGCCCTAGCGGGCCCCAATAGGCCAGCGTCGTCAGGAAGGCGAGAGTTGCCAATGCCGATATGATGAACAGTGTGCGAACCACGCGTGACCAGATTTGCTCACGATACGCTTTCCAGGCGATGTAGGCGAGACCAGCGCTCAGAGCGAGGCTGACGAGCGAGAGGACGCTGAGAGCGGCGCTGAAAGGGATGTCCGGCCCAGAATTGTTGGCGTCGGCGAAGGCCAGGTAGGCGATCACGCCGAACAGACCGCCAAACAGGAGTAGGTTGAGTAGGCTGCTGGAAAACAGAAACAGGCGGGGGTGCAGGGCATACCCATCAAGTTTAAGGTTGGCGCGGGGGAACAGGCTGAGCCCGAAACCCATAAGGAATGCGACCAGAAAGACCAGCATGAGCGGCAATTGCATGGCGGCGCTGGCATAGAATGACGTCGGAGCTGCGCTCAGGGTATGCCAGCGTTTTCCCGCCACGGGTGATGCAAGGCCGGGATTCGTTGTCTGTGGCGGGGTTTCATTCTGCGAGATAGCCATCAGCCAGCCGGTCATAGCCTTGATGTGACCGGGCGCCCATTCGCCGGAAGGCAGACGGACGCCATGCCCGGCCTGCGGATACCAGAACAGCCGGTTGTTTGGATTACCATGCGCCGCCCAGATTTCCTCCAACACGGCAACGCTGTCGTCCGTGGGCACGAGGCTGTCCGTACCGCCATAGGCCACGAATGCCGGTTGTGTGACTTCCGCCCAGAAATCGGCCGGGTCGAGATAGGGGTCGAGAGAGGTGAACCAAAGGTGGAGATCGCCAAGGGGCAGGGTTTGCAGCAAAGGTCGGGCGCTGTAAACCATGTGCATCGCTTTCATGGTAGTAGTCAATGCTTGAGGTGAAAACCCCCTTTTTTGCAATTCATTGCCGATGCTCCACATCTCCTGGTTGGCCAGAGGCACGGCCGCCCCGGTGACATTGATGACGAAATCAACTTCGGGAGAACGTGAAGCGGCCAGCGGACCGAGCCATCCTCCCTGACTGACGCCGAATACACCGACCAGGGGGCCTACGCCGGGCTGCTGTTTGACCATGCGCACGGCAGCGATGGCGTCATCCGCCAGGTCTTCCAGGCTGGCGGTACGCCAGTCGCCACCCGAGTTGCCAGTGCCGCGCTTGTCATAGATGTAGACGGCGAATCCGGCATCGAGGAATGCGCGGGCATCGCCGGTGCGCTGGAACACATCGCGGGTGTCGGCAGCCGAACCGTGGATCATGACCACGGCGGGGAATGGGCCTTCGCCGGGGGGCGTCAACAGTGAGCCAGCCAGTTCGATCTGGCCGTTACGAAAACCTAACTCGTGTTCGACATAGGCGGAAGCATCACTGCGCCAGTCCGGCGACTGTTGATTGACATCCTGGGCGAATGCCGATTCCGTGAAAATGAGAACGGCGATGGTCAGTGCCAGGAATGAAAAAAAGAGCTTAAGAGTGTGCGGTTGCATGTGTGTGAATGGTTGCATGATTGCCTCCGTATGGCGTGGAAGGTCGGGTGGATGGTCGATGTCACCAGTATGAAGGGCGCACATGCGCACGTCATCCCCGAAGCAAATGAATCTTGCCTCCCCGAAATTGACCAGCGCCCGCCCGACCGATTCCCCAATTTTATGGATTGATCCCCGCCGCCGATGCCCCTATACTGGGTTACTATGAAATCCGCCTGGAGACAGCGTCCCAATGCCGCCCTTTTTCTGCTCGTCAGCTATTTTATGTGGGCGGCGGTTTCCGTGCGCTGGATTCTGTTCATCCAGCAAGACCAGGGCTCGCTGGCGTTGCTCAGCGCCCTGCTGATCCTGTTTGGCATGCTCATGGGATTGGAACCTGTGCTGACCCACGGCAGCCGGTGGCGAGCGCATGTATATCTCACCGTGCAGACGATGTTGGTCTTCATCGCCTCGCTTTTCTACTTTGAGATCGACTTCTTCGCTATCCTCTACCTGCCATTGTGCGGTCAGGCGGTCTACCTTTTCCCAAGGCGCGCCGCCCTGATCTGGGTGGGCATTCTGGTCGTTTGCGATGCGGTCGGCCAGATTAACCAGTTTGGTTGGCCAGAAGCGCTGTCCTTTATTTTGTTGTACACAGCCGGGCTGGTGTTCGTGGCCGCATTTTCGACGATCACTTTGCAGGCCGAGTCGGCGCGAAGGGAAAGCGATTCGCTGCTGGCGCGACTGACCGAAGCCCATATCCAATTGCAGGCATATGCCGGGCAGGCTGAGGAATTAGCGATTGCTAAAGAGCGCAACCGCCTGGCGCGGGAACTGCACGATTCGGTGGCGCAAGCGCTCTATGGCATGAATTTGCAGGCCGAAGCCGCCGCCCGCAAACTGATCGCCGGGCAGACTGACGCAGTGATGGCAGACCTGCGCGATATCCAGGAGAGTTCTCACCAGAGCCTGCAAGAAACCCGCCTGCTGATCTACGAATTGCGACCGCCGCTGCTGGACGAGACCGGACTGGCCGCCGCCCTGAATGCCAGGCTTGACGCCGTCGAATCGCGCAGTGGCCTGCGCATCGTCAATGAGATGGAGGATGTGGGCCGTCTGCCCGCGCAGATAGAAGTGGGCCTGTATCGCATCGCCCAGGAGGCTTTGAACAACGTTGTCAAACACGCCGCCGCCAGCGAGGTGCGAGTGTCGTTGACCAGAATCGATTCGCACATCGTGCTGGAGATCAGCGACAATGGAAGTGGTTTTGAGCCCGAAAATGCTGCGGGTTCTGGCGGGTTGGGGCTGGCAGGCATGGCCGAACGAGCGGCGCTGGTCGGCGGCGCATTGGCGGTGACCAGCGCTTCGGGGCAAGGAACCACCATTCGAGCGGAGACGCCGTTATGAGCAATACCATTCAAGTTTTCATCGCCGATGATCACCCCATCGTGCGCCGGGGCATCAAAGGCTTGCTGCAAACCGAGGCCGACATGGAAGTCGTGGGCGAGGCCGCCAATGGTCGGGATGCCGTGACCGAAGTCCAGAGGTTGCAACCCGATATCGTGCTCATGGATCTGGTGATGCCGGGCATGGACGGCATCGAGGCTATCAAGAATATCCGGGCGGAAGGACTGGAGACCCGCATCCTCGTCCTTACCAGCTTCGCCACCGACGACAAAGTTTTCCCGGCCATCAAAGCGGGCGCACTGGGCTATCTGATCAAGGATACGGTTCCCGACGAACTGGTGCGGGCGATTCGGCAGGTGCAGCTCGGACAGCCCACCCTTCATCCGGCCATAGCCCAAAAACTCCTGCAAGAAATCTCCGGCTCATCCCACCAGCCGCCCTCGCCCGACCCCCTGACTGAGCGCGAGATTGAAGTGCTGAGATTGGTCGCGCGCGGCTACAGCAATCAGGAGATCGCAGACACTCTGATAATTGGCGTCGCCACGGTCTACACGCATGTGTCCAACATCCTGGCTAAACTACACCTGGCCAGCCGCACCCAGGCCGCGCTTTACGCTCTGCGCGAGGGGTATGCTTCGCTTTACGAGGACGAGGGCAGCGCATAAAAAAGACCGGCATCGCCATTGACGCCGGTCGTGTAAGCAGACATGTGCGACACACCCGAGGGTACGTCGCACATCGCTTTCCTAACGCATGCCCGCCAAATCCTGCAGCAAGCGCCAGTTGGTCAATCGGTCGGCCTGGGCGTTGAGCAGCATGTCGGTGGGGTTGCCGTCCTTGTCGAAGTTCTTGGCGAAACGACCTTCGCCGCGAGCGAAGTCGATAAAGTTGAAGGGTTCCTTGGTCTTGGGGTTCACGTACCAGTCTTCCTTCACGCTGGGATTGCCCTTGAGGTCGAGGCACTCGCGGATGGTGTCGCCCTTGCGCGGATCGTAAACCAGCAGCGGGAATGCCCGGCTGTCGACAGCGGCTTTCGCCCGTTGCGCCGACTCGTGGTCGCCCACGCCGTGTTCGGGCTGACAGGTGGTGAACACGCTGATGAGGGCGGGGCCGGGGAATTCGTTGGCTTCCATTACCGCCCGGTAGAAATGATTCATGTGGGCGGCGGTGGTCTGGGCCACGTATACATTCGGGTGCATCATGGCGATCTGGGCGATCTCCTTGCGGCGCTCGCTTTTGCCCAGCTCGGCCTTGCCGAAGGGGCTCATCTTGGTGCCCTGGCCCATGAAGGTGCCGGTGGAGGATTGGCCGCCGGTGTTGGAATACACCTGCGTGTCGAGCAAGAGCACTTTGATGTCCATGCCGCTGGCCAGCATGCGGCTGAGGGCGCCAAAGCCGATGTCGAGCATAGCCCCGTCGCCGCCCAGCACCCACAAGCGCTTGTCCTGCCAGCCCAGCTGATCCCAGCGGGCGCGTACGCCCATGGCGTCGGTGGCGGCGTTCTCGAACAGCGAGTTCGTCCAGGACACTGACCAGGGATTGTACGGATAAGTGCTGCCATAGACGGTCGAGCAGCCTGTGGCGTTGACGATGCCGACGTTCTCGCGACCGACCTGGAAGGTGGTGGCGGCCATCCACATGCGCAGGGCGGTGGCTTCGCCGCAGCCAGCGCAGGAACCGGCCCCGCCCACATAGGCCAGGCTTTCTTCCTTCAACATCATGTCCACCAGCACGCGGTCGTTGATGAAGCGGTCGGGCGTGGGCGGCAGGCTGCGGAAGAAGTCGAAACCGTCTTTGTACAGCGGGATCGTGTCATCCTCTTTCTCGATCATCTTCAGGGCGTTGTAGCCCAGGTCCTCGCAAACCTGCACGCACTCGGCGCAACCCTTGCACTTGGTGGGGTCGATGAAGATGCCGAAGAGACCGCCGCTGCCGGGTTCCTTTTTCTCCGGCACTTTGAAAAACTTGTTCGTCTCCGCCCACTGATGGCTCAGCCACTCGCTGCGGCCATTGCCCATCTCGGCCAGAGCTGCGTCCAGTTCCGGTTTCTCCACCACGCGACCCAGGATGGCGGTGTCGGGGCATTCGGTCACACAGGTCATGCAGCCGACGCAGTTCTCGTGCATGAACTCCGGGATTTCGGGGGCGATGTACGAGAAATCTCGGAAAGCGCCGGTGCCGGCCGGGATCAGCGAGCGCGCCACGCCCAGGTCGGCGGGCAGGGCATCGTCATCGGCGGTGTTGTATGCGCCAATCACGCGCTCGTTGAAATCCTCGACATAGCCTTCCAGGTCGAATTCGAAGATGTGGGTATCGATGCCGACCGCATGGGTTTCCATGCTGGTCCCGGCTTCTTTGATCAACGAACCCAGTCCTGACGACCCGGTCACGCGCGAATTGATTTTGCTTGCAGGTTTGACCTGCTCTTCATCTATGAGAAAAATGGGGTTTGAGATTGCCATTTGTAGTCCTTGTTGAGTGATATGGGTCAAATACCCAATATCCAATATCAGGTATCGGGTATTAGATATTGGGGATTAGCTCTGCAACGGCAGCAGCGCCAGGTCGGTGACGGAAAGCATCCCCACCGGCTTCTTATGCCCGTTGTCCTGCTTGACCACCACCAGGCGATGGATGCGGTTTTCGACCAACTTGTTGACGGCATCCGCCAGCGACTCGTCCGGCGTGGTGGTGATCACATCGCGGGTCATGATGTGTTCGGGCAGGATGTCGAGCAGCGATTTTTGGGAGCGGTTGCTGGCTTCGGCCTTGACCAGATCGGTCTGGCTGATCAGGCCTTCGAGATAGCCTTCGCCATTCACCACGACCACCGCGCCGATGTTGCGATCGGCCATGGCCTGCGCCACATTCTTGAGCGGGGTGCTGGGCTGGCAGGCCACCACGCCATGATGCATGACATCGCTGACGCGCTTGCCGCCGGTATCCACCTGCGCCTTCTCGTCCACATCGATGACCTTGCGCGGCACTTCCATGACCTCGGCATAGCCACGGCGCACGGCGGTCAGGTTTTCCTGCACCACATGCTCGCCACGCTTGCCGAAGTATTTGCGCAGGCTCTTCTCCACGCCCGCCATCAGGTCGGATTCGCTGATATGCCGCGCCTGTAGGAATGGCGTGGCCTTGAGGAACACGCCCAACAACACGATGCCCTGCATACGCACTTGCAAATCAAGCTCGGAAGCCACCTCGCGGGCGATGGCGGCAGCGTCGAGGTACAGGACTCGGATATTCTTGCGGCGGATGTTGCGGCGAGCGTATTCGGGGATGTTGTGCCACACCGCCTGCGGGTCTTTATGCCGGGATTGCATGAACACCGTGCCGCCCTCCTGTAAACCGAGTAGGGGATTGCCCAGGTTGAAGGCGTTGACGTCGTTCAGGGGCACGAATTCGACGAATTTCAGTTCGCTGTGCGTGCGGATCGGCTCTTCCGCCGTGGTCAGATAGTAAGTCGTGGGCAGGCCCTTTTTCTCGGAACCATATTTGGGATAGGCCTGCACGTAAAGGTCGAACAAATCGCCGACGATGGTGGCGATGACTTTGTTGGTCGTGACCGAGCCAAAGCCGCCGACAGAATGGCCGCGCATCGAGAAGGAATTCGGGGGCCGGACGTCGGGGTCGAAGCTGCTGTCCAGGGCGAGTTCGTGGGTGATGCCCAAAACGAAATAGCGCTGACCCTGCTCGACCATATTTCTGACCACGGCGATGAAGTCGCCCGAACGCACATCGCGGCTGCCCAGCCCGGCCGAGCCGCTGTAAATCACGGGCAGACGATGGATGCGGGGATAACCCGGCGCGCCGATCAGGGCGTCGGCGAAGGCTGCCTTAATCTCAGCCGTGAGCGGGTTGCTCTGGCCCATGGGATTGTCCATGCGCTCGACCACGGCAAACGCCGTCACGCCAGCCAGTGCTTTGACCAGCTCGGGGCCGGGGAAGGGACGGAAGGCGGTGACATGCACCACGCCCACCTTGAGCCCGGTTTCTTCGCGCAGATAATCGCAGGTGACGGCGGCGGTGTCGGCCATGCTGCCCATGCAAACGATGGCGTATTCCGCATCCTCCATGCGATAGCTTTCGATCATGTCGTAACGGCGGCCGGTCAACTCATAGAACTCGTCCATGGCGTTTTGCAGCGCGGGCTTGACCCGGTCGTAGAAATAGCGCTGGGCGATCTTGCCCTTCATGTAGCTATCCTGATTCTGCACCACGCCCGACATCAACGGGCGAGAAGGATCCATGAGATTGCGCAGCTTTTCGCTCGGATTGCCAATGTACTGTTTCATCAGGTCCGGTTCGGGCAGAAGCACGTTCTCGATCGTGTGCGTGGTCAGGAAGCCATCCTGGCAACTGAGGAAAGGCGTCTCGCTATCCTCCGCCGCCCGCCGTGCGATCAAAGCCAGGTCGCCAGCGCCCTGGGCATTCTTGGCGAAAACAATCCCCCAGCCCGTGTCGGACACGCCCATGACATCATCGTGCCCGGCGTGCACATTCAGGCTGTGGCTGGTGAGGGCGCGGGCGCCAATGTGAAACACAACCGGCAGACGTTTGCCGGAGATCACATACAGCACCTCTTTCATCAAAATAAGCCCCTGCCCCGAAGTGAAGTTCGTCACCCGGCCTCCTGCGAGGGCGAACCCTTCCGCCGCCGAAGCCGATGAGTGCTCACTCTCCGGCTCCATAAAAATGAGCCGATCGCCCCACAGGTTGGTCACGCCATTGGCGACGGCCTGGGCGTAGTTCTGGCCCATGACGGTGGATGATGTGATGGGATAGGCGCAAGCGCCCTGTGTGACGTGCGTCTCCACCCAACTAACGGTACCGCTCCCGTCTGTGGTGGTGGCGATTCCTGGAAAAGGAACATCAGGTTTTGAGCCATTTGTTGTCATTAACGTTTTCTCCGTTCCAACTATGGGTGTCGAAATCGGCCTGGAGCAGCCGACATCATTTGATTTGGATTCAATGCGTTTCAAATTGGCAGACTATGCCGATTCCCGCTTCGATCTCAGTGGTGCATCGCACCTCAACCGGAGGGGAGATAGCGACGCTGCTGCCAATGCAATATTGTACTCCAATTGTACTGAAAGCGTAAGTGAGATCGATCACGGGCGCGCCGAGCAGTCATCCACTGACTACTGAATACCGATCACTGACCACCGCCCTCTGACCCTCAACCGTTCAAAATCTCCCCGACCAACTGATAGCGGCCAAAGGGCGGCATGAAATACGCGCCCTGGGCGATAGTCTGCAAATAGGCCAGCAGTTCGCGGGCGATCACCACGCCCTCGTGTTCCGGCTCGGCGGCGGATGCCATCAGGTCGAGCAGGCGGGTGGGGATCACGATGCCGGGGACTTCGTGATGCAGGAACTCGGCGTGGCGGCTGCTGGCGAGGGGCAGCAATCCGGCAATGACGGGCACAGGCAGCGGCCCGCCCCAGGCGGCGAGAAAACGCTCGATAGCTGCGGGATCGAACGCCGGTTGCGAGAGCAGGAAATCGGCCCCGCCTTCCAGCTTTTTCTCCAACACCTTCATCTCCCGCTCAATGTCTTCAGCCCCCAGATTGACCGCCGCGCCCACGAAAAACTGCGTGGGCTGACCGATCGGCTGTCCGGCCTGATCGATGCCCTGATTCAAATTCTGTTTGATCAGTTGCACCAGGCCCGACGGCGGGATGTCGAAATTGTCGTGGGCGTCGGGGAAGTCGCCGATGCGGGTGGGGTCGCCCATGACGATGAAGAGATTGCGGATGTTGAGTGCATGCGCCGCCAGCAAATCGCCCTGCACGCGCAAGAGATTGCGCCCGCGCGTGGGGAAATGCAGGATGGTGTCCATGCCCAGCCGGGATTGCACCAGGAAAGCGGCGGCCCACGGACTCATGCGCAAGCGGGCGCGCGGGCTGTCGGCCACATTCACAGCGGTGACGCCCGCAGCCTGAAGTTCGCGAGCCTGCTCAAGGAGGCGGTTGGGATCATAGCCGCGGGGCGGGCTCATTTCCACGGTGGCGACGAAGCGTTCGCCCAGCGCCTGGGCCAGGGCGGTGGGCGGCAGCCTGGTCTCGGCACTGGCGACAGGCAGCGTGAATTCGTCATCCAGGACGATGACAGGATCGATCTTGGCGGGCATGCCATCAAGCGTGGCGCGCATAGCCCGGATATGAGCGGCGGTGGTGCCGCAACAGCCGCCCACGAGCCGCACACCCGAAGCGCGAAACCGATCCACGTACCCGGCGAAGTAAGCGGGCGTGGAGGGATAGAGCAATCGCCCGGCCTGACGGCTGGGGAACCCGGCATTGGGCAGGGCGGAGAGCGCCAGGTTGGGCGCAGCCTGATGCATTCGCTCGATCACTGCCGCCACGACCGCCGGCCCCACCGAGCAGTTGGCTCCGGCCACGTCGACGCCCGCCCGCGAGAGGGCCAGGGCCACGCCTTCGGGTGTGTGACCCAGGGCAGTGCGGCCATCCTCGTCAAAGGTCATGTGGGCGACGATGGGCAGGTCGCAAAGCCCGCGGGCGGCGGTGATGGCCAACAACAACTCGTCCAGGTCGCTAAACGTCTCGAAAATGAGCG
The DNA here is from genome assembly GCA_024102915.1 of Caldilineales bacterium. Classification (GTDB taxonomy): domain Bacteria; phylum Chloroflexota; class Anaerolineae; order J102; family J102; genus JAGFJG01. The sequence goes on from JAGFJG010000146.1 coordinate 33,542, forward strand.
CGTCCGCCCCAGCTTCGGCCACCGCCCTGATGGTTTCGGCAAAGGCAGAGCGAGCGGTTTCAGCGGAAAGAGAGCCATACGGCAGCAGGTATTTGCCCAGGGGGCCGATGGACGCCCCCACCAGCGCGCTTTTCCCTGACTCCTCCCTGGCTTCGATTGCCAGCCTCACCCCCGCCGCCGCCATCTCCCCGGCCATTTCGCCCAGCCCGAATTCCTCCTGGCGCACGCGATTGGCCCCGAAGGTATTGCTCTCGATCAGGTCGGCTCCGGCTTCGAGATAGAGATGATGGATGGCTTTGACGATGCCGGGGTCGGTCAGGTTGACATATTCCAGCGATTGCTCGAACGAGAAGCCGCGGGCATAGACCTCAGTGCCCATGGCGCCATCGCCCAAGAGAAGGCCGGATTCGATACGGGTGCGAAAGTCGGTTGGCATGGCGAATTGGTTGGGTGGGTTGGATAGTTGGGTAGTTGGTTGGGTTCAGAGAATCGTGAACTGTAAGGTATGGTTTTTGGGCAGGTTGTCAAGTTCGTGCGAAGCGTGCTCTGCAATCCGGCCCGGTCAATTGACAGTCCCCAGGTGCGACGGTATCATGCGCGGCGATACCGCCTCTGTAAATCGCACTTGCAAGGAGACCGCCGCGTATGGATTGGCTGCTCAACCCCGAAATCTGGATTGCGCTTCTGACTCTGACCGTTCTTGAAATCGTCCTGGGGATCGACAACATCATCTTTATCTCGATCCTTTCGGGAAAACTGCCGGAGGAACAACGCGAACGGGCGCGGCGGGTGGGGCTGATTCTTGCCATGGGTATGCGCATTCTGCTGCTCTTCTCGTTGGCCTGGATCGCTCGCCTGGAAACGCCGCTGTTCTCCATCATGGGTCATGCAATCACCGGACGCGACCTCATTCTCTTGGGCGGCGGTCTGTTCCTGATCGGCAAAGCCACATTCGAGATTCACGAAAAATTGGAAGGCGAAGAAGGGCATACATCCGCAAAGGCCACGACTTTTTCCGGCGTCATCGTTCAGATCATGTTGCTGGATATCGTCTTTTCGCTCGACTCGGTGATTACGGCGGTGGGGATGGTGAGTGTGCTGTGGGTGATGGTCGCCGCCGTCGTCATCGCCGTGGGCGTCATGCTGGTGGCTGTCAATCCCATCGGCGATTTCGTCGAACAACACCCCACCGTCAAAATCCTGGCCCTCAGCTTCCTGCTCTTGATTGGATTCTCGTTGGTGGCCGAAGGCGCGGGCCTGCACATTCCCAAGGGCTATATCTATTTCGCCATGTTCTTCTCGGCCTTTGTCGAATTCCTCAACATCCGCTTCCGCAGCCACATGCCTAAACCTGTGCAATTGCGGGCTCCGGTCGTGGCAGAGAAAAAGCATGCCTGAAGCGGGCTCGCCTTGAATGACAGGCTCACGCCAGCGATGCGATCGGTGCTGACGGCGGCGCTGGCTGCCGTCGATCCCGAACAGGCGGTGCGCGCCCATTTGAGATTACACAATGGGCGTTTGCACGTGGCGGATCAGGTTTATGATTTAGACAGCTATCGACGCATCATCGTGCTGGGCGCAGGCAAGGCGGGCGCACCGATGGCGCAGGCAGTCGAGACAGTGCTCGGCGAGCGGATCACCGATGGCTGTGTGGTGGTCAAATATGGGCACGAGGCGACGACCGAGCGTGTGCGCATCCGCCAGGCCGCGCATCCTGTGCCCGATCAGGCCGGGCTGGATGCCGGGGCGGAGATAGTACAATTGGCCGGGTCAGCCGAGCCGGATGACCTCGTCATTTGTCTGCTTTCGGGCGGCGGCTCAGCATTGCTGGAATCACTCCCGGCCGGCATCTCGTTGGCCGACCTGCGAGCGACGACCGACCTGTTGCTGGCCTCAGGTGCGACCATCAATGAGATGAACGCCCTGCGCAAACACCTGTCGCTGGTCAAAGGCGGGCAACTGGCGCGGGCGATTGCCCCGGCCACGCTCATCACACTCGTGCTTTCCGACGTGGTGGGCAGCCCACTGGATGTGATCGCATCCGGCCCGACTGTGCCCGACCAAACCACCTGGGCCGATGCCTGGGGCGTGGTCGAGCGCTATCAACTTGGCGACCGTTTGCCCCGCCCCGTTCACACCCGCCTGCAAGCCGGATTGGTCGGCGACCTGCCCGACACGCCCAAACCCGGAGATGTGGCATTCGAGCGCGTCCAGACGGTGATCGTCGCCGACAACGCCGTCGCTGCCGCCGCAGCCAGGGAAGAAGCCGAACGCCAGGGCTACGACAGCCTTATCCTCAGCACTTTCATCGAGGGCGAGGCTGCATCGATCGCTCGGCTGGCCGTCGCTCTGGCCCGCGAGGTGCAAACCCACCGGCGTCCCGTGTCCCCGCCCGCCTGCCTCATCCTCGGCGGCGAGACCACCGTCAGTCTGGGCGAAGATCACGGCAAGGGCGGGCGCAACCAAGAACTGGCGCTGGCCGCGGCGCTGCTGCTCGACGGCATGCAGGGGATTACGGTGGTGTCACTGGCAACCGACGGCACGGATGGCCCCACCGATGCCGCCGGCGGTTTCGCCGATGGTGATACAATGGACAGCGGGCGGGCCATCGGCCTGGACGCCCACGCCCATCTCGCCCGCCATGACGCCTATCCCTTTCTGCAAGCGACTGGCAATCTGCTAATGACTGGCCCCACCCGCACCAACGTCAATGATTTGGTTTTTATCTTCGTGGAATCAGCGTGATGATCGACCCCTCCTTGCCCCTCCTCGACCTGCACCGCCACCTCGACGGTTCGGTGCGCCTGCAAACCATCCTCGACCTGGGCCGACAGCACAATCTCCCTCTCCCGGCCTGGGATATCGAAGACCTCCGCCCGCATGTCCAGGTCACGACGCCGCAGCCGGGCGTGATGGCTTTTCTGGAGAAATTCAAATGGATGACCGGCGTGCTGGTCGACTATGACGCCTGTCACCGCATCGCCTACGAAAATGTGGAAGACGCCCGCAACGAGGGCATCGCCTACATTGAACTGCGTTTCAGCCCGGTGTTCATGGCCCAGGCGCACGGACTGGACCCGGCCGGCGTGGTCGAGGCGGTGGCCGACGGCGTGGAAGCGGGTGCGCGTGATACAGGCGTGCGGGCCAACCTGATCGGCATCATCAGCCGCCATTTTGGCGTGGAGAGCGGCTGGCGGGAACTGGGTGCGCTGTTGAGCCAACGGGATCGCATCGTCGCCCTCGACCTGGCCGGAGATGAGGCCAACTGGCCGGGCGAGTTATTCGTCCCGCACTTTGCCAGGGCCAGAGATGTGGGCTGGCGCATCACCGTGCACGCGGGCGAAGCCGCCGGGCCAGAAAGCGTGTGGCAGGCTATCCGGGGGCTTGGCGCCGAACGCATCGGTCATGCCGTGCGTGCGGGCGAAGACCCCGCCTTGCTCGACCATATGGCGAGCCTTGAAATTGGCATCGAAGCCAACCTTACCAGCAATGTACAGACATCCACCGTCCCCGACTATCCTTCTCACCCGCTCAAACCCTGGCTCGACCGGGGCCTGCTCGCCACCATCAACTCCGACGACCCGGCTATCTCGGCCATCGATCTGCCATACGAATTCAACGTCGCCGCTCCTGCCGCCGGACTCTCACCCGAACAGATTCGCCAGGCCCAATCCAACGCCCTGGCGATAGCGTTTCTCAGCGACGAAGAACGCCGGACGCTGCGCTTGTCAAAGCCTTAATGACGATATTGGGTATTGGATATTGTCATCACTCGACCCCAATATCCAACACCCAATCGCTAATTTTTGCGCCTACGCGCCGGCATTCGCCAGGGCAGCGTCGATGGCATCAATAAATACGCTCGCGGGTTGTGCGCCCGAAATAAGTTCACCGTTGAGGAAGAACGATGGGGTTGATGTCACGCCCAGGCGGCGGCCCTCGGAAACGGCGTCATTGACGGTGCGCTTGGCGACGCCGCTACGATAGCAATCATTGAACGCACCCATATCCATGCCGACAGCTTCGGCCATCGCCCGCAGATTGTCATCGGTAAATACGCCTGAGGCTTCTGCACCTTGATTGGAGAAGAGGACATCATGATAGGGCCAGAACCTGTTCTGCTCGGCCGCGCAGACAGCCGCCTCGGCAGCGTTCTGTGATACCGAGCCTGCAAAGAGCACGAATGGCCGGTACTCATAACGGAAGTTGGGGTTATCGCCGTACCGGGCCATGAGATCAGGAACGGTTTCGGTGGCGTGTCTGCCACAAAACTGACATTGAAAATCGCTAAAATCCACGAGAACGACCGGTGCGCCCTCAGGCCCGCCCCAGGCCAGGCCATCGGCGCCGGGCGCCTGCTCGGTATTCACGTCAGTAAGTTCGATGGGCTGCGGGCGGTTGCTCCACCACACCAACCCCAAAATGAGGACGACGCCAGCCACGATGACCGCAAGAGCGATGTATCGTTGGCGTTTCTGCTTGGTTTCACGTTGGCGGCGGGCTTCACGGCGGCTGGTGGAAGAGCTGGTTTTCTTGGTCATGATTGATGATGTTTACAAAAAAGTATGGAAGGATTAAGAATTTCAGATAGCAGCGCCTATTGTACACAATTCCTTTCCCCGAACCAACCGCACCTGATCCGCCAAAGGTGTGGAAGCACTATTGGCTTAGATCGGCGAGGACTCCGCGCGCCCGCTGCAAATCCCACTGGGCGTCCATGCCTTCAAACAAAGCGATTGCTTGCTGCGTATATTCGACGGCTGTGGCCCGATCATCTTCAAGCTGGCTGCTCTGGTATCGCTGGCGATAGAGTTTGCCCAGGTCGAGCAAGGTCTGGCCGAGTTCCAGCCGCATCCCCAACTCATCTGCCATTCGGCGGCTGGCCTGAAGCGCAGTTTCGGCCTCTTGCCATTCGCTATTTTCGCAATGCAGGCGTCCCAGCATGCGCAACGAATTACCCTCCACAAGCTTCAAATCTTGCGATTTAGCCAGGTCATAAGCGGCCTTGTAATTGTCCCAGGCATCCTGCCAGCGTCCCTGGCCCAGCCTGGCCTCCGCCGCCAGCAAGTAGATGTCGGCCGTCATCATATTGCGAGCGCCAAGTTGTTCCAATGTGTTGAGACCATCCTGAATGTGTTCCAGGGCTTTGTCCCACTCTTCTCGGAAGATGGCGATCTGCGCCAGATTTCGGTGGGAAATGGCGACGCCCAATTGGAACCCGGTTCTGCGCCACGTGTTCAGGCAAGTCTCGAAACGTTTCTCAGCCTCGTCGAATTCGCCACGGATCACATAGATCTCGCCCATATTGTTGGAGACCGTGGCCTGCTGATCCACGTAACCGATCTCTTCGGCGATGGTGAGCGCTTCAGCATAGTTTGTGATCGCCTGCTCCCAACTCGCCTTGTAATGATACACTGCTCCCAGGCTATTGGCCGCTTCGCTCTGCTGGCGCAAGTCTTCCAGCTCGCGGCTCACTTCCAGGCTGGTAGTGTAATCCACAATAGCCTCGTCCAGTTCACCCAGGCCGGTATTGATCGTGCCGCGCAGCATGTAAGCATGCGCCACTTCCTTGGAATCATGCGCCGCTTCCGCGATTTGCAGGCCGTGTTGGCAACGTTGTAGAGCAGCTGTCGTCTCCCCCTGACGATAAAGAATGGCGGCTACGGATGTGTCGATGCGCGCCATCTCAAAGGCGTTTTCAGCCCCCGCTGCGCCTTCGGCTCGTTCCAACCATTGCAATGCCACGCCGTATTCGCCTTTGTTCATATATGCCCAGGCGGCCTTGCGATATAATTTGGGCGCCCAGACTGCATTCTGGTTGGCGTCATTTTGCTGCAACAGTTCAGCCAGAGCAGTCTTGTATTCGGCCAATGCCTGATCATGCATGCTGGTGTTGGCGAAGATATTGGCGCGCTGCTCGTGAATATCCACCCGCTCTAATTCATCGGGCTCGACGTAATTCAGCAAACGCTCATAGAGCGAGAGCGCAATCTTGTTCTGATAGTTCTCCTGGGCATGGTCGGCGGCCAGGCGCAGATATTCGCGGGCTTTCGGGATGACTTCGGCTTTTTCGTAATGGTAAGCGAGGTCGGCGTAATGGCTTGCCAGTTCATCCCAGTAGAGCGCTTCGATGGCTTCGGCGGCCAGGCGATGCAACTCGCGCAATCGCGCCCGTAGTTGCATCTCATAGGCGGTGTCACGCATCAAAGCGTGTTTGAAGAGGTAGCGAATCTCGGACAGCGCCGACCAGATATCCTCGTTTTCGACGACGTCTACCTTGCGGGCGAAGTCGGGATCACCCGCCAGCATGTGCCACAATACTTGCAGCATAAACTCGCGGCCCAAAACCGAAGCCGTCTGCACAGTTTGCTTGATTTCGTTTGTCAGACGGTCGAGCCGGGCGATCAGCAGGGCATTGATGCCGGTGGGGACATCGGTGGATTTGACATCGCCCAGCACAAGCATGCCCGCATCCTCCACCAACAGGCCTCGCTCACGCAGGTCGAGGGCAAGCTGCTCGGCGAAAAAGGGATTTCCATTCGACTGCTCGGCTAGAAAATGCGCCGTTTCGCCGCTCACCGCAGTTTCTAGGACCTGTTCGATGAATTTTTTGAGACTTTCCTCGCCAAGATATTGCAGTTCGATCTCTGATGTGGGGGTGGTTGCGGAGAGGTCTAGTTGGAATTTGCTGCCGTCGTCGTTGTAGCGGCTGCTGAAAATGATTGCCGCGCGATAGCCATGCAAATCACGGGTCAGGGTTTGCAGCATCGTGTGCGTGTCCGCATCGATGGCGCTGCCGTCATCGATCTCGATCACGACAGGCTGCACCAGGCTTTCGGCTTTGATCAGCGCTGTGAACGCCAGCAGCGTGTTTTCAAAGCGCAGCTTGGGCTCCAGACTTTCGTACAATGAACCCGGCCAGAAGAGATCCACCATCGCCCCCAGCATCGAGCGCGTGCGTTGCAGTTCGCGCAAGATTTCCTCGCCCTCGACCCGCTCCGCCGGTATCGCATCCGAAAGCTGGTCGAGCGCTTCCAGAAATCGGGTGCGGTTGTCAGTGGGGGAGAGGTTGGTCTCCTGGCGGAAATAGCTGCGCAGGAAATAGGTGAATGGATTGAGCGACTGCTGCAGGATGCCCTCAGCCGGACAATAAGCCCAGCGCAGCAGGTGTTGCTCCGCCAATTCCTGCCTGAAATCGTAAATCAGGCGGCTTTTGCCCATGCCTGCTTCGCCATATACATACATGACGCCGGCGAAAGAATCCGCCTTGCTGGCGTCGTGCTGAAACAGAGGCTGCACAAATTGTCGCAACGCTGCCAATTCCGTTTCGCGACCAATCAGCCTACCCGAATACAGACTGCCCGCCGGAGACTCGTGCTTATGCAACAGCTTGAACGCCGGAATTTCTCCCTGCTTGCCTTTGAGCTTGAAAACGCCCATGTCCTCAAATTCGTAGGCTTCACCCAACATCTCGGTCACCTGGCGCGAGCACCAGGTTTCACGCCAGTTCGCCTGCATCATCAGGCGGGCCGACAGATTGACGATGTCGCCGATGCCGGTGTATTCACAACGCACTTCACTGCCGACGATCCCGGCATAGACCGGCCCAAACGTCAGCCCGACCCGCCAGTTGCAGTCCGTGTCCACTTTTGTCAGCGCCAGAAGCATATCGGCTGCACGTTGCAGATCGTTCTCATGGGAGATGGGCGCGCCGAAAAGCGCCAGCATCACCCCGCCTTTATCGCCAAAATCCAACTTGTTGAAATAGCCGCCATACCGCTTGCTCAATTGCATCACGGAACTGACAAGATGATCGAGATCATCCTCTTTGTCAGGCTCTTCAAAGGAAATGAAGACGCTACAGACGTTACGGAACTCGGCTTCAGCGGCGAAATCCACCACTGAATCATTCAAGAAAACTCGCATCACCGCCGGATCGGGGGCGGCTGGCATTGGATAGCTGGCTGCCGGAGCGGCGGTCAGGGCCAGGAGATGACAGTGATCGCCATGATTGTCTAATTGCGCAATGCCTTCCAGATGGCTCTGCAACGACGGGATGAGAATGATATCTCCCGGCTCGGCATGGTGCTCGGCGTGGGCGCAGGCATCGACAGCCTCGCCGCCGAAGAAATAGGTGTGCATGCGCTCCGGCCCCAGAATGCCCCATTGCGTTTCGCCATCACCCAGCCCCACCTTCACCGCCATATCATAATCGCCATAGCGAGTGCTGACCCGACCATGCGTGGCAAAGAATTCCTGGATGAACAGCGCCGATTGCGCCGCCTGAATATATGTTTCGGGCGATTGCAAAGGGAATATGGCTGTGAAGGCGTCGCCCGCAAAGGTCGAGATCATCCCGCCGCGAGCATAGACCTCGTGCACGATGGGGCCAAAGATGCCGTTGAGGACTTCGGTCAGCACTTCCGCGCCATCTTTGTCATGTTGCATCAGGCCTTCAGTCAGGCGTGTGAACCCTGAGATGTCCACAAACATCGTCACCGCCTGAAATCGCCCGCGCCGCTCTCCCTCGACATATCGGTCGAGGATGAAGTGGGGTATTAATCTGCGCGCCTGATGCGAGGTCATTATCCGTAATACGATCTGGGTGGCAGTCTGGGTGTTTCGATCAGTTCACTTTACTTCAATTTAGGTAATGCCGACAAACCGACATGAAAGCGACTTTTCCAACAAAAAGACCTCCCAATCTGCGGGAGGTCTTGGTTGCCGATCACTGGCAGGTTGATGCCAGAAGAGGTTATTTCAGTCTAAACTAAAGGCGTAACGAGAAGGGTGGTTTTCTACTCGACGGTGGACGACGGACGATGGACGGTTGAAGGGAGTTTGCCAGCGTAATCGCCATCGTCTATCGTCAATGGTCAATCGTCGACCGTGAGATAACTGTAGCAGTCTCAAATTGACGTCAGTTTAGTCGCCCCCTTCCATCAGCGCGTCCGCCACATCGGCCAGAACCTCAGCCTCACCCATTTCTTCCGCGCCTGCGGCGATTTCGGCGATGCCCTGCGCGCCCAATTCCACAGCCGCCTCGCGCAGTCCTTTTGCCGCCGCCAATTCGGTCAGGCCCTGAGCGGTCAGATCGACGCCGGCTTCGGCCAAGGCGTCGCTGCGCGCAGACATTTCACCGGCGACAGCGATGCGGGTCAAGCCTTCCGCCATTTCGTTTTCGCCCAAATTGGCGATATTCGAGCCTGTCGCCGCCATCGCCGCCGAGAGAGCGCGCGTTGCGCCTGCTCGCAATACGGTATCGACGGCGATATCCTGCAATTCATCGCTCTTCAGGTTGAGGAAGGCCGCCAGGATTGGCATGTCCATCAGGTCGACAACGCCACTGGCCGCCTGCAACTGTCCGGCGATAGCGGCGATGTCCATCCCCACCCTCAGATCGTCAGCGGCCATCGTGCTCACCAGGGCCGACTGCACGGCGATATCGTCAGAGGCAGCCAGCATCTCCACAGCTTCGGCCATATCGGTGACGCCGGCGCCAGCGACGACCTGGCTGAGCGCTGCCGCGCGTTGTGAGACCAGCAAGGCATCGATGCCACGCGTGACATCACTTGCGCCCGCCGCCAGTTCTTCCCGACTGAGATCACCGATTGCCAGGGCGGTATCGACATCTTCCATGCCTTCGATCATATCGAGGGCGCCTGCTTCGGCTTCGATCTCGCTGCCGATTGCTGCCAGCTCTGCGGCATCCTGCGCATTTGTTCGTTCGTCCGACATGTTGTTTCTCCGTTGTGAGAGTAATGGGATGGCTGTCCGGATTGACGATAGATTATTGGACGATGGCGAATGCACTGGCAAAACGCTTGCATCGTCTCTCGTCGGTCGTCCATCGTCGAGAAATAACTACTGTTCTCTTTGTGACTTCAATCTAGACGTCTAGACTGCCGGCGTCGAAGCCTTCGTCATGTCCAGCACGCGTTCAGGCGCAGAGTATAAACGCATTCCACCCCGGCGTAAATAA
>JAGFJG010000180.1 GCA_024102915.1 Caldilineales bacterium
ATTCGTTCGTAAAACGCTTTCCTTCTCGAAGTCGGATTACTTCCACGAACTTGTGTTGAGGCTTTTCATCTTCCGTTACAATATTCAAAGACTTGATGCTATCAGTCAATTCTGATCCACTACCCAAGAGCGAAACCTACTCCGTGGAAGCGGATAACTCAGAACTGCGCCACTATCTGGCACGATTAGCGCGGCGGTCACGCTGTTTTTCTCGCTACGCTGAACCCTTGCGGAGGGCTGTACGACTCTTCGTCTTTGCCGGGAACCGTAGACAGCTTTTCAAAAGGTCTCATCCTCACTATCCTGCTCACTTGATTGACTTCGCTTGCCCATGAGTTTCGACACTCCCTCAGCGTTGACAAAATTCCAGCTCACCAATATACTGTTAACTGTTAACAATTTTTGACCTATGATTTTCGCGAGAGCGTCATGGCAAAGTTCACCCGACTCGAAGTACTCAACACCATCGTTGACTCTGGCTTGGTGCCGATCTTCTATAACGCTGACGTGGAAGTCGCCAAGAAGGTCGCCTGGGCGATCTCTACCGGTGGCAGTCGTCTTTTGGAGTTCACAAACCGAGGCGATTTCGCGCCTGATGTGTTTAAGGAACTCTCCCGATATTGCCAACGCGAGCTCCCCGATTTGATTCTGGGCGTCGGTTCCATCATGGATGCACCAACTGCCGCGCTATACGCAGCATATGGCGCCAATTTTATTGTTGGTCCTTATCTGAACTCAGAGGTCGCTCGCTTCTGCAACCGGCGTAAGATCACTTACCTTCCTGGTTGCGGCACCGCCACAGAGATTGCAAAGTCCGAAGAATTAGGCGTTGAGATCGTCAAGATGTTTCCTGGCGATTCGGTAGGCGGGCCTGAATTCGTGAAAGCTATTCTCGGTCCCTGCCCCTGGACGCGAATCTTGCCCACCGGCGGGGTGGATGCGTCCAGAGCCGGTCTTTCCGCCTGGTTCAAGGCTGGCGTGGCAGCGGTCGGCATCGGCGGAAATCTGATCAAGAAAGAATATCTCAACACCAGCAATTACGACGCGATGGCTGCTACGACCGCGGAAATCCTCGAATTGATTCGTGACATCCGTAATTGAACCTCATAAGCGATCTGCGTTTTCCATCTTCAAATCTCGTGCATTCGTAGCCATTGTCGCTTCAGGGGTCAATGATGAGCAACAAACTCGCCTCACAAATCAAGCAACTTCAGGTCGAGTCCGGCAGCCTGGCGATCTTCTGGCTGGCTCAGGCGGGATTCGTCTACAAGACAGCGGGTGGCGCCATCGTCTACGTCGATGCCTATCTCAGCGATTGCGTCCATCGGATGTTGAGCGACGTGCTATACGGATTCAAGCGCATTATGCCGCCTCCACTCGCTCCCGAGGACGTGGAGGCCGACGCCGTAGTTTGTACGCACTCGCACCCTGATCACTTCGACTATGATGCGATTCCGGTGTTGGCCCGCAACCCACACATCCACTTTATTGCTGCGCCCGACTGCCGCGTCGAGTTCGAGAAGCTTGGCGTGAAGGAAGATCGCTACACCATCATCCACGAGGGTGAAACGTTGACGGTTGGCGACCTCAGTCTGACCGCGGTCTTCGCCGATCACAGGGATCTGGCCCCGGAAGCATTGGGGTTGATCATTCGGTCAGGCGACATCGCGGTCTGGCAGGTGGCTGACACGGCGTACCGGCCGGACAAGTGGCAGGACATCTTCGCCGCAGGCGTCGATGTGATCATACCGCCGATCAACGGCGCGTACGGCAACCTGGACGGCGTCGAGGCGGCGCAACTGGCGCAGGACGCACACGCCAAGGTCGCGATCCCGTGCCATTTCTGGATGTTTGCCGAACACGGCGGCAGCCCGACGCAGTTTCTGGATGCGTGCAAAGAACTTGCGCCCGAAGTCCGGCCCCATTTGATGTCGCAGGGCGAGCTGTTGATGTATCGGAAATGATCTCCACGATTCACTCATCGCGCTACAAAGATCAGCCGGCGATCACGCTGGAGTCGCAGACCATTGCCGCCCAATTTCTGCCCGGTGTTGGGGCTAAACTCTGTTCACTAATCTATAAACCGGCGAATCTTGAATTATTGGTGCAACACCCCAACGAGAAGTACCGACTGGCTTCCTATAATGGTGATTACGTTGAGCAAGGGGAATGTTCGGGTTTCGATGAGATGTTCCCTAGCATCGACACCTGTTTCTATGAGGGATACCCGTGGCGCGGCACGCCCGTCCCGGACCACGGCGAAGTGTGGAGCATCCCCTGGGTGTACACGATTGTAAAACAAGACCCGGCCTCCGGCAGAGAAAGGGACTCTGATCGTCTACATTTTGCGGTCCATGGCGTACGCTTTCCATACCGGCTGGAAAAGTGGATATCCCTCATTGACGGTGCGACGTTACATGCCGATTACCGCTTGACCAATCTATCTAATTTCGATCTTGATTTCATGTGGGCCGCACACATGATGCTCAACCTGGAAGAAGACGCTGAACTGGCGCTACCAGACGGTGTGCGTAAGATCGTCACAGCGCTGAGCTTTGACGGCAGCCTGGGACGCTATGGTGACGAGTTCGATTGGCCGGTCGCGACCCTGTCGGACGGTCGTAAGCGTGACCTGCGGCGGATGCAACCGAAGGCGGCCAACGATGTTGTCAAATATTTCGTCAAAGGCAGGATTCCAGAGGGCTGGTGCATGCTGACCTACCCCCAAAGCGGATGCGAGCTCCGGCTAATCTGGCCAGCCGAGCAGGTGCCATATCTTGCTGTGCTGCCTGATCAGGGCGGCTGGCAAGATCTCTATAGTATCTTTCTGGAGCCAGCGACCGCAAGCTTTGACCGCCTGGACTTAGCCCGTGTGCGCGGGGAGTGTTCGACAGTCAGAGGTGGGGCGGTGTATGAGTGGTATCTGGACATACAACTGGGGTAGTCGCCAGAAACTCACCACTCCCGAAGCGGGACCTCCTCAAACAAGCTCACTCTCTTCACGCGCGATCTGAGTCCAATGGATGATATTCTCCGGGTTCCCGCTCAGCGTGAGGATATCACGCATCAGGATCTCGACGTGACACCGGTTCTTTGAAGTCGCTCTCAGCATATCGCACAAACCCTTTCTGATCCGTTCTGCATCGATTGTAGAAACTGCGATCTCGGCCGGATTGACCTTGTGCGTGTAGATATAGTCGCTACCGAGTTGTTCGGCCATCCCCTCTATATCCAACCAGGGCGACACGGTCACTTTCCTCAGCCGGGGAATCCGCTTGATGATATCGAAACGTCGGTCCAAGGGCTCACAGCAGCCGTAGATATTCAGCCCGAAGCGCTCAAGGATGGGAAGCTGGTAGGCAAAGACAAACTCCTCAAACATGTCGGGTGAAACGCCAATGGTTTCCTGGCTTTCGCCGAACCCCCACATGTCACGAGTTCTAGTCATCTTGCCGTCAAATCCTGAAGTAGGAAGCTCGTCCGACCACCCATAACCTCCCGTGCCGATATAATCGCCGCCGTTATTGAGTGAAAGCAGTCCGTTCGCTTCCAGGAAATCCAGCTTTGCGAGATTCTCGTCCCTCAAAAAAACCATCAGTCGGTGCAGACCATCAGGGTTGTCGAACATGTCGTACAGCACTTGCTGAAATCCCCGCAACAGAATTAGGTCCGAAGTCATCCCGAAAGACCACCACCACACGCCCTCAAGCCTCACGGGAAGGATATCCCCCAGGACTTCAAGCGCAAGATCATGGAGCCGATGCGTTTTCTCGGCGTTGACGTTGATACGCCTGAATCTCAGCTTGTCCAGGTCACTGTAATCCGTTAGGGGGGCGTCCCAGCGGTAAGCCCCATCGCCGCCGTCACCGATGAGCTTAGCTTCGAGACCCCGTGTGCTCTCGTCATAGATGTGATAGACGGAAAAGGCAGGCTCGATGACCCTGTCATCACCGATCCGTTCAGCCCAGTAGATTTCCTTTCGCAGCCGGAACTCCCACAAGCGTGCAAGACTGCCCTCAGTTTCCAGTTGAGTTGCCGGGATGAGCTCATACCATGCATTTTCTGGATCGGCGAAAATGAGGGGACGGGTCTCGCCGAGGGCGTTATGTTCGAGCCATAACCTCTTCTTTTCCTCCTGCCCCGGATGGGCTGCGATCTCGGCCACGCGTTTCGCCAGATCACGAAGGATGCACTTTTCCTTCTTGCTGACGACAAGATCCTGGGCACCCAAAATATTCGGCCAGTTGCAGGACCAGGAAAGCCCATTCATGTCTCCCAGTCCATTCCCGAGTCGCTCTGCTTTTCGGTCGCTTGGTGGTTCGATGATGGCCATCGCTAATTTCGCGTTATTGCTTCGCTGCCATATACACCAGAGATTTGCCCCATGGCTTCCGCCACGGAAGTCGTGCGCCTAGTGAACGCAAGCCCGAGTGCAAGCAGACCGAGTAGAGTGTCTTCGGACGTCGGACAGACGCGATAGCCCACGCCGAAGCGGTCGACGATTAGATCGCGTAGCGTATCGATCTTCTGGACCAGTCCGCCGGAGAAGACCAGGTTGTGCCACGGCGGCGTCCCGTCCGTTTCGCCGGCGAGGAGCCGCTGCGCCGAGTCATAGTAATTATCGGCCATGTTCTGGAAAGCGGCGCGGAAGAGATGGCCGACAGTTAACTCCTCTTCACGTATGTTCGTGAACTCGCCGTGGTCGCCACAAGATGAGTTGAAGAAAGCCAGTTTTGCGCGCATTTGCGTCGGCCCTGCTAGGCTTGCCATTTGCGAAATATAACTCCACGGCTCCGGCAGAGCCATCCCTTGGCCCACAGCCAGCTCTGCTAGCAGCCGGACCAGGGCGGTCAGGGCGCGACCGGCCGGGATGTGGGTAATGGTGGCCAGGAAGCGGTCGTCGAAAAATGGACGGGTCTGATAGTTGCCGAACTCGAGCGTAGACTTGAGCGTGCTGACCTGCGAGCCGGTTGAAATATTGAGCGAGAGCTCGCCGCCCTGCAGCAGAGCGCCAACCAACGAACACTGGTAATCTCCCACCGGCGTATAGCAGGGAATCGATCGCCCCCCGACTTGGAATATGCCCACCACTTCACCCTGCTGCCGTAACAGCGGCCAGCGCAGACTGCCAAGACCGAGCTTGCTAATGACCCCGTGATGCCAATCCATCGTCTTTCGGTTGAGCGCACCATGAGCCGCAGCGTTGGTCACTTCGATCGTGGGGAGCGTTCCACACAGGTTGCCGAGCACAAAATCTGGTAGCGAGGCCAAGACCAGATCGACTGCCGGTAGCCGACCCTGCTCAGCCAACCAGAATAGGACGCCGACCGGTTGACCCGGATGTAGTTCGTTGCCAAGCTGGCGCAACTCGTCCGGGCTGATGTGCCGCGCAAGCACGTCGAGGTAAGTTCCCTGGCCAGAAGGATGCGGTTCCAGCACTCGTTGATCCTGCCAGTTCACCACGGTTGAGCACGGCTCCCCTCCCTCCGTGGTGAATACCAACCCGTGCATCTGGCTGCACATCAAGATCCCGTCGCAAACCTCGGCACCGTCTATGGCGGTTAGCAGATCGGCCAATAGATTGTGCGTTGCGTCCAGGATTGCGATTGGATCGAATTCGCGGTGCAGCACCGGTAGGTTGGGCAGCGGGTCGGGAAACGGGACACGGCGGATGTGCTCAATTGCCAGGGACTCAGTGTCAAGCACCGCACCTTTGATAAATGATGTGCCGAGGTCGATGCCGATAAAAGACATAATTATTCCTTAATGGAGCAAAGCGTAACGACCATACTTCTCGCCCGCCTCAAGGTAGGCCCGGTAGTTGACCTGCGGCACAGGGATCAACGTATCTGGGGCAAGGATGAAGCCGCCACCCGGCGCCAGCAGGCGGATGCGTTCCCGTACTTCCGCTGTGATTTCCTCCGGCGTGTCCTGGGTGAGCAGATGTTGTGTGTCGATACCGCCCATGAAGCAGATCTTGTCGCCGTACAGACGCTGGGCCTCAGCCTGATCATTGGCGCGCACCTGCACCGGGTCGAGCACGTCAACGCCGATCTCGACTATCTCCATGACATGGCCGCAAGAGTGCAGCCAGAACAGGGCTCCACCGTCCTTGGCGACCTTAACGATCCGCGTCAACTCCGGTTTGACCAGGCTTCGCCACAACTTGGGCCCGAGCAAGAGCGCTCGTTGGCCGCCATAATCATCCAGCCCTCGGATGATGTCAGCTCCCATGGCAAGATATCGGTATACGATCCCGATTTGGTAGTCGGCGATCCGGCGCAGCAGGGCGCGCACTCGATCGGGTTGATCCAGCGCGGCCATACAGAAGTTTTCTAGCCCCATCAACAAGTGCGCCCGGTCCTGGACCGGGAAACAAATCTCCCCGGTAACCAATACCTGTTCCCGATCCACACCGTCCAGTAGGCCATCCATGATCCCCGACTCATTTGGGTCAGGGAATGGATAGGTTTCCAGATCGGCCAGATTCTGTAACGGATGATTGACCGGATACCCTTGTATTTCGGCATCCCACTCGCTGGTGGCTGCGACGCCACCAGCCCAGGGCACACCCCACCGGTCTGTGCCGCTCAGCAGCGCCCGGCTGTCCTTATAGATGATTCGTACCATCCCAGGAATGCTGCTGTCAAGGCGTCTGACTGGAACGTGGTCGGGGCTATTACGGATGATAGCACGGAGCAGGTTCTCTTTCTTTAACATTCAAGTCCACCCCAAGGCTTTACAATTCACGATTGAGCGCGGCTTCTTACCGCTCAGCGCATCTACCACGTTTTGCGCCGTGTCGCGGCGTAACTGGACGACAGCCTCGGTGGACCCGCTCGATGAATGGGGCGTGATGATAACGTTGTCCAGATGGAGCAGCGGCTCGTCGGGTTTTGGCGGTTCTTGCTCGAGCACATCCAGCGCCGCGGCAGTGATCGTATGGTTTACCAGGGCGTCGTAGAGCGCAGATTGAACGACTACCGGACCGCGAGCCATATTGATCAGGCAAGCGCTCGGCTTCATCAGCGCCAACTGAGATGCGCCGATCAATCCTAG
This sequence comes from Caldilineales bacterium, assembly GCA_024102915.1. Taxonomy (GTDB): domain Bacteria; phylum Chloroflexota; class Anaerolineae; order J102; family J102; genus JAGFJG01. The sequence goes on from JAGFJG010000180.1 coordinate 7,060, forward strand.
CGTTTCATCGTTCAGGGGACAGTGCAAGGAAACATAATCTGAGCGAAGCAAGAGGTCATCCAGCGTGACTAGTTCCACATCCAGCTCGGATAGATGTTCTGACTTGACATAAGGGTCGTGGCCAAGTAGCTTCAAGCCCAGGCAGCTGGCCTTGTGCGCCACCGCCCTGCCGATGTTACCCAACCCGACAATGCCGAGAATCTGGCCACGGAGGCGAGGCGGGGGCCAATAGGGTAGGGCTTGTGTCGATCCCCAGCCTCCCGAACGTACGTACCGGTCAAGAATAAAAGTGCGACGACTGAGATCGAATACGAAGCCAATAGTGGAGTCGCTGACTTCCTCCATGCAGAAGTCTGGTACATTGGCCACCGGGATACCGTGCTCGCCTGCGGCCTGAAGATCTACCATATCCACGCCGATACCATAGCGGGAGATGACTTTGCACCGGGGCATGGTTTCGACCACTTTGCGGTTAATCGTGGCCCACTGCACGATGAGGGCGTCGGCGTCTGTGACATGCGGGATCAATTCTTCGGGATCCCTGGTCTGAAGGCGAACGAGATCGATGTCGAGTCCTGAGGTATCAAGGACGCCGGCTTCGAGGCTGTGATCCGGGTCTCCGAAATCGGTGATGACGACTTTAAACGGTGACATGGGAATACTCTCCTTTATAGAATGACGAATCTAACCTGTATTGACTTCAACCAACAAGGGGCTGAGAGCTGGTACCTCGACTGAAAACGAGAGCAAACCTGCTTCCAGGCGCACCTCAGCGTTGTGCATGGAATGAATGGCTGTAACACCAACCTCACTGGCCGCTATATCGACACGTCGCGTAATCGGCGTGCTACCCAGATTGAACAGAATAAAGACGGCTTCGCCCTGCTCGGGCAGGGCGTGACCGTGGACGAGCGGCTCGACACCAATGAATCGTCCGCGCGTAAAGAAGGGCTTCAGACGCCGATACGTGGTAACGGCTTGCTTCAGCGCCTGGTAGAGCAGGCTTTCCGGGTCCTTGACGCCGCCGATGCCCAGATGCCGGCAAGTCGAAGCGTACCACCAAAACGCCAACATCCGATCATTGTCCTGGCCGCAATGGATGTGCAAGTACAGCGGAATGTCATACGCCAGGTTGTATTCGTAGAGGGACAGGGCCTTGCCAGAGAGGAGATCCATAAAGGGATCCCACATATACTCAAAGCCCCAGTTCTCATCGAACGAATCGGGCAAGCTGTGCTGGAAGTACAGTGGATGAAAATCCTGCATCCCGCCTGTCACCCGGTCATGGGCCTCGATCAGAACCTTTGGAAAGTGGCTCTTGATTGCCTGGATGACTTTCAAGATCCCTTCGGCGTGCCGCTGCATTGTGAGCGGTACTTCGTGTCCGTGGTCGAGATCCCAACAGGCCGAACCACTCGGTTCAAGTCTCTTGATCGGCACCTCGGGTGGTACATAGCTGACGAAATCGAACATCATGAACGTCACTCCTGCTGCGGCCAGCTTGAGGAGATGCTCGATTTTCATTTGCTGCCAGGCCGGTGAGGCCCCGCAGATGCGCCCGCCGCTGTAAAGACCGGGCCAGATGTCGATGCTACCATCCTGTCTGCGCCGGTAGATACGGGGATCCTCATCCAGTGTTTTAGTGTGCATCATCAAGTGCAGGGACGTTTTCAGGCCGAAGCGGTCGCGCATCGTGCAGACGAATCCGTCGAGCGGCCCAAGTCGCTCTTCATCCCAGATGCTGCTCCCTTCGACCACGTCCCAGACCGGGTCGAGGTAGAACGCCTCCGCACCGATGTCCTGAGCCACAGCAGCTTCAGCAAAGAGATTGGGACGTTCCTGCAATGGCGCGTTGTCGCCTCCACGCCAACCTAGGTTATACAGTTCGTTCCAGTGCAGGGGCGGGTCGAAGTCGGGCGGACAGATATGTCCTTTTTCCAGCAGGAAACCCTTATATGTTGTATAGCCGTCCTGCCAGTCCCCCTCCACCGGGTAAATCCGGGTGGCTCCGAATTCAAACCTGGCGTTGGGTCCTATCTCGCGAACTCCTTCTGGTGTCAGATTGTAGCGGCCGACGCCGGCGTAGCGAAAGCATACATTCGCCCCGCCGGCTATCTGCGGGTTGAAGGTCTGGTAGTAGTCCTCCGACCGCTTACTAGGCGCCAGGACGAACTCGCCGTCGGCCAAAGAAAATTCAATCTGCTCCCGGTTGTATTTGGCGATCAGGTAGCCCCTGGCGCCATCAGTCCAGATCCAGGCCTCGGCGCCACGGCCTGGTAGTTGATCTCCGCTCCATTTGCCAGGTACGATATCGTTCATAGTATAGGAGGTCGCCTGATGGTCGACGATCTGTCCCCAACGGCGTCGGTGTGGCACGGGCACAATGTACTGGCGGTCTGCGTCGTGGAGCCAGGCCTGGCTATCGCGACTGAAGATCATCTTGCGGAAACCGAAACGGATATTTTGGACTTCGTGGGTGTCGCGGCCGAAGCGGTGCCGTAGCCAGATCTGCTCCTCGAACCAGGTATCAAGGTCGGGGAGCCGGAATACGTGCTCGATCTCGATATCAGTTGGCCCAAGCAGACCGAAATCGAAGCGGCCGGTAAAATGCACCTCCTTGCCCCCCACTGGCAAATCGGTGGCAGTCCAATCGCGGAAGCGCACTCGGTTGGCGCTCACCAAGTCCCCCGCCGACCCGCTCATTAACTCCCTTCCGCCCGTGAACCCCGACTGGCCCTTGGGGGCAAGTTTGAGATCGTAGGCGTACACCTCATCAGCCAGGGGTACGTTGCGTGCGACGTCGAGCAGATAGCCGGGATTGAGCCAGCCGTCAATGCTTACTCGCAACAGCCAATGCTGATTTCTAAGTTCGACAAAACCATCTCGAGTAAAGACGGTAGCTAGTTTAGCCTCACTCATGCGGTTTGCTCCAGCCTATCGACTTCCGAGCTTAACGGTGTAGCCGGTTGGTTCACCATGACGAACTTACGAATGTTCTGCTGCTCGGCGACAGTCAGCGGGCACAATGGAGAGACCGTCTTACCGGAACCCAGCCCCATGCACGACATCGCGTACTTGATGCCAGCGATCCACAGTGGGCTAACCAGGAGTAGCTTTTTGCGCAGTAGAAGGATGCGTTCCTGAAGTGGAACCAGTGCGTCGGCGTCACCTGCAATCCCTGCTTCGTAGGCTGCGATAAACGTTTCAGGCTCGAAATTCGCACAGACGGGCACGATGCCCACAGCTCCAGCTAACATGCCCTGGGCGATGTGCCCCTCCTCGCCCTCAAGGATACTGAGATTATGATCCCTGCCTTCGTCAACCAGCCGCTTAAAATAGGTATAGTCGCCGCTACTTTCCTTGACGTACTTGATCCATCCACGATCGCCTGCCGTGAAGAGGGCCGACGTTGGAATAACAGAACCCACGCACGCCGGAATATTATAGGCGATGATCTCCATGCCAGCGGCGACAGCGGCGCACTCGCCGAAAAGACGCAGATATTCCTCTTCGGCCCGGAGGGTGATGTAGTAGGTGGGCGTCACCACACTGTAGAGGAAGTCAAGGCTGGAGAACACCCGGATTTTCTCTATGACCCGACGGGTGGATGTGTCAATCGCGCCGCCCAAAAGAGGGGCAGTCCCGTTGACTTCATCGGCTGCAATAGTTGCCATTCGCTCCCATTCGCTGGAGGTCAGCAACGGCCCCTCGCCGGCCGAACCGCCGACGAAAATGGCATGCACGCCCGCATCAAGTAAGCGCCGGATGCTCCGGCGAAAAGCTCGCTCGTCGACACATTCATTGTCATCCACGGGCGTGATTACCGGCACTATTACACCACTAAGGCTTGCAGTGTTCATAAAATATCCTTTTTCGACTCTGTGAATTTGAAGCGCGTTACAGGTGAATCGGATACTTCCCGGCCACCTTCGCCTCGTCGAGCATCGCGATGACGTTTTCCAGCGGCACATCGGGCTGAATGCAGTGCACTGATGCCAGGATGTAGCCGCCGCCCGGCGCCAGGTCTTTGATCCGGCGGCGTACCTCGGCGCGCACATCGTCAGGGGTGCCACTCGGCAACACCCAACCGGTGTCGATGGCGCCGCAGAAGGACAACTGGTCACCGAACTCCCGCTTGAGCCGCGCCGTGTCGCCCATGTCTCCGGCATTGACCTGAACAGGGTTGAGCAGATCGATCCCGATTTCGATCAAGTCGGGCAGCAATGAGATGATATTGCCATCGGAATGATAGAATATCTTGGCCTTGGTCCGCTTCTTGATCTCCAATATCAACTCGATGTGGAATGGTTTGACTAAATGACGGTACATCTTGGGCGAGATCAGTGTAGAAGTCTGCGAGCCGAGATCATCGCCCATTATGAGCACATCAACAAAATCGCCGGCCTCGTCTAGCAGTGCGATCACGCTTGCTTTCTGCAGGTCGGTGATCTTACGCATCAGCGCCATGGCGAAATCAGGGTCAGCAGCCAAGTCGAGCATCCACTGCTCGACTCCGCGCAACATATAGGACTGCTCGAACGGTGATACCCCGCTCATCATCACCACAGCGTAACCGGCATCCTGGATCGCCTTGGCCCGCTCCCGCAGTCCGACGAAACGACTGGGGTGCGCCAAGTCAGGCCAGGGGTAGTAGTCGAGATCCTCGATAGTGGCGGTGCGGATAGGTGAGTCGACCACCTCGTAGTAGATGACTCCGGATCGTCGCTCCCACAGGCAACCCCAGCCATCCACGTATGCGTCAGCCGAGATGTCGCGGGTCAGCGCCGCAGGCGCAGGTCCAGGTAGCAGCGGCCGGCCATCGGAGCCAGACCAGGCGAGCACTTCCTCATCCATCAACACATACTGCAGACCGCGCCAGAACACCGTTGTCTCCCGGGTGATTCTCAGATGAGCCTTGAATTTCTCATAGCCGGGCGCGAGCATCGTGGTCGCCCCTGACGTGCCAAAAAAGATTGGCCCACGGTCTGGTTCTTCATGGTTAAGGGCACAGGGCACGCGCTCTCTGGAAGTCATCATTTTGGCCTCTCCTACGCTCCTACCAGCCATAAATATGGTTTTTCGACGTACTCTTTGACCCGCTGCAAGAAGCGCGCGGCCGGAGCGCCGTCCACCAGCCGGTGATCGAAAGTCAGGCTCAGGATCATC
>JAGFJG010000021.1 GCA_024102915.1 Caldilineales bacterium
GATGAGTCCGTGGTCAAGCGCTACGATCAGCGCCCGGCCATCGGGCCGGAAAATGCGGTTCAGTCTGCGTGTTGTCATGTGATTAAGTATTTGGTATTGGATGTTTTGTTTTGGTTATGATTGGATACTGATGATTAAAGACTAAATGCCGCCATGAAAAGGCAGCTATTAATCTTCAATCATCATCCATCAATGACGAAAATCAATATCTAATCCCCAGTCCCCAAGACCTTCATCCTCCCATCTCTCCTCGCGCCGCCCGCTTCCGTCACCCCGTCGTGGGCGATGATGTGCTTCACCAGCAGGTCACGGGTATAGTGATGCGTGAAAGTGTGGGGCAGTTGACGAATGTCGATCAGGGGGTGGGATTTTTGGGTGCGCGCATAGGTTTCCCAGGGCGCGGCAGGGCCTCGCACGAAGCTGCTAGAAGCTGCCAGAAACGTACGTTGATGCAGATCGGCAATCGACGCCCCATCAACCGTGATGGCGATTGCGCGCATCTGCGAACGGCGTGCATCCCGAGTGATCGTGTAGCGTATCTCCCTGCTGAAGTGGAGGAAACCTCGTTCGGTGTGGGGTTGCCCGATTCGATCGAAGCGAATAGCGTTGTCTTGCAATAGCTCATCCAGTTGGCGGCCGGTGAGTTCGAAAAGCGTCAGGGTGTCGACGAATGGCATCACATCGAACCATTCCCCGTAGCGGACAATGCCGCCGGCATCCAGGCCCATACGAACGATGGAGGTATCGATGAAGGCGAAGTCCACGGGAAAGCCCAGCCTGCGCGCTTCGGACGCCAGGCCGTCGCTGATGAAGTTGGCCATTGCCGATTCCCCGGCAGCGAACTCGTTGCGCACGGCGTCGGTGCTCAGATCGGGATCAGCGGCCACCCGGCCCAGCACGCGCTCCCACTCCGGCTGTACTCGCTGCACCAACGGCTGCACAAAATCTCGCTCAAATATAGGATCGACCGGCAAATCGGCCACGGTTGTCAGGCGGACGTGCGTGACGGCGGCGACTTTTTGCACCGTGATGTCCACTTCGCCCACGAATTGGCCCAGCTTTCCCGCCTGCACGATGGGGATATCGTTGACGATGTTCTCGGCGCTGAGACCCTTCTCGTTCAGCACGTTGTGGGTGTGCGCGCCCACGATCAGGTGCACCGAGTCGGGCGGCAGGCTGCGGGCGAGTTCGACATCACCAGCGATGGCGACGCTGGCGGTTTGTTCGCCCAGCCTGTGGCCGAGATGGCTGAGAACGACCAGGACATCGCACAGCGGGCGGATGGCGGGGAGAAGATGGCGGATGGTTAGCATCGGGTCGGTGATGATTTGCGGTTCGTCCGGGTCGGGGTGAGTTTGGGCGGGAGTGGTTAGTCCAATAAACCCAACCCGCACGCCTTTCACGACGAACAGCGCTGCCGTATAAAAGTGTGCGGCCAGCGCCTGGCTGTCGATGAGGTTGGCCGCCAGAATGGGAAAGCGTAAGTCTTGCTCGATGGCGTGAGCGAGCAATTCGCAACCCAGGTCGAAGTCGTGGTTTCCGAAAATGCCGACGTCGACGCCTGCACGGGAATAGAGCTGATAGGCGGGGTGAAGCTGGAAATTCGCCACGCAATCTCCCAACAATTCGTCGAAAATCGCCCCTCCGATCTCATCGCCGCACGTAGCCGCCAACACATGGGTATATTCATCGCCGGCATAGCGCGAACGCTTTGCGTTGAGCCAGGCTGCCACTCTGGAGAAAATCGGGATAGTCCCCTCTTGCGTGAAACAGGAAATGCGTCCGTGCAGGTCGTTGAAGTGCAAGAGTTTGATGCGCAATGCGTGCGCCAGCGGCAATTGACACTCTGGGAGTTGAGCATTTCCCAGGGGGACGATGCGTGTGATGGGCGCCGACACAGCATCGCCCGAGAACAGGAACATCTCGGCATCGCTTGCGCCAAAGGGGTTCGGCGAGCCTTTTTGCACAAAGAGCGTGCCCGGCGGCTGGGATTGCGGCGCTGCATCCTGACCAATCACGGAGAACCTCACTCAGCCTATGCGTGCAAACATATCGGGGCGGACAGGATAAATCGGCGGTTCTCCCGCAAAAAACCGCCGCAGCTCCTCCACCGCCAGCTCGCCCATGCGCCCGCAGTTTTCGATGCACCCGGCAATGTGGGGGATGACGACGACATTGGGCAGGCTGCGAAGGGGGCTTTCGGCCGAGGGCGGTTCGGGGTCGGTGACATCGAGAAAAGCGAAGAATCGGCCCGTTTCGAGTTCTCGAATCAGCGCCTGTTCGTCAATCAATGTCCCCCGGGCTGTATTGATGAGCAGGGCGTCATCCTTCATCAGAGCCAGCCGTTCGGCATTGAGTAAGTGGAACGTGTCGGGCTTTGACGGCGCGTGCAGGGAGATGACATCAGCCCGCTGCAACAAATCGTCCAACTCGACCTTTTCCACGCCCAACCTGTCAGCATCCTCCGCCGAAACGAACGGGTCATAGAGCAGGATATGTACGGAAAAATTTTGCAGGAGTGTGATCACATGGCGGCCCACATTGCTCGCCCCAATAATCCCGACCTCCTTGGCGAACAATTCACGCGCCGGCCACCAGGACGTCTCGCGCCAGCCGCCCTCGCGCACATGCTGACCCAACGGCCACACGCGCTTCATGCCCACGATCATCAGTCCCAGCGTGGTTTCGGCCACATCGATGGCCAGCGCCAGCCCGGCGCTGGTAACACTGACGCCCCGTTCCCACACGGCCTCGCTGACGAATCGCTTGACGCTGCCGCCCATGTGCGCCATGGCTCGCAGGTTGGGCGCTGCCGCCAGCACATCGGCGTCGAGCGCCGCCACATCCCAACTGGTAATGATGGCGTCGGCGGCGGGGAGCAGGGCAAGCAGGTCGGGTTTGGCGGCGGGGTTCGGGTCGGGATGATGGACGACCTCGGCGAAGGCGTTGAGGTTGGCCCAGGCTTTGGGCGTGAACATGCGGTCGTAATTATCCTGACCGATGGCGATGGCGACAACCGGATGACTGGAGATTGATGATTGATGTTTAATCATGGGTCGTTGATTTTTACTCGTACCCGTGCTTGCGATGCCCGAAGCGTTCGCCGCCGTCCACAGCCAGCAATTCGCCGGTGACGTAGTCTGCACGCACGAAGAAGAGCACGGCCTCAGCGATGTCTTCGGGCGTGCCCCAGCGCTTGAGCAAGGTCATATTGGCGACGGACTCGACCACCTCGGGCGAGTATTCGATGGGGGCCAGCACCGGGCCGGGAGCGATGGCGTTGACGCGTACGGCCGGAGCCAATTCCAGCGCCCACTGCCGATTCATCGCCATCAATGCCGCTTTGCTCACGGCATGCGCCAGGTAATTCGGCCAGGGTTCCAGGCCCGACAAATCTGCGATGTTGACGATGACGCCCTCGCCTCTGCCCAGCATGCCGGGAGCGATAGCATTGGTGACATAATATGGCCCATCGATGCCAATGCCGGTGACGAGATGCCAGGCTCTATGGTCGCCAGTGGGGAAGGGCGACTGTTTGTACAAAGAGGCGCTGTTGACGAGGATGTCGATGCCGCCGAACTGCTGTTCCGCCTGCTCGACCATGCTTTCCACCTGCGCCAGATCGGAGATATCGGCCTGCACAGCCAATGCCTGCACGCCCAACGCCCGCGCTTCAGCCAGCGTCTCCTCGGCAGCCTGCGATGATGAATTATAGTTGATGACGACGTTTGCGCCCGCTGCCGCCAGCGCCAGGGTGATCGCTTTGCCGACGCGTACGGCGCCGCCGGTGACGAGGGCTGTTTTGCCGGTGGGGTTCATGGGAATGGTTTGGAAGCTGGCTTGTTGGTTGGTTTGTTGGTTGGATTCTGACTGACCTCTGATCTCTGACTTCTGACCTCTTGCCTTAGACCACCACCCCCGCTCGCTCGAACAGGTTGCCGCAAACGGCGCGAGCACGGGCGAGCAGGGCTTTTTCGTCGAGGACGATTATTGCTTTGTGACGCATGAGGATGCGGCCATCGACGATGACGGTATCAACATCACGAGCGCTGCAATTGTAGACCAGGGCCGAGGGCACACGATGAACCGGCATCGCCAGCGGCGTGTCGAGATCGACCAGCACGAGATCAGCCTTTTTGCCGACTTCGATCGAGCCGATTTGTTCCGGCTGACCGAAAGCGATTGCCCCGCCCCGGCAGGCCATCCACAGCACATCCTCCGGCAATAGCGCCATCGCATCCAGCGTGTTCACCTTGTGTAGCAGCGCCGTGACTTTGAGCGTTTCCATCATATCCTGGCTGTTGTTGCTGCCCGGCCCGTCCGATGCCAGGGCGATGGTGATGCCCTTCGCCTTCATTTCGGGGATGCGGGCCACGCCGGATGCCAGGTACATATTGCTGACGGGACAGTGTACAACCACGGCATTGCGGTCGGCGATCAGGTCGATCTCTTCGTCGCTGAGCCACACGCTATGTACGAGCTGCATGCCTGGCCCAAGCTGCCCAAGCGACTCCAGCCATTCGATGTGGCGATTCCCCCGGCTTTCCAGGTTCATCTCCACCTCGATGCGGGTCTCGGCCACGTGGATATGCGTGCCCGCCCCCCAGTCCGCCGAGACCTGCCCGGTGCGCAGCATGGTTTCATCCGTGCAGCCCCAGGGGATCAGCGGCCCGAATTCCACCCGGATGCGGTCATCGTCACGCCCATGCCATTTGGCGCGGACGCGTGTAGTCTCGGCAATAATGCGGTCGGGCGGTTCCATAAAGGCCGGGTGATAGTTCACGTCGGTCCAGCCACGGGCCAGCATGAAGCGGATGCCCAACTCCTCGGCGGCCTGGCACACGCCATCGTCATTGCCCGGCTCGGTGTGGATATACTGGTGGTCGATGACGGTCGTCGCTCCGCCTCTCAGGTTCTCGACCAGTCCCACCATCGCCGCCACGTAAGCCTCCTCCTCGGTCAGCGCCTGCGCCACCGGCCAGATGGCATCTCTTAGCCAATCCAGCAGCGGCTTATCGTCGGCCAGCCCCCGGATGAAGCTCTGGAAAAGATGCGTGTGCGCATTTACCATACCGGGCATCACGGCCATCAGTTCGGCGTCGATGATCGTGTCGGCTTTGCGCGCGGCGCTCGGCGGTTCACCCGCGCCCACATCGACAATGCGATCGTTCTCGACCAGCACATAACCAGGGTTCAGTACTCGGCGGTTGTCATCGATGGTGACGACAGCGGCGTTTTGGATGAGGATGGTGGACATGGTGACTCTCGTCCAGTTTTCTTGAAAATTCTGTGGGACGATAGACGATGGACGATGCACCTTGTCCACTATCGTCTACCGTCCATCGTCTGCTAAGTCACGCGATATTTAAGCGGTTTGTCTTCGACGTGATTGACGATATTCGTGAAATCCGCCATGCGTTCACTGGCGGCAGCGGCGGATGCTCCGGCGGCGACATGTGGAGTCAGCAAGACATTGAAGCCGGACTGCGCCAAGGGAATCAGGGGATTATCGGGGCGGATCGGCTCCCATTCGAACGTGTCGAGGGCGACGCCGTCCAGCTTGCCCGATTGCACAGCCTCGGCCAGATCGGCTTCGTTCAGCACACTGCCGCTGCCGCAACTGACGAGGAATGCGCCCGGTTTCATCCGCTCGAAAGAACTGCGGTCGACGAGCAGATCGGTTTCAGGGAAATAGGGCAACAGGTTGACCACGTAATCACTTTGTCCGAACAACTCATTTTCATTGACATAAATCAAGCCGAGTTCGGTTTCGAGCGACGGGGGCAGACGACGACGCTTGCTATAGAGAAGGTTCACATCCCAGCCCTGCAAACGCCGGGCGACTTCAGCCCCAATCTCGCCAAAACCCAGGATGCCGATCGTGCGACCCCATAGACCCTCGACGTTACGGCGACGAGACCAGTTATAGGCAAAAGTATCTTCGTCGGTGCGCTTGCTCTCGCCCCATTCGGCGCTGGCGGCCAGGGCGACGGCCTCGGTCTCGCGCAATTTTTTGCCCAGCGCCAACATCTGTGTGACCACGTGCTCGGCCACCCGGATCACGCTGCCCACCGGCCAGCGACAGACGACGACGCCCGCCGCTTTCGCCGCCTCGGTGTCGATGTCATAGGTGAGCGAGCCCAATCGCAGGATGAGCTTGAGATTGGGGGCGGCTTGAATCACGTCGGCATCGATCACGCCCACCCGCTCGGAGATCAGGTATTCGGCGTCGCCCAGCGCCGCCAGCAGGGTCTCCCGATCCGGCTGGCGCAGCATCGTGATGTCGAGCATGTCTGGGGCGGCATTTAGCGCAGCCTGCTGGTGGCGATGGCCTCGTTCGGTGGTGAAAACGGTTTTGTGCATAGGTGGATAATCAACTATCGAACGCTCTCGACCGGTTGCACTCGCCCCAGCCGCCTTCTTAACCCGGCCAGTTGCGGCTCGAAGCCGTTCAGCAAATCCTCTTCCGGCCAGATGCGTAGGTTGGAATCGAGGAGAAGGGTGGCGGCACGGGCGCAACCGTCCAACAACCGTATCGCCATTTCCAGGTCATCTTCGGCTGCCACGGCCAGGGGGCGGAAATCCTGCAACAACATGGCTGCCTCCACCGCCAGTTCGACCATGTTCACCGGCAAGCGGCAGAGCAGTTCCTGACCCTGCAATGTCTGTCCCGCCTCGCGCAGCGCCGCAAAAGCCGTGATCGCCCCGCCATCTTCGTCGGCCAGCGCCAATAATTCGAGACGAAGCTGCGCCAATCGATCGGCGACTGATGCGGCGGATCGCTGCATACCTGCATCCTGCAAACGATTGGCGCTGATGCGCACGCAGGCTTCACCCAGGCCGCAAGCCAGCGCAGCGGACGCGGCAATTGTGGCTCCGGCCATGGCGTGACCCTGTGCGGCGACATGGCCGCTGAACTGTGTCAGGGGCAGCGACGAAAGGTCGGGTGTGGAATCACTCATCCTTTGACCGCCCCCTCCACCATCGCCTTGAAAAAGCTGCGGCGCGTGAACAGAAACAGGATGACCATGGGCAGGGCGATGAGGATACAGGCTGCGGCGATGACTTGTAGATTGATGATGTTTTGTCCCAGGAATTCGTAGAGACCAAACATGGCAGGCTTGTATTCGTTCTTGGCGATCAGCAGATAGCCGGCGATGAATTCATTCCACACATTCACGAAAGTAAGCAAAAACACCGCCATCAATCCGGGCAAGGCCAGCGGCATGGTGACACGCATCAGAGCCCCGACCGGCGTACAGCCGTCGATCACGGCTGCTTCCTCTAATTCACGGGGGATGGCGTCGAAGAAACCTTTGGCGATCCACACACTTAGCGGCAGGTAGAAGCCCATGTACACCGCCACGATGAAGATGCGATCATCCCAAAATGGAATGTCAGCTTTCCTCAAGGTCACACCCATCTGATAGAGGGCCAGCAGATTGGTCAGCAATGGCACGCCGGTGATGGCGAGGATGCCGGTCATCAACAGGGCGTGACCCCGGAATCGATAGCGGGAGAAGGCATACCCTGACAGCCCCGCCAGCAAGACCACGAGAAGCGCCGTTGTGGTCGCATAGAGCAACGAGTTGGGGATGTAGGTTCGCACCATGTGTCCGGTCAGAGCGAACCCGACCGGCGATGTTTCGGATGGTTTTGGGGCGATGACGCGCTGGTAACCCTCGACCGACCAGCGGCACTCGCTCAGGCTGAAACCGCCGTCCGGCGTGTCGCACGGCAGGAAGTTGGGCGGTTTGCGGATGATATCTCCTTCCCCTTTGAAAGAGATGAGCAAGGTGGTGGCGATGGGCAACATCGCAAAACCCAGCACGAACAGGATGGCGATGTTTGCGAACATGCTATTCCAACCACGTCTGGAAATCCCGGAGTCATTCATCCTAGCTGCTCCTTTGTTCCAGACGCGTGATGCGAAGCGTGCCGGTGATCAGCAGCCAGTTGATCACGGCGATAATTAACGCCAATGCGGCCGCCCGGCCAAAGTACAGCTGTCGCCAGCCAATGGCATAGAGTAGATAGCTCAACACCTCCGTGGAGGTGCCCGGCCCGCCTCCTGTCAGGCTGAAAATCATGCCCACGCCGTTCATGCCGCTGAGCGTAAGGCTGAAAAGCGCGACGACCAATGTCGGCAACATCAACGGGATCATAATGTAACGCACAACCTGCCTGCTATTGGCGCCGTCGATCAGGCTGCTTTCGATGATTTCATGGGGGACGGTCTGCATAGCCGCCAGAATAAGCAGAGTGATGAAGGGCAGAGCTCGCCAGGATGATGCCAGAATCAGATAAATCATGGCGGGCGAGGGCGGGAAAGGGAAGCTGCCAAACCATGAGATGGGGCGGGGTGCAGTGAGAATGGAGATGCCTTCGCCAGTTAAAAAGCTTGGGTTCTGTAAAAAGCCGGTGAGCAAGCCATAGTCGGGTACGACCAAAAGGCGGAAAACCATTCCCGTAATGATGTCGGCGATGATCCAGGGGATAAATAGAAGTGTGATGTAAAGTCCTGAAAGGCGTAGTTTGCGGTTGAGAAGCAGGGCGATGATAAAGCCTAAAACCAGGGTCAAACCGGCGTAACCAACGAGAAAGACGATTGTGTGCCCCACACTCTCCCCAAACAAACCCATCCCGAACAGACGCCGGAAATTCTCGAATTCCACGAAAGTCCAACCACTCGGTTGCCTATCCTGAAAGCTCAGCCACACTGTGTAGACGGCCGGGTAGACCTGTATGGCGAGCAAGACCAGCACGGTGGGCAGGATCAGCCAGAAGGGAAGCCATTCACGACGCTTGCGGCGACTACCGCGTACAGTTGCGGATTGTGTCATGGGCATACCTTTGGGAAAGTTTCAGCGAGGATGAGGGGTCGGCGGAATGCAGTTCATCCCGCCGACCCGTGATATTAGTGTGTTAGCTGGTGTTACGACTGCCCAACGAGGCTAATTGGCGGCGTTGTACTCGTCCTGCACCTTCTGCAATTCGGTGGCGATGTCGAGGCTGGGGTCTTCCTTGATCAGCCGGTAGATCGCCTGCATGACCATTTCCTGGGCCTCGTTTGGCCGCGCCAGCGAGCCATACCAGGGATTACAGTCGCTAGCCCCAATCGCGCTGGCTGCTTCCACATAGAACTTGGTCTGGAAGGTATCCGACGCCTGAATTGCTTTCAGCGTGGGGAAACCGCCGCCCGGCCCGATCACGTAGTCTGCATTCTGCGCAGGATTGCTCATCATCCAGTTGATGAACTCGTGCGCGCCATCAACGTTTTCCGCGCCAACGGGAATGACGAATCCCTGAACGTCGATGCCGCATCCTGGCGTCTGACCTTCGGAGGCGAAGGAGGGGGCGAGGATGACGTCACCGGCATCGATGGCGTTGATCATGTCGTCAGATGTGCCGGTATCATATTTCGTGCCGTTTGGCGCAGTCAGCGGATTCACGTAGCGATAACCGAACAGCCCGGTGGGGAAGGAGCCTGCGGACGCATCCTTAAAGGCTTCCTCTTCCTGGAATCCGCCGGCAAAAGCGATCTCAGGCACGTAGCCCTGGGCGATGATCTCGCGCAGGAATTCGATGGCTGCGATGGTTTCGGGCGTGTCCATCTTCATGTTGCCCTGACCGTCGTCCAACGCTCCGCCGAAGGAATCGATGATCGTCCACACCGCCCGGGTGAGTCCCTCACCGCCCTTGTCGGTAGAGCCAAAGAAGGTTATGCCGTACAAGCCTTCCCCCTTCAACCGCTCGGCTTCGGTCAGGAATTCTTCCGGGGTCGTGGGGAAACCGTTGGGGAAGCGATCATTCCACACATAGACCAATTGCGGCCGCACGGAGATGGGGACGCAGTATAGCTTGTCGTCGGGGGCCTTGCAGGCATTGATTGAGCTCTGGTCCAGGTCGCCCCACCATGGCTGCGTCTGCGCCCATTCGGTCAAATCCTGGGCCGTGCCGTTGCGATAGAAGTCGATGAGGTCCTGCGTGTTGCTCAGTTCGAAGATGTCGGGGACATCGCCGCCAGCCTGGACGGCGGCGACCAGTTCGGTCGTCATCTTGTCGAATGCTTTCGGCTGGTTCACCCATTCCAATTGCCCCGCATGCGCCTCGTTGAATTGCGGGATGGTGTTGCGAAGATACTCGTTGCCGACACGCTCGTCGCTGGCAGGGTCCTCGTTGTTCTGGTCATACTGGAACCAGGTGCGGACTTGTTGCGCTTCTGCTGGGGCGGTCGGCTCCTCGGCTGGCTGCTCGGCTGCCGGCGCCTCGACGGGTTGCTGGGCTGGCGCAGCCGGTTGAGCTGCACAGGCGGCAAACGTCAACGCAAACAACAACATGAAAGTGATTAAAAACCATTTGCGAATCATGATACGTGGTCTCCTTGTCTGAAGCGGGTGACGGATACACAGAAGTGCCTGAAGCGGTTCAGGCCGATGGGCATGTTCTATTTTGGTTTTTGGCCAGACCTCCTTTCGTTGACAAGTCGTGAAACAGCGCGAATGAGTCAAAGATTGTCGGAAGCGAGATTGCTTGGTGGGAGGGTTCGATTTTTCAACAGGGTTATTATGCCACGGTCTGTGCAATCCTACCATGACATAGATCAGGGTTAAGTAAATCGACTTTACGTCCAATCGTAACTGCTCACCGTTCAGAATATAACTGCAGATAATGCAGATTACACAAATTTACTCCAGCTTCATTTGCGAAATCTGCGTTATCTGTGGTTTCAAAACCAGCAAGGTGAACCCGTACGCTCTAACGCTGAAAACCTGTCACTCGAAGTCAGCCATGTCCGCCAGGCGCAAGGGGTGAATGGGCGGACGCACGGACAAAGAGCCGATAGATTCAATTTGTTTCGCATAGCCAGAGCCTATGCCCGGCAAATCAATCAGGCAATGCGCAATAAGTTCCCCACACATTCGCCCCTGGCAATTGCCCATGCCCGCGCGCGTCAGACCCTTGATTTCGGCCAGGGTGGTGCTTCCCGCCGCCTGCGCTGCGCGAATCTCGCGTAGCCGCACCTCTTCGCAGCGGCAAATGATGGTGTCGTCGTCGGGCAGGGAATAGAGGCCGGGGCGAGGTGTGAACAGGTCGCCGAACCAGGCAGCGAAGCGCCGTTCACGGGTGATTGCATGTCGCAAACCCCGCAGATTCGTCGCAAGTTCCGCCTCGTTCATGCGTCCGGCCCGATGCGCCGCCGCCCAACCGGCGATTCGTCCCTCCAACCGGGCCAGTGCCGCCCCGCCAATGCCAGCCCCGTCGCCCACGGCATAGACACCGGGCAGTGAGGTCTGCATCGTTTCGTCCCGCACGGGAACCCAGCCGCCCCGTTGTGGATGGTATTCATGCTCGCATCCCAACAATCGGGTAAGTTGATCGGCCGGGAGAAAGCCGTAGCCGAGGACAAGGGTGTCGGCGGCCAGGGTTTGCCGGTCGTGCGGGCTAGGATGCCAACCCTCGTCCAGCCTGGCGATCTCCACCGCCTCGACTTCAGTCTCACCCCGCGCCGCCGTCATCGCCCAACCAAAGCGAATATCGACGCTCGCCCGCCGCAACGTGCGCCATGCCGACCAGCCTTCACCCAACCGTTCCCACTGTCCCCAGACTGCGGGCAGGTGGCCTGGCTGCAATATTCTTGACCACCGATTCGCTTCCAGCAATGCCACGACCTTGCCTCCCGCTTTGATCACTTCCGCCGCCGCCAGCGATTGCAGCGGCCCGCTGCCGGCAAAGACGAAGCGATGGCCGGGCAACACCCCCTGCGATTTCACCAATGTTTGCACTGCCCCCGCCGTCATCACGCCGGGCAACGACCAGCCGGGGAAGGCGATGGGGCGGTCGTAAGCGCCTGGGGCGATGACAACCGTATGGGCGTGCAGGCGTTTGGGCGACTCCGGCCCATGCAAGGCCAGCAGCCCGCCGCCGCCTTCGTGCGGGAACACGCCCCAAACCAGGGTATCGGCGAGATGTTGAATCGAGGAGGCGTCGAGCCGTTGGCGCAGGGCGGCAGCTTGCCGTTGACGGGCGGTTGCTTTGCCAGTTGGGAGGACGAAAGCCCGGAAGAAGTTGCCGCCGATGGTCGGGGCGCTGTCGATCAGCGCCACCTGCACGCCCGCCTCAGCCGCAGCCAGCGCCGCTTCCAATCCCGCAGGCCCGCCGCCGATGACGGCCAGTTCGACGTTCTGAGTTCCGGGTTCCGGGTTCGAAGGCGACTGTTGCGCCCGATCCCCGACCTCCGATCTCTGTCCTCCGACCTCTGTCCCCTGCCCTCCGGTTTCCACCCGCATCCCCTCCCGTACCGGCGTCACACACGCCCGCTCATTTGCCAATTCATCGACAGTCACAAGGCATTCGTAACAGACGCCCATGCCGCAGAATGGGCCACGAGGCTCTCCATGCTTTTGCGTTCGCCGGAAAACACGCCTCCCTTCCGCCAGCAACACGGCGGCGACCGACATCCCCTCCCGCACGACGACTTCCCGCCCATCGACTGTGATGCGCACCCTCTGACTTTGCCTCTGTTCGCTACGATCTGGCTTCATGGTACTTGTTGAATTGATGATGGAACGGCGTTGACTCTGAGCGGAATAATATCAGATTAGCGGGGAGTTTCCCGCAATCAACCGTTACAAAGGGTCTTCATACTTAAAGTGAAAGCGCGTAGGGGGCGAGACTTGCGTTGCCGACACATGCCATCTCAGCCACAACACTCCCAACCAACGGCGTCACGATTACCGTCGACTTGAAGGCCGTCGCCAGGATCAGACCCCCGATGCCATCCACCGGGCCGAGCAGGGGCAGACCATCGGGAGTGAAGGCGACTGGTGCGGCCCAGCCGCGTAAAATCCGCACATCCCGCAGCATCGGCAGATAGCGCTGGCTCAGCCGGGCGATGGCAGCCTGACCTTCGCCGGTGGACGTCTTGCCCAGGTTGGCGG
>JAGFJG010000037.1 GCA_024102915.1 Caldilineales bacterium
CGCCCCACTGCCCGAGATGGCTCCGATCTGCCAGCGCTATGGCGCCCGCCTGATGGTGGACGACGCGCATGCGGTCGGCGTGCTGGGCGGCGGACGCGGCACATCGGCGCATTTTGGCGTCACCGACGACGTCGATCTGATCATGTCGACTTTTAGCAAATCATTCGCTTCGTTGGGCGGCTTTGTGGCCGGTGATGAGCAGGTGATCCACTACATCCAGCACCACGCCCGCAGTTTCCTGTTCAGCGCCGCCATTCCCCCGGCCAATACCGCCGCCGCCCTGGCCGCCCTCGACGTGATGCGCAACGAGCCGGAACGCGTGCAGCGTGTCAATGACATCGCCGCGTTCATGCGAAAGGAGTTGAGCCTTCTGGGCTTCGATATCGGCAATTCCTGCACGCCCGTCATCCCCATCATCATCGGCGACGATATGCAGGCGGTGATGGCCTGGTGGAAGCTCTTGGACAACGGCGTCTACGTCAATACCGTGCTAGCCCCGGCCACGCCTCCGGGCCGGCAGTTACTGCGCACGAGCTATATGGCCACTCATACCGACGAACAACTCGCTCGCGCCCTCGAGGCATTTGCGAAGGCGGGAAAAGAACTGGGCATTATTTGACGATAGGCTTGCGCCATGTCCGAGCTGCAACCCCACACCCGGATCAACGACATCTTGTTAGGGCCGCTGGAACGCCCGGCGTTACGATGGCTGGCCGCGCATATGCCCGCCTGGGTGACGCCTGACATCCTCACCATCACCGGCATTTTCGGCGCGTCTTTGGCGCTTGTGGGTTACCTGGCCAGCAATGTGCAACTGGCATTTCTGTGGCTGGCCTGTCTGGGCATGGTGATCAACTGGTTTGGCGACAGCCTTGACGGCACACTGGCGCGATACCGGCATATCGAGCGGCCCAAATACGGTTTCTTTGTCGACCACACTGTCGATGCCTTCAACACGGTGTTGATTCTTTTGGGGTTGGCGCTTTCGCCTGTGCTCAGTTTCAGCGTGGCGGTGATGGCGTTGATCGGATACCTTTTGCTCTCGATCCTGGTCTATGTGCGAACGTATGTTGACGGGGTGTTCAAGATATCGTTCGGTCGATTGGGGCCAACCGAAATGCGGACGGTCATCGTGTTGTTGACGCTCTATGCGTTTTTCTTTGGTTCGCCAATACTGAGTTTGTCGTTCGGGCAGGTCAATGTATTCGATGTGGTGGCAGGCTTTCTGGCATTGGGATTCGTAGTCGTTTATTTGAATTCGGTGATCAAAGGCGCGCGTGAACTGACACGGATTGAAGGGAAGAAGCCTTATTTGCACGAGGAATGATCGAATCTCCGCTCTGGGGATTCCGTCTCGGTTTGTGAGAAGGTGATGAGTGTTTACGGCTAGGTGAATGCGGCGTAGGGCTTCTTACTGCGAAGGGCTTGGTCGGGCGGCACAATGGCGTTGGAATCCCGTGCATTTCATTCATCTGCGCCATCTGCGAAACCTGCGGTAGAATGGATTTGATCGAATCCGTTGTCCATGAGGAGAATCCATTCTATGTCCGAAATCCCCACTATCGTCGTCATGCAGGGCGACCAGACCGGCCAGGAATTGCTCGTCGAAGCCTTGCGCGTGCTCGACCCGACGATTACCAATGTACCCGTTCAATTCCAGCCGTTCGATCTCAGCCTGGAAAATCGGCGGGCGACCCGAAACCAGGTCGTGCTCGAGGCGGCGGCGGCCATGCGCCAGAGCGGTTATGGGCTGAAAGCCGCCACCGTCACCCCGGAAATTTCGGGTGACGTGGGCAGCCCCAACGCTATCCTGCGCAAAGAAGTGGACGGCAAGGTGATCGTGCGCACGGGCCGTCGTATCCCCAATGTGCGCCCCACCGGCGGCGTGCATGCGCCCATCACCGTGGTGCGCATGGCTGTGGACGACGCCTATGGCGCGGACGAATGGCGCGAGGACAAGAATGGCGAGGAGTGGGCCTATCGCACGGAGAAAATCAGCCGCCGCACCTGCCACGCTGTGGCCGAATACGCCTTTTATCACGCCCAGCGCACGGGAGCTAAGGTATTTGGCGGGCCAAAGTACACGGTCTCGCCCGTCTACGAAGGCATGCTCAAAGAGGAACTCGACGCTGCCTCGCGCCGCTATCCTGGCGTGCGCTACGAGCCGCAACTGATCGACGCCACCTATGCCCTGCTCATCACCAACGCCGGCGAGGCCATGGTGATTCCCGCCCTGAATCGCGATGGCGACTGTCTCAGCGATCTGGTTTTACAGATGTTTGGCTCTATCGCCGGTTCCGATTCTCTGCTTCTATCATTTGATGAGAATTTCAAAGTGCAAACGATCATGGCGGAAGCGCCGCACGGCACCGCGCCCTCCTTACAGGGCAAGAATCTGGCCAACCCCATGGCGATGATCCTGGCCGGGGCCACCTTGCTCAATTACATCGACACATCGCTATCGCAGCGGGCGGCGCGGGCGATCGTGGAGGGGACGATGGAGGCTGTGTACGAGGGCGTGCGCACATTCGACCTGGGCGGGCATTACACGACGATCGAATTCACCGACGAGGTTATTCGCCGCGTGCGCACCAAGCTGGAGGTGTGGTCAGTTATCGGGTAAGGGCAATGCGACGCGGATGACGCGGATTGGGCGCAGATTTGCGCGGAGTTAGAAATCAGTCTCAGAACTGATCTGCGCGTATCAGCGGAATATCTGCATCATCCGCGTCCGATTTCTTGTTCAAAGCAAAAGGCCGCCTTCATGGCGCAGCAGCCATTCCTTGCGCCAGAGGCCGCCGCCATAGCCCACCAGCTTGCCGTCGCTGCCGATCACGCGATGGCAGGGGACGATAATCGAGATGGGATTCTGGCCGTTGGCCGCGCCCACCGCCCGGATCGATTGCGGGTTCCCCAGGGCGTTGGCGATGTCCATGTAGGAAATGGTTACCCCATAGGGAATGCTGAGGAGGTGCGTCCACACGCTTCGCTGAAAATCCGTTCCCTGCATGTCCAAAGGCAAATCGAATTCCTGGCGAGAACCGGCGAAGTATTCGGCGATCTGGCGGGCTGCTCCATCGAGAAGGGCGTTTGATGCGCTCTCCTCGCGCATTTGCCCAACGAATACAAGAGAAATAATCGCCTTATCCGTGCCGCCGATCTCGATCAGGCCGATCGGGGATTCAAAATAGTTGTAATAGAGCATAGTCATCATGGTTCCTCAGTGGAGGTCAATCGTCTGGCACCAACGGCACAAAGCGTACCGGCGCAATCTGTCGTTTGATCACTTCACCCCCAAGCTTTTGGGCCAGCCAAAGCATCTGATCCCAGCCCGCAGGGCCGATCGGGATCACCAGCCGGCCGCCCTCGGACAACTGCTCGATCAGGGGCGGCGGCCAGGTCGGGGCGGCAGCGGTGACGATGATGCCATCGTATGGGGCGAATTCGGGCCAGCCATCCCAACCATCACAGACTGAGACGTGCACGTTCCTGTAACCCAGCCCGTCCAGCGTTTCTCCGGCCCTCTTGGAGAGTTCGGCAACCACTTCGACTGAATAAACTTCCCCGGCCAGTTCGGC
Source organism: Caldilineales bacterium (assembly GCA_024102915.1). Lineage (GTDB taxonomy): Bacteria > Chloroflexota > Anaerolineae > J102 > J102 > JAGFJG01. Next base: position 3,579 of record JAGFJG010000037.1, read on the forward strand.
CAGGATGGCGGTCTGATAGCCGCAGCCGGTACCCACTTCCAGCACTTTCGACATTGGCGTCAGTTCCAACAACTGCGTCATCAGGGCGACGACGAAGGGTTGGGAGATGGTCTGGCCGTAGCCGATGGGCAGGGGGCGGTCTTCGTAAGCTTCGGTCTGGTGTTCGACCGGCACAAAGCGATGCCGGGGCACGCGGGCAATCGCCGCCAACACTGCGGAGTCGGTGATCTCAGTCCAGTGCGGGGGCCATTTCGGCATTCGATGTTGGCGGGGTGAGGTTGAGAACTGGGGCCAGGTTTGGGCGGTGCAGGATGTGCCACACGCGTTCGGCGATCACGGCCTGGCCCTGAGCGGTGAGGTGAACGCCGTCGGGAAACCATCCTTGCTCGCCCAGCAGGCGGTGGCTGATCTCGGCCACGGGCGTTTCCAGGCGGCGGGCGAGATCCCGGATCAGGCCGTTGTATTCCGCCCAGCGGGCGAATTCGTAAGTGCGTTCGATGTCCAAGTCATCGGCAAGCGGCGAAATGGTGAGCAAGACCGGTTGGGCGCGCAGTCGCTGGCATTGTTTGATCATCCAGGTCATGATCACGCGGAAAGCGTCGGGCGGGATGCGAGGACCGGTGGCCGGTTGTGCAGCCGCCGATGGGTCGGGTGCGGGCAACGGGCGCAGGCGATTGGCGATCGCTCGCAGCAGATAGCTTCGCCCCCACCAGGTTGTCTCGTTGCGGGCAAAGAGAGCGATGCGGCGGGCATCGTTTGCACGTCTCACCTGGCGGCAATCATTGACGCCGAACCCGATCAGCACGAGCTGAGGCCGGTACTTGCGCACATGCTGGTCGAACCGCACGTAGGCATCGGCCACGACCGCACCCGAAACCGAAGCGTTGATCACCTGCCAACGGCGGTCGGGATAGGTTTGCGCCAGGCGTTCGGCCAGCAGGCTGGGCCAGGATTCGACCTCTTCAAGTCCCCAACCGTAGGCGATAGAATCGCCCAGGACGACGATGTGGGTGGCTGCGGTATCGAGGGCGGGCAGGGGTCGCGTTCCCCAATCTTCAGAGCGTTCGAGCGCGCGGCGGCGTAGACCGAATTCGGCGACGACCACAACCAACAAAAGTCCGAGCGCAATCAGCGTAGCTTTGGGCATAAGTTCGTTCCGATACTGGCACTCACGCAGGCATTGTAACGGAGGGGTGGCGGCGGGACAAGAATGCCTTTTGGCTTTCCATTTTCGTTTGAATGACGTGCTATAATGGTTGGGCTTACCGGAAAACCGAATGATGAACATTATGTGATGAAAGCCAGCGGAAACTGCACAACTTGATCATGCCCACTATCTATATTGAAGGATATAAATTTCGCTTCTACTCTTCTGATATCCATGAGCCGCCGCATGTTCACGCAATTCGAGATGACAATGTCGCCAAAATCTGGCTTGTACCGGTCACGGTTGAATACAATCATGGATACAATCGTCCCGAACTCAATCGAATTCTACGGCTAACGCGTCAGAATCAAGAACAACTTTTGGAGGCCTGGAATGCTCACTTCAGTCAATAATTTGGCCACGGACCAAGTCGCTGCAACCGATGTGCGTTTCGATGAAAACACATTGTATATCTCATTGAGCGATGGACGGGTGATAGGATTGCCACTTGACCGAATCGATTGGCTGGCTTGGCTGGCCGTAGCATCGCCTGAGCAGAAAGCAAATTGGTCCTTTGAACCCGGCGGATACGCTATCTATTGGAACGATCTGGATGATGGCATCGAAGTTTGCCACATCTTGACAACGGAATCACTCGCATAAAAGAGGAAATATATGACCCTTCAAAATCACTTTGGCGCAAAAACCACCTTCGACACCGGCTCCGGCCAGGCTGTGATGTACCGGCTCGACGCCCTTACCGAGCAGGGCATCGGCGATATCTCGCGCCTGCCTTATTCGATTAAGGTGCTGCTGGAAGCGGCGCTGCGCCAGTTCGACAACTTCGAGATCACCGAGGCGGATGTGATCGCCCTGGCAAATTGGCAGCCGAACGAAGCCGAACGCAAGGAAATGCCCTTCAAGCCCGCCCGCGTGGTCATGCAGGATTTCACCGGCGTGCCCGCAGTGGTGGATCTGGCGGCGCTGCGCGACCAGATGGCGCGCATGGGCGGCGATCCGGCCAAAGTCAACCCGCAGATCCCGGTCGATCTCGTCATCGACCACTCGGTGCAGATCGATCAGTTCGGCTCCAAATTCGCCCTGTTCTACAATGCCGAGCGCGAATTCGAGCGCAACCGTGAGCGCTATGAGTTCCTGAAATGGGGCAGCAAGGCTTTCGATAACTTCCGCGTGGTCCCGCCCGCCACCGGCATCGTCCACCAGGTCAACCTCGAATACCTGGGCAAAGTCGTGCAGAGCAAACACGCCAACGGCGACCTCGTCGCCTTTCCCGACAGCCTGGTCGGCACCGACAGCCACACTACCATGATCAACGGCCTCGGCATCGTGGGCTGGGGCGTGGGCGGCATCGAGGCTGAGGCGGTGATGCTGGGCCAGCCCATCTACATGCTCACCCCCGATGTCGTCGGCTTCAAGCTGACCGGGGAATTGCCGGAAGGCGCCACCGCTACCGACCTCGTCCTCACCTGCACGCAGATGTTGCGGCAGAAGGGCGTGGTGGGCAAATTCGTCGAATTTTACGGGGCCGGGCTCAGCCGGCTCAGTCTGGCCGACCGCGCCACCATCGCCAACATGGGGCCGGATTACGGGGCTACGATGGGCTTTTTCCCGGTCGATGACGAGACGTTGCGTTATCTGATCGGCACGGGACGCAGCGAAGAATTGGTCGAGATGGTCGCTCGCTATACCCAGGCGCAAGGCCTGTTCCGCACCGACGACAGCCCCGACCCGATTTTCTCCGACACCCTGGAACTGGACATGAGCACGGTGGAACCGAGCCTGGCCGGGCCAAAGCGCCCCAATGACCGCATCCGCCTGTTCGATATGAAAGCCAGCTTCGAGAAGATGCTGAC
>JAGFJG010000041.1 GCA_024102915.1 Caldilineales bacterium
TGCTGTGGGCTGTGCGTCCCAATCCTTCCCTGGTGCTGCCCGGCTTCTCTCAACCGGCGGAACTCACCCTGGCCCTGTTCGCTCCGGTCGCACAGGAATTGCGGTTCGAGCTTGGCGGCGAGGAAATAGCCGCCCGGCAATTACAGCCCGGCCTGAACACGATCAGCCTGCAACTGCCGCCCGGTGACGATGGCTTCCCCCGCCACCTGGAAATCGTATCCGACCAAAGCGTCGATCCCTCGACGATCCATCTCGCCTCGCGCGCCATTGGCTCGACCGGCAGCGAAAGCCCCGCCAATCTCGTCCTCCGCTCCGCCGGAAAGGATACCGGCGATTTTGGCCATATTTTCGTGAACGGCGTCGATGTCTCACCCAACCAGCGGGGCTACAACCTAGCCGCCATCGACCCCTCAACCGGCGCACTCATCGACGCCGCCATCTTCGACACACACGCGCCCTATCTGGAAGGCGAAAGCGCACACCTGGCCGCCTGGGTCGCGGCGCAGCCGGAGGGGACCATTATTGCCGGGGTCGTGCGCGATGCCGCCGCCCTGAACTTGTCCGACGAAGCCTGGCAGGCCTTACAAAGCCTGGGCGTTCACAACGACATCCGGGGGCAATTCCGCCGCGCTCACGCCTTTGTCGGCGTCAAAGACGCGCCTCCCGGCTCTGCCGCCGGTTTCGTTTCCGACCAATGGCCGGTGACGCTGGTAATCGGTGATGGGCTGACCGAAGACAGCCCGGCCTTCGCGTTAATCGAAATGGCGTGGTCGCTCGGCCAGAATCCGTAAACCGCCATCCGCTTCCGTACTATTGCGCGAGAAAAGTCTGGCCGGGAATAAAACGATAATGACGTAGACCGAGGAAGGGGAAATCGGGGACGGGCAACGGTTGGGCGTAGTGATCCAGCAAAGTGACGACAATATTGTTCGGGTCGACAACCTCATCCTGCCACAGGAATAGCCAGACCCCGCCATAATCCTGGCTCAGGCGGTTGAGGATGGATGCGGCTTCCGCCTCATTTACGACATTGTTGACATCCAGAATATCCATATCGGGCAGCAAGACGCGTGCGACACCCAATTCCGGCGGCACGTAAGTATCGAACACGGGGTAGGCGTGGCCGGAAACCAGCAGCGCCGCCTCATCCGGCTGGCGGTTGAAATACATCTCGGCCAGGGCATCGCGCCACGCCGATTTGGCGAAGCGCCCATCGCCAAACCAGTTTTGCAGACCGGCGAGTTGGGCGGTGACGAGGAGGACAAGGCTGGCGACGGCCAGGATGCGGAGCACGGTGTGCGTGTTGCGTGTTGCGCGTTGCGTGTCGTTCCACAGCGCCGAAATGCCACCGCCCGCCAGCAGCGCCCAGGCGGGCCAGCTCACCATCAAATAGCGGGCGTTGAATTTGGGCGTGCGATAGGCCAGCGCCAGCACGCAGATCAGCGGCAACAAACCCCACAACAGGATGAGCGCCAGAGGTCGCTGCGGATCACGGCGTTTGCTGCGGGCGATGGCGATTAGCCAGATCAGGCTGCCCAGCCCCAGGACAATCAGCCAGGGTATCGCCTCGCCCTCGGCCATGACCTCGGTCGCCCCCACCGTGAAATTCATGCCCACGTCGAGCAATGCCTCGCCCAATTTCAGCGTGCCTGCCCAATAGCTGGCATCGACCTGAAAACGGTTGAGCATGGACGGCAGCCAGGGCAGGAATCCCAAAACGACAATCACGTTTGCTGCCAGAAAAAGCACCAGCGATCTGGAATTTTTCGTCGTCTTCCACCAGACCAACAGCCAGTACAGAGCCAGCGCCGCGAGGGCGAATCCGGCAAAATAGTGGGTGTAGAGCGCGGCCAATCCCAAGAAGATATACGCCAACACGGACGTCCATCGTACACGCCCCTCCCCCGCCCAGCGCACCGCAATCAATGCGACTGCGGCCACGAGCATTGTCAGCAGGGCGTACATGCGCGCTTCCTGGCTGTAGTACACCATAAGCGGCGAAATCGTCGCCAGCGCCGCCGCCAATAACCCCGCCCGTTCGTCCCATAGCCGCCGGGCCAAAGCCCAGATGATCGGGATGAGGAGAACGCCAGCCACCGCCGACAGCCCGCGCATGACAAAAGCCAGCGGCCCCGCCCACGGATCGAGCAGGCGCAGCCAACCTCCGACGAGCAAATAATAGAGGGGCGGCTGTATGTCATTGGCCGTCCAGCGTGCCAGTTCGCCCACGCCCAGCCGCGCCACCTGCGCCGTGACGCCCTCATCGTACCAGAGGCTCTGCACGTCAAGGTGATAGAGACGCAAAGCGAAACCAAGTACTATGAGGATGAAAAGTGTGAGGCGGTGCATCAACTGCGAAATGAGAATGAATGATTAAGGATTGTTGTGGTTCAATCGCTCGGCCAAACATAAGCTCAGCAAGCGCGAGAGCGAGTCGTTTGTAATAACGTGTGGGCGGTAATTTGAAGTGAGTGATCGCTCGGTGCGGCGGTTTCACCTTACGAGGTCTTCTTCAGCCAGACATTTTTTGGCCAGCTAACGTATTTGAGTCCCACGCTGGTGAAGTAATCGATAACTTTATCAATCCCACTTCCAACTTCTCTGGCCGGGGCAATATCAGAACTCAGTTGAAGGATGACTCCACTTTCTGCCATGATATTCGTATTCCAGACAGGCGCCTCGGCAAAAAATTTTGGTCCGTAATGATCGACATAACCATTGCCAAAGAATGTTGTCCAATATAGTTCTTGGATTCGACGAGTTTTGAGCGTCTTTTTCAGCGCGGTTGGATGCAATTTGTAACTGAAGTCAAGCCACCCGTATTCGGGTTTGAATCGCTCAAAGAACAATTTGGCTATTGTAAATAGAAGTCTCGCAGCAGGGGCGCGCTGATTGCCGCCAACATTCCCAACATAACCTTCGACAATCTGTATAGAATCCGGATAGGCCCTGAAACTGAACACGAAGTCGATGTCATTCGCTCGTGTTCTTTCAGTAAACGGATACTTCAGGTCTGATACGGCATAGAACGTGATATCTTGATTGAGTGAGATATGAGTTTCTTGACTCTCGATGTTTATGCTATTGGCGCTCACCAGACGCTCGGGGGTGCTCTCCCAGAGCACGCGTATATACTGATCGTTTTCTGTTTTCTTCAGTTTGGTGTGCGCCAATCTTAACCCTGAGTTCACCGCAATCTGTGCAGCGTGAACGGCATGTTCAAATCCGAAGTGCTTGGGCTCATAAAGAACGAATTCGATGCCAGTTGTTCGCATGGTTCTCCTAAGCTATAATCGCCCCACGGTTTGTGTTGCTGGGTAGTAGGGTGACAGTGAGGTCTGATTGGGAGTTCAATAACTCGAGCAGAGAAAAGGTCTCGAAAATGCTACTGAACATCCGTCGTTCAGTGCACGTCTTGTCACGGGGCGTTTTGCTAATCAGCGGCTATGGGAAGGAATAATTCTCAATCATTGATCATCACGGTTGCGCGAGCGCTCTTCCGAAAAACCTTGCGGGTAGCGCTGCGCCAGCTTGTCAACATTGTGTTGCGCCACTTCGGCCAGGGTCAGTCCCAGGGCGTCGGCCATGACGGCTGTGTACCAGAGCACGTCGCCGAGTTCTTTCTTCAGCGCGTCCATGTCGAGTTCGTGGCCGTGGAAGAAAGCCTTTTTGATCATTTCGGCAGTTTCGCCAGCCTCGCCATTCAGGCCGAGGGCGGTATAGATGAGGGTGCGTGCGAAATCGCCGTGGTTGCCCGCCGTGCGCAGGGCCAGTTCTTGATAGGTGTTGAGAGTGAGATCGTCGGACATGTTGGATGAGGAGGAGTGAGAGAAAGAGGACGAGAAGGGGTTAGGAGGAGGGAATTGTGGTGAGCCAGGTGTGGCGGAACCAGTGCCAGGTCTGGGTCAGGCCTTCGTCCAGGCTGATTTGCGGTCGCCAGTCCAGGGCTTCCGCCGCGTGGTTGATGTTGAGGACAAGGCGGGGCACGTCGAAGCGGCGGGGTTCGGATTGCTCGATCATCACCGGGAAGTCGGGCTCAGCCAGATGGCGCAGGCGCTCGACCAGTTGCAACAGGCTGACGCCTTCGCCGCCGCCGATATTATACAGGCCGGCCGGTTGCGCGCTCTCGGCAGCCAGAATCAAGGCGCGCGCCAGGTCGGACACGTGGAAAAAATCTCGCACAATCGCATCGCCATCGCCCCACAGTGTGATGGGCTTGCCGGTGAGGATATCGCCAATGAACACACAGACTGCGCCCTGCCGTCCAAATGGATCCTGGTAGGGGCCATAGGGAACCGAGGGCCGGAGTATGGCGTATTCCAACCCGTGCAGATGATGGTAAAGTTGGATGTATTTCTCGACCGCCAACTTGGTGACGCCATAGGCCGAGATGGGTCGGGTTAGGTGGGATTCGGAGACGGGCAGGGCGTCAACCGGGCCGTAAATAGCGCCGCCCGTGGATGGAAAAATGACGCGGCGAACGCCCCGCTCCACGCAAGCTTGCAGCAGACGCACGGTTCCCACGAGATTGGATTGGATGTCGCCAACCGGGTGCTGAGTGGCCGATTCGGGGATGTGCGCCCAGGCAAGATGGAAGACGGTATCGACATTTGCCAGCGCTTCGGGCGTCGCCAACAGATCGAGCAACTCGCCCTGGCGGAACTCAACACCGGGCAGTCCGCGCAACCAGGGCGGCAGCGGCGTGCGATCGAAGACGATGGCGTGACAGCCAGCATCGCTAAGGGCGCGCACCAGATGGGCGCCGATGAAACCGCAGCCGCCGGTGACTAAAATTCGTTGAGTCGTGATCGGAAATGACATTTTTTGGGCGTATGCGGCTACACTTTAGCTGTCCACAACCTGAATCTCGGTTAGAAACTGCGTCTTGCCGCCATCGATCCAGGGGAACCGATAGCTGCCGTCGTACGCGCCGAAGATGATTTGGTAACGACCGGCAGGCAGGTCGGGCGGCAGGGTCAGTTCATATTGGTCGGCCAGCACCACGCCGGAGGGCCAGGCTGTGGGGCGGAAGAAATCGCCGACGGGGATGCGGTCGACCTGCGCCGCTTTTTCGCCGTTCTCATCGATAAGGTGCACATAGGTCATCCAGTCGAAGTCGGGCTGTGCGTCCGTCGCCCAGTAAAAAGTCAGGGGCAGTACGTCGCCCGGTCTCCAGGATTGATCGAGTAGGTCGAATCCGAGCCAACGCACGGCATCCGTGAACCGCCGCTCGTCCGGGTTGTGAATGGCGGTCTGATCACGTGCAGGCAGGGGCAGGAGCCGCAGTCCGGCCGGCGTCGATCTGAGCACGAAATAGGGAGTCCCCTCCGCCAGCGCTCGACCAGCCAGCAGATTGATCCCGAAAGCGTCGGCGTGGATCACCCACAGGTCAGGCCGCACACCTTCCACGCGTTGCAAATATCGCAGCGGCGTGATATCGCGCCAGTCGCCTACGATTACCGTACCCTGGGGCACGGGCGCAGCCAGCACCCCGGTTGCGGCTGCGCGTACTCCGATCTGCCGCCGGGCCATTGCATCTGACCAGCCGGAGACAGCATTGAACATGGGCAAGAACAGCAGCGCAACGATCAGGCCGCCCACAACCCAGCGTCGCCATGCCGGACGAGAATCGAATAGATTGCCCGCCCATCTCACCAGGGCGTCGGCTCCGATGGCGAACCACAGGGCCATCAGCCAGTAGACCGGGATAAAATTGTCGCCATCTTCGCCCACCGCAGCCAGGAAGCGCAGGGCCGCCCACAGGCTGACGAGATAGGCCAGGAGCATGAAGACGTTCGCCCGCCAATCTCGCCGAAACAGCGCCACGAAACCGAGCAGGGCCAGCACGACGGCAGGCCAGGGAACCTGCTGCAACGTCATCGTCGCGTAGTCGTCCAGCGCTGCCAATCCCAATATATCACCGGCCAGGAATTGCTGCCCGTAGTCGAGCGCCAGGGCGAGATTGAGAAATCCGCCATAGAAGTGCGGCGTCACCAGACCGGAGGCGATGGTCTTGCGCACGCCCAGAATCTCTCCCGCCCATTGCGGCTGCGCGCCGAAGTAGTCTGCCCGAAGTGGAATGAAAGCATAGAGCAAGAGCGGGAGAAGCAGGGCGGCGAGGGCTGGCAGCCATTCGCGCGGGCGCAGGATCAGCCGCCGATCGACGATGAGGATGTAGACGAGGACGGCGGGGCCGAGCAGGCGCAGGTTGATGTGGTGCGTCAGGCCGAAACCAAATGCCAGCGTCACCAGCCATAGAGGGCTGCGCCCATGCCCCCAACGAAAGAGCAGCCAGATGCCAAGCATCATCAGCAGATTGGCCAGCCCATAGACCTCGGTGGCCGAGGCGTGCATCCATACGCGCGGCGCCGCAGCCAGCATCAGGGCGGCCACGGCGGCAGTCAGGCGAGACGCATTCAGCTCGCGGGCAGCCAGATAAAGCACGGCCAGGGCCAGGGCGCTGGTGACGGTCGAGAAGAGCGTGACGCGCAGGGCGAGATCGGCAGCCAGGGGCAGATGCACGAACAGCCAGCTCAGCAATATCTGCGTGGGATAACCGGTGGGATGGCCCACGCCCAGGCGGTAAGCCAACATCTGCATTTCGCCGCCGTCATCGAGCACAATCGACGGCGAGAGGGTGGGTATATAGAGCAGAAGGGCGATCACAAAGACGCACAGGGCTACAACCCAATCACGTTGCGCTAGTCTCTTTAGCCGCGTGCCTGTTTCCGAATTCATTTGCGGCCCACTATACCCGCCCCGCGTACGAATTGCGAATTTCGCTGCCCGAATCAAGCCCTCGGTATCGTGAAGAAGAATGTCGCGCCCCTGCCCAATTCGCTTTCAGCCCAGATACGACCGCCATGACCTTCGACGATGTGACGAGCGATCGACAGCCCCAGGCCCGTGCCGACGTCAGTCCTCATGCGGTCGCCTTTGTAGAACCGCTCGAAAATGCGCTCAAGCTCGGCGGAATCGATGCCCCGCCCGCTATCCCGCACGAACATGCAGATATCCTGCCCCTCCGCCTGCGCTCCCATCACGATCTCCTGGCCCGGCTCGCTGAATTTGATGGCATTGTGCACCAGATTTTGCAAAACCCGGCGGATGTTTTCCGGATCGGCCAGGGCTCGCAACGATGGGTCGAATTCAGAGCGTAAACGCAGTTCACGGTTGGCAACCTGTGTTTGCATGCTAGTAGCCACAGGCTCGATCAACTCTTGCACCGGGATTTCGATCAGTTTCAGCGGCATGCGGCCTGATTCGATCAGGCTGAGGTCCAGCATTTCCTGAGCCAATTGTTGGAGGGTGCTGGTCTGGTCGAGGATGCCGTCCAACAAACTTTTGCGCCGCTTCTGGCTTTCCACGCCCGCCTGCAAAGTCTCGACCATGATCTGAATGGCGGTGATCGGCGTCCGCAGGTCGTGAGATATGTTGGCGACAAAATCACGGCGCGCCCGGCCCAGGCGCTGCAATTCAGTCACATCGCGCACGCGCACAGCCATCAAAAGTGGATCGGGATTGACCACCTGCACAAGCCCATAATAGTCGCGTTCATCGCGCTGGAACTGGCGCTCGTGCGGGCCTGGCGACTTCACCGCCCTGTCCGCCAGGTCGAGGATTTCATAGCTGCGGATGGCCTTGCTTAGGTGAATGGGCGGGCTGGCGCCGTCGACACAGAGGGCGCTGGCGCTATCGTTCATCCATTGCACCACCCGATCGCCATCCACCAGGAAAATCGCATTGCCGCCCGCATGTCGCACCGCATCCAGATAGGACGACAGCCTCTCGTTTTCCCGCGCCTTTTCATCGGCTCGTTCATCGGCCAACAAGGCCCGCTGCCACTCTTGCCTTCTGGCGATTGCGTTCCGTCGCCATTGCCACCCCAAAAACGCTGCCAGCCCCACCAAACCAAAGATAATAACCCAGGCGGTTGTGCTCATTCGCTCTCGTCGTTTGTGCCGCTGCCATCGAAGCGATAACCGATGCCGCGCACTGTCTGCAATAACATGGGGCGGGACGGGTCCTGCTCGATTTTCTCGCGCAGCCAGCGGATATGCACATCGACGGTGCGCGTGTCGCCCATATAATCATAGCCCCACACGCGGGTGAGCAGAAGGTCCCGGCTAAGGACAGCGCGTTCGTGACGCATGAGTTCGGCCAGCAGGCTGAATTCTTTGGGGCTGAGATTCAGCGGCTCATCGCCTGCCATCGCCCGCCTGCTCACCAGGTCGAGCGTGATCCCGCCCGATGTCATCACGTCGCGTACGGTGGTGCGTTCCGCCCGGCGCAAGAGCGCCCGCACCCGCGCCAATAATTCGCCCAGGCTGAACGGCTTGGTGAGATAGTCGTCCGCGCCGGTTTCCAGGCCGACGATCTTGTCCATCTCAGAAGTGCGGGCGGTGAGCATGAGCACGGGCACATCCGAATCCTGACGTAGCGCCCGCATGAGCGAAAGCCCATCCATGCCGGGCAACATCAGATCGAGGATGATCAGGTCGGGCGTTTTCTCCCGCGCTTTTTCCAGTCCTTCGAATCCATTGCCTGCCGTCGAGACTTTGTAACCCTGTTCCTTGAGGTTGAGCTTGAGGGTGTTGCGTAGGTCCGCTTCGTCTTCGACCAGGAGTATGCGCTGTTTACTTTCATTTGCCATAACGCTATTCTAGCAGATTCGGACTGACGTTTGTCAATGGGTTTTCGGTTAAGTTCTCTTGACAATAGGGATAGGCGGTCGGGCGTATCGGAAACGCTGACGCGCAACGCGTCTCTGCGCAGCGAATGTCAAATCAGCCCCACGCAACTCTCTTTCATGTGAGCAGTCTTACCGACGAGATTGGAACATATGTGCTAATATTAAACATCGTTCCAAACACACATACATTTGAAAGGAGACTGAAAATGACCCACTATGTCCTGCTCTACATCGGCGGCACATACCCCGAAACGCCAGAGGAACAACAAGCCGTGATGGGCGCCTGGGGTGCATGGTATGGCAAAATGGGCGACGCCATCATCGATGGCGGCAAGCCTTTCGGCCCCGGCAAGACTGTGACAGCCAAAGGTGTGGACGACGGCCCAGGCATGTCCCCGGCGGTCACTGGCTACACCGTCATCTCCGCCGACTCCCTTGATGCGGCTGTCGCACTGTGCAAAGACCATCCGCACTGCCAGTTCGGCGGACAGGTCTCTGTCAACGAAACCTTCGATATGGAGATGTAATCCGCATCCACAAGAACCCAGCCGCCAGTTTTACCCGCAAGAATCTCGAAAAACGCAAAGTGGTCATGTCCGTTGATTCGCTTTGCGTTTTTCGCGACCGTAGCTTTTGTTTCACGGTTGACGATAGACCATTGACGATGGATGATGACGACATGCGACCACATTGAACGGTCTATCGTCCGTCGTCCATCGTCGAGTATGAGATTCCTGTTCTCATAGTGGATTGAGGTTAGATGACCCTTCTTCGAACTCGTTGACACGCTCCCACGCAGCATTTAAAATGCGCCTCGACCGCTTTGCCGCAAACCAGCGTGAGGTTTGTATTCAATCGACTGTTTTGTAGTTCTCAATCAGAGGCAGGAATGAAGAAAGTCTGTGTTGTGGGGGTATCGGGCAAGCTGGGGCAATATATGGTGCAACACGCCCTCAACCGGGGTTACGAAGTGGTGGGGGTTTGTCGAGAAAAAAGCGTGCCGAAATTAGATGCATTCAAACAGCGGATCACGATCATACCTGGCCCCACGAACGACGCCCAGATCATCGAGCGGGCTGTGACAGGCTGTGACGGGGTGCTCACCGTGCTGGTCCCCTGGGGGGCGAATCACTATTCATCCGGGACGGCGCAGGCAGTGCTTGACCACGCGCAACCCGGCGCTCGCCTCATCTTTTCTTGCGGCTGGCACATCACCCTCGACGGCAAGGACGTGTACCCGCGCTCACTCAAGGTGCAGGAAATGGTTGGCCGTTGGATCGGGCGGCTGACCCGCGTGATCGATCTCGACGATCAGGTGGAGGCCTGCAATCGCATCTTCGCCAGCGATGCGCGGTGGACGGTCGTCCGCGGCAGCGATCTGGAAGAGGGAGAGAGCCAGGGGCTGCCGGTATGGAGCCGGCATGTGGGCGATCCGATTCTGGCAAGCAATATGACGCGCCGCATCGACTACGCCCTGTTCATGGTGGCCGCACTTGAGAACGACGCCCTGATCCACGAAGCCCCGGCTATCGTGGGATGCCTCACGCCCTCGGCGCTGGCGCACGCCGATAAATCTGATATCAGCGCGTGAGAGACAGTCGTTAGGAGTTCACAGGCTCAGGATGAACTTGGCGGCCTGAGACGCCCCGGTATCGAGACTCGTTGCGCGCCGCGGCAGTGCCAATAATTCGGGCAGACGTTCGATCCAGCCGCCATCGCCGAAGTGATTGCCGTCGATCCCCTGCGCCGACATATTCCGCTCCACCCAGGCCTGCAGCACCGGCGACTCCCGGAAATGGGGCCGGGTGACATAGCCCAGGGGCACACCGGCCTGATACGCCTCGGCCACCGTGCTGTACCCCAGCTTCGCCACCACTGCATCGCAAGCCTGCACAATATCCGGATGATACCAGCCCGACCGGTAGGGCCAGATCAGCAGGTTGTCTTCCTGGCGGGCGGGTTCATCGCCGCCGGGCAGGATGAACCACATATTCTCACAGCGTTTGAGTTGGGGCAAAAAGGTATAATCCCAGGCCACGCCGCCCATGCTGATGAGCACGAGCGCCGTACCGAACGGTAAGCCGAGTTCGTTGCGGACCGATTGGGCGGAACGGCGCGACGCCCGGCTGATCGGATGCGTGCGCAAATCGGCGGCGGCGGGCTGGCAAACCGGTTCCGCCTGGATGCGATAATCGGCCACAGCGAACCACATTGCCAGATAGTCACGGTATGGCTGCAAAGGCGTTTGTTCCCCATGCCCGGCGTAAATCCAATCCCAGGTGAAGTTCTCGATCAGAATGGAGGGAATACCGGCCTTTTGGGCGACGGCAATCCCCAGTGGGGCGATGTCGCAGAGGACAAGACGGCATCGTAGCCGCCGCAACTCCGCCGCCAGATCGGACACAAGAGCGGGATCGAAAGGCAGGAATCGCATCAACCGTTCGAGCGTCTCACCAAGGTCTTCGTGCAGCGAGGTCGATTGGGCCAGTCCCACATCGCATTCGAGTTCATGGTGCGTAAAATTGGCCCTGGTCTCCGGTTCCAGCGATTCCTCAAAAAACCAGACGGGAACCGTCGTGAAGATGTGGAAGTGCAGGCTGGCATCCTGCGCCAGCATCGCCGACATCACGGCGCAGGCGCGAGCGGCATGGCCGAACCCATGCGGCGTGATGAAGAAGGCGACAGCCTGATCACGATTGGCGTCTGTCATGGCAGCGTCTTCGAGCAGGTAAGGTTGGGGTTTCGCTGATCGTGCATCACCTGTCCATCCTCATCCCTGAGGGTTATCGTCGCCCGACCGCCAGCCACATCGACCAGCCCGTAACCGAATGCGTCGAGCGAACGGCAATCGACGCCAAGCACGTCATAGAGTAGGTGCAACTGATCGACCCAGCTCTGTCCGCCGAATCGGCGCGCGCCTTCCTCCATCGTGCCGGTGCCAATCGGTCCCGTCACCACCTCGAACGCCAGGGCCTGGGGCGCACTGAAGAAGTCGATGCTCACTTCATTATAGAAATTCGCATGCAGGTCGGCGCTGAGAAATACGACATTGTCGATACCCTCATCGCGGATGAATTCGAGCAACTCACGGCGTTCGGCAGCGTAACCCTCCCAGCGGTCGTAGGGGAAAATGAAAATCTGCTGGATGGCCAGTTCGCTGATCACGAATTTGAAGCGAGCGGTGGATTCGCGCAATCCCTGTTTGAGCAAAGATTTCTGTACCGGCCCCAGCATTGTGCGTGCGGGATCGTTGAGAGCCGCGCGGCAGCCTGCGGGCGGATTGGCTGGGAGACCGAGCAACAGGCGCGTAGCCGCCGGCAGGGCGGGAGCGGCATCGGCGCCCAGGCCGCCGGGCGCGGTGCATGCCGCCGTTACCTGCTCGCTGCGGCAGGAACGTTCGTCGAGGATGAAGATATCAGCCTCGCTGCCCCAATGGAAGACTCTGAACAACGGGCGGCCGGCACAGGTCGGGTCTTCGGGCAAATCTGATGTGCGAACCGGCATGTAATCGAGGAATGCGCGGCGGCCGTTGGCGAATCGGGCGGGATTCACCGTCTGCCCGGCGAAATCGTTGTAGACTTCGTGGTCGTCCCAAATGGCATAGGTCGATGTGACGGCGAGTAGATCGGGCAGGGCGTCGATCTGACGATTGACCTTGTAGGCGTCACGATAATCCGCCAGGGTGATGGCCGGGCCGGTCGTGCGTAGGGTGGAATCCGAATAGATGGTGTCGCCCAGGTACACGAAGAAATCAGGCTCGTCCCGCCGGGCGGCATCCAGAGCTTTGAATGACCCATAATAGGGCTTGCCGCCAATCATCGTGCCGTCGGAGTCGCCGGTAAACGCCAGACGCAGATCGGCGGACTGCTGCGGCTTGGGCGCGGTGACGAATTGGCCTGTCGGGCTAACGCTGCCCTCGCTGCGCCAACGGTAAAAGTAGCGGATGTCAGGTTTCAGCCCGGAAACATCGAGCCGGGCGATAAAGTCATTCTCCGCATTGAGTTCGGCGGTCCCGATCTTGACCAGGGGCGCAAAGCCTGCGTTCAGCGCTATCTCCAGCGTGACGGTCGCCGCCCGATCGCAGCGCGTCCACAGCACAGCGCTGGTGGAAGTGACATCACCGCTGGCGACGCCCTGGGCGAAGACGAGCGGCGGGGTTGGGCTGGCGATGAGCGGCAGGTAGAGTTTTCCCGCCTGATCCCCTGGCGTACTTTCGCGTGCAGTCGTCGCTGCGGAAAAGCCTAGCAAAAAGGTAATCGCAAGCGCCAGACCCGCCAATATCCTCAGTCTATCGCGTTTCGATTCGTCGATCGGCATGGAAATACTCCTGGCGCTGTCACTGTCCTCAGCGCAGGCCAGAGTGTACCGCGCTCATCATCCCCGCCGCAATAGCGGCGGCGCCCCCCATGTAAACCGAAATTCATCCAACGAATTTCAAAATATCTTCGCCAGTATGATCTTGATCATACCGCGGCGCGGCAAAACGTGCTTTACTTTGGGTGTGTCACCTCCCTGAATGTAGCACCTTCAAAGGTGCACCTCCTTTCAATGTGTGTGTGGAGAGGCCCCCGGCGACGAAAATCGCCGGGGGTTCTCTTTGTGGGGAAAATTCATGCGGGGAATCGAAATCGCGTCAAGTTTTCGCTATCGTTCAGATGGCAACGGTTGACGTTATTGGCTATGGCGTATTCGTCGCCTGGGACGGGCTGACGTTCTATTGGATTGCCCCTGACTGCTGCTCGCCTCGGAAGACATTCAGACGCCTGATTGGTATCTGGCGGCACGTTTTGCGCTTTATGCGCTGGGCGTCTCCACCCACTATTCGCATGATGTGTGGTTGATTTGTATATGGTGGATGAGGTCTGTATCGCAAATACACTAATTTTGTCGCAGATCGTTCTCCCGTCTGTCGGATAACGTCAACTGCATGCCACTGGCGGCATGTAAGCGTCCGGTTTCGTAGACGGTGTTCACAATTTGGAACAAAGAAATCAATTCGATAAGGACTTCGACGTCGATGTCGAGCGCTGAAGCCATCCGCTGATAGGCCCGGGGAATACGGCCTGCGACGGTATCCTCAACGTACTCATCCAGGACTTCTACAGCCCTGCAATCGTTGTTCATGGCAGTTCTCGACCCGGGGGAACTGGAAAATATTGGATGTATCACAACTAAGATGACGTAAAATGATGCCAAGAGTAGCGGGTTGCGGCAAAGAATTTTCGTTCAGATCGAATTATCGCCTCACGAATCTGGAGATTTCGCTTCAAATGCGTACCAGGGCTATTCAATAGCCGTTCACATCCAAGGCTGGTTTGTCGGAACATACGCTCCGAGTGGCGTCAGTGACACGAAGTCGGCATTTTCCGAAACCACATTCGAGCCAACTCGGTAAATAGCGGGATTTGAGAGCAGCTTTGACTATCCACTCTTCACTTGGAATTCACCGTCACGCCTGTGCTACAATGCCGAGACGCTGAATCAAGCACTCGAACAAGGGAACTGACGCCATGCGAGCTATCGATCAACTTGCCGCTCTGCAACATCTCGATGCAGGCCTCGATGCAGACCGCCGTCGCTATGCCGAAATCCAGGCGGCGCTGCACGAGCCAGAGGAATTGCAGACGGCGCGGGCGGAACGCAATGAAATCAGCCGACGCCTGGAAGACTGGCGCGGCGAGCGGCGCCAGCGAGAGACGGCAGCGGCCGATCAACAAACACGCGTGCGCGAGACTGAGAAACTGCTCTATAGCGGCAAGGTGCGCGATGCGCGCGAACAGGTGGCATTGCAAAACAATGTCGAAGCGCTAAAACGGCATCAGGCCGCACTGGAAGAAGCGGCGCTGGAGGCGATGCTGGAACAGGAGCAGGCGGAAAGCGACCTGGCCGAGGCGGAGGAGAAACTTGGGAAGCTTCAGGCGGCCTGGGATAGAGATAAGGCTGAGCTTGAGTCCGATCGGCAGGCGGTGATCGGCCATGCCCGCAGTCTGAAGGCGCAGCGCGATACTGCTGCCAGCCAGATCGACAAGCCGTTATTGCAGCGTTATGAGGCGCTGCGCGAAAAAACTGGCGGTGTGGCTGTGGCAGCGGTTCAGGGCGCGAATTGCGGCGGCTGTGGCGCAGCCCTGCCCACCGCCGTTCGCCAGCAAACGCATGGCGACGAGTTGATCACGTGCCCGATTTGCCGGCGACTGCTCGTTGGGTAGCAATTTGGATTTGTGTTGACAAGGGAAGGTGACTGGAGTAGACTGTAATCATCTACAAATCTGTGCCATCAACAAGAAAAACTCTCAGAGTTCACCGTTGCGCCGCTCTATGATGATAGCAGCGAGTCATTTAGTTCTCCCCTCCGGTGGACAACCTACCAACTATCTCGTGTACGACACGAAGGACCAGAGTTTCGTGTCGAGTTCTAAGTTGCCTGCATTTCGAGCCGTGCGTTTTTCCCTTAGCGCATGGCTCTTTTTTGTTGTATCGACTGCCATAAGGAGTCGCCTATCGTCGTGATGCTCGATTGCCTTCGCCCACCCCGCCGGGCCAGCTCGCTACCGGCTCATTCCCATCAAAGGCGCACGTCCACCGTGTCGCCTTCCCTGCTTTGAGGAGAACATTTAATCATGAAGAAAACGACACGTTTTGTGATCGTGCTACTCGTGGCCACCATGTTGCTTGTTGCGCTGGCATCCGCCGCCGTACTTGCTAATGATGACGGCGGCGAAATCGTTGACAAAGAGCAAGTCACGGCCAAGAAATTCCCGCCAAAGGACCAGCCCGACCCGGCGATGTATCGCCAGCGTCGCCAGGTGGAGAAAGCAATCCTATCCGGCGACAAAGCCTCTGCCCAACAACTTAGCGGCGAAGACAAGGTGTTGGTATTGCTTCTCGATTTCGCCGGCACCGATGTGATTACCTGGAACCCTGGCGACCAATGGGATCCGTACGGAGTGGCGGAGGTTGTGGATGCGGAGGATCTTGGCGACTGCTCGAATGTGATCACAGAAACCATGATCTTTACGTATACGCCTACCCTACATAATCAAGTTCCCAAACCGCCGACCGCTGAAGCTGCCTACAAAGGTGCAACGGCTAACCTGAGCTTCACCATGTGGGCGCCAGACTTCAGCAACGAATACTATCACAATATGGTTTTCGGCGAGGGTTTACATTTCAGCTATGAAGCTGAGAACGGAGATCCAGTCGATATCGATATCAATGAATCGATGCGAACGTACTACGAGACTCTTTCCAAAGGACAGTACACGGTAAGCGGCGACGTGATTGGTTGGATCCCGCTCCCGCACTCCGCACCCTGGTATGGAGCCGATCTCTGTCCCGGTAACCTGTCTTTCGTACCCATTTCCGGCGCCGGTTCGGATGGATGGTACGGGTACAATCCAGAAGTCGAAACTGATCCCCGAACGGATTATGGAACGCCCAAGACTGCGATCATGGATGCGATCGATTGGATCAAGGAAGAAATGCCAGACTTCCCCTGGACCGACTACGATACCAATGGGGACGGCGTGTTTGACGGCATCCTTGTTGTATCAGCGGGCGTGGGCGAAGCAAATGGCGGCGCCAGCGAACATGCGGTATGGCCTCATAGTTCCAGTGTGAACTACTGCATCGAAGAAGATACTGAGGGCGACTGCACATTGCGCACAGGCCGCTACATCTGGCAAGGCGAGACGACGGGCGTCTCGACCTTTACCCATGAATACGGCCACTTCCTTGGCGCAGATGACCTCTATGCTTACGGATTCGGCGAGACATCAGCCGGCATCTGGAGCAACATGTCTGACGACCGAGGACAGGGTTTGCCATGGGACAGCGGTTCGATTGGCATGGACCCCTGGCACATGTTGGGCTGGGGATGGCTCGATCCAGTCATCGTTAACTATGACGACCCGCCGATGGAGATCACGCTTGGTCAATCTGCTGACCTGCCCGAAGGAACTCATGACTCGATCCTTGTGAGATTACCAGACCAGCAGGAACAGATTGAGGAGGCCTATAGTGGTGAGCACATGTGGTGGGGAGGACGAGAGAACTTGATGAACAATCTCGTCTATCGACCAGTGGATCTAACTGGAGCCTCCACAGCCGAATTGACTTTCTACCATCACTACGATATCGAGGAAGACTGGGATTACGGTTTCGTGCAGGTATCGACAGACGAAGGAGCAACCTGGACAAGTCTGGCCAATGAGAATACCACTGATACATACGATCCCAATGCCATCGACTATGTGATCGACAATCTGCCTGGCTTCACCGCCCATAACGATGGTTGGACGATGGAAACCTTCGATATGAGCGCTTATGCCGGTCAGACCGTGTGGCTGGGCTTCCGCTATGCCACTGACTGGGGCACGCTCGAGAATGGCTGGTGGGTGGACGACATCATGGTCACGGCTGATGGCAACACCGTCTTCTTTGACGATGTCGAAAGCGGTCAGGGTCCCTGGATGACCGATCCATCCGACGGCTGGGTCGTCTCCAACGGCCTATTCACCTATCCGCATTACTATCTGGCTGAGTGGCGCAACGATGCCGGCATCGACCATAATCTGGCTGTTGGCCGCTGCGATGTGCAGGATTGGGGCATGGTACTCTGGTACATCAATGACCAGAAGTACACGGCCAACGAAATCTACGATTACTCGTCAGATGTCCCCAGTTTCGGGCCAAAAGGCAAAGCCCTGGTAGTTGATGCGCATCCTGATCCGCTGCGGGATACTACGTCACCCTATGCTCACAATGCACGCAGTAATATCAGTTACCGCTGCTATGGCGTGCGGGATGTAGCATTCGGTCTTACCGACCTGGACCCCTTCTATGTCACCCAGTCGCCAACGAATCCCAGCCGCTGGGGTAACCCCAACTTCGAGTATCCCGGACAGCCGGCGGTGAGCGCCTTCCATGACAGCATGGGATACTACCCCGGTCTGGAATACACAAATATCCGTTCCGCCACCGATCCTCGCGGCCCCGCCAACTACTGGACAGCGAAGGAACGTGACGCCAGCGTGGTTGTGCCTGCTCGAGACGTTTACGGTGTAGCGCCTGCAAATTACCCATCCGGGACAGGATTCCTGCAATGGATGTATGACGTGCCTGCCTGGTATGGTTTCTGGGATTGGCCGTCTGGCACCGGCAACCCCGGCGACACCTGGGCGCAATACGGCGTGCATCTGCAAGTCGTGGAAGAGGCTGAAGACGGAAGCTGGGGCAAGGTCCAGTTCTGGAACTCGCAGTTCGACTACGAAGGCTCCGTCACCCAGACGCCCAGCGCTGACCCGCTCATGTACGGCGACACCGTTGATGTCCATGTCAACGCCACCAATATCGGCTCACGCGTCGACTCGACCGTAATCGTTCTGCTCGACCATGACGTCAAGTTCGTCAGCGCCAGCGGCGGGGCATATCCATTGACGATGGGCGCTCTGTCGGAAATGGCTGCCGCCCACAACGTCGACCTGGGCGTGGCTGCGGCTTCCGCTCAACCAGGCGATGTCGTAGCCGTGGCCTGGCAGCAGAATCCACTTTTGGTGGGTGACGAAGTCGACTTCGGATTTACCGTCGAGGTCACTAGCTATAGCGGTTGGGTTCATCACGACGCCATCTTCTACGATGACAGTTGGGCGGATGTGCGCATCAGTGGCGGTGAAATCGAGATCGTCGATGATGGCCTGCGCACCGTGGAATTGCCGCTAATGTACGACACCTGGGTCAATGGCGGTATTGGCGCACAGGGCACAAACTACAACGCCTTCGCCAACATCACCTCCCGCACCACCGGCCTCGACAACGGCTTCTTCGTGTTCGACCGCAGCAGCCTGCCCGAAGGCATGACGATCGTCAGCGCCGAAATGAAGCTGAACATGACCGGCCAATCCGGCGCTTTCGGCAAATCGCTCACGGCGTTGAATGTCAACGACTTCGATCCGATGACGGTGACCTACAACACCGCTCCGGCCACCTACAACCCCGGCGCTTCCGTGCCCGTGCCCGATGCTGGCGGCGAAGTCGCCTTTGATGTGGCCAGCCAGGTTGCCGCCTGGGATGCCGCGGGCGCTCTGGCTGAGGGCGCTGAGGGCATGTTGGCCGTCGCCGCCGCCGGACCTCCTGGCCGCGTGGTGTTCGACAGCCTGGAGAGCTTCAACGGCGCTCCCGCCTCCCTGGTCGTGACTTACAGCATCGATCAATAACCTTCTAATCGTTCACCATAGGTCACTCGCCGCAGGCGTTCCCTGCGGACATCGAGGCCGGGGCGATATCGCTCCGGCCTCTGCATTTTCTCAGGATATTTGACAAGGGGTGACCGCTCAATCAAATGCACAATCAATACGCGGATCGTCCGCTGATCAGCGCGGATTATTTGATTACTCTCTTGTTATTCTGAGGCCATCCGCGTTCCCGTTTATCGGCCTGAGTCATTTCTGCAAGGGAACCAATGGGAAGCCGGAATCGTCAACAGTACATGCGCTGTCGATCAATTCGAGCCGCTACAGCGCTTGTCAAACATGGAAAAAGTTCTCCGTATCTTGATTCTCGTATTCGCTTTCGTCGTCACCCTGGCATCCTGCCAAATCCCGCCGCCTACGCCCTCTGCGACCATGCAACCTGAGCCCGACCGCTCCATGCCCCCGCGCGACGATCCGGTTGGGACTGAACCGCCGCCGGTTCCCGTCGATGCCGCTCCCGAAATCATCTCACCGCCGCCAACACCCGCAAAACCTGCCTGGCTGGACGTCAGCGCCAAACGCATCGCCGCCACAGCCCTGAACATGCCCGCCTCGGCCATTACCGTGCGGAGCTACAAGCAAGTGGCGTGGCCTGACGCATCGCTGGGCTGCGGGCCATCCGATCAAAGCAAACCACGCGGCGCCGTGCCGGGTTATCTGGTCACGGTCGCAGCCGAAGGTCAAATCTATCGCGTACACATGGACGCCAGCGGGCGCGGCCTCTTGTGTTTGTCCGCAGGAACGAAATAGCGGTGGAGAGTGGGGGAGGTATTGGGGATTAAGCTGACGTTAGTTCGACACTGCTACTTTTGACCAATTGTTGACGATAGACCATTGACGATGGCCGATGGCGGATGCGCCGACAGAACGAGTTCGATCGTCCATCGTCGAGTAAAAAAAAGACTGTTCTCGTTGTGACTTCAGTTTAGATATTGGGCAGTGATGACGCGACCAATATCCCAATACCCAGCCTTTACCGCGCAATCAAAGGCAAATACAACGGTATCGCTTCTCCGGCGACGACCGCGGCGACAGCCGATTGACCATTCCACGACACCGTGACCGAATAGCTATCCCCGGCCTGCGCTTCCAGCGGGATTGTGATCGGGATCGTCACCTGGCCGCCCTCGGTGAGCGCCAATTCCAGACCGCCGCTTATCGTGATCGTGATCGGGATGCCCGATCCGGACAATAGATCGGATTCGTCCCGGATTTCGGCGACCAACAACGCCTGCGTACCGGCGGCCACCGGTTCGCCGCTGGCGACGACGGAGAGGGTCAGGCCTTCGGCGGCAGCCTGCGCCGCCCCCCTGGCCCGCAGCCTGCCCCAGCCAAATAAATCATCCCGACCGGGTGCGCCCAAATCGAGGGCTGAATCGTAGAGCCATTGTTGGAGTTGGGCGGCGGCGGCGTTCGGGCGCAGCGATTTGAGTAATGCCAGCACGCCGGTCACCTGGGGTGTGGCCATGGAAGTCCCAGTCTGCCGGAAATAACCGCCGACGAGCGATGAGGCCCAGGTGCTGAGGATATCGACCGCCGGGGCCACGATGTCCAGTTGAGGGCCGCGGCTCGATCTGGCGTAGAGCGCATCATCCGCTGCGGTTCCGCCCACCGCCACCACGCCCGGCATTGCCGCAGGAAAGTAAACAGCTCCGCCGCTGTTCCCGCTCGCGGCCACCACCAGTACATCTCGTTCGAGGGCATAATTGATGGCAGCGGTCAGGGTTTGAGAGGGGGAGGGGCCGCCCAGGCTGAGGTTGATGATGTCGGCGTCGTTGTCGACGGCATAGTAAATGGCTGCCGCCACGATGGCATATGTGGTCAGCCCAAATTGATCGAGCGCACGTAACACCATGATCTGCGGGCCACGCGCCACGCCGGCCACGCCTTCGGCATTGTCCGCGGCTGCACCGAAGATGCCCGCCACGTGCATGCCATGAAAGGCGATGGTATCCCGCGCCGGATCATATTCGGAGGGCATCTGGATATTGGCGTCTTCGCCGATCTGACCGCCGCCCACCGCATACCAGTGCCAGCCGTGGATGTCGTCGATTTTGCCATTGCCGTCGTCGTCAAGCCCGTTGGCCGGGAATTCATCGCTGTTATCCCATAGCCGTCCCAAGTCGGGATGATCCAGATCGACGCCTGTGTCGACGATGGCGACCACAACGCCCGAATCGCCCTGCACGATATCCCAGGCCGCGGCTGTGTCGATGGTGTGATGCCACCACTGGTCGGGCCAGCGCGGATCGTTGGGTTCACCCAGCGCACGCGCATAGTAGTTTGGCTCCGCCCACAACACGCCGGGCATTTTGGCAATGCTGACCGCCTGCGCCAGTTCTTCACCCGGCGGCGTCGAAACGACTGCGATTCCATGGTCGCTGAATTCCGTTTCGATCTCGTGGCTGGCGAATTGTGCAGACAAACTCTCCGAAAGCGCCTCTACGTGCGGGTCATAGCCGACCAGGATTTGGCCGGGTGCAAAATTGCTATTCGTTTTGTCTGCTGCCGGGGTCTGGCGATCAGCTCGCGCCAGGACGCTGCCAGCAGTCAGGGTCCACATCATTGAAGCGAGGATGAGGAACAGGCCTATTCTTGGGCGAGAGTTGAGCATCGTGAGGCGTGACGAGTAAATGAGATTCAGTGCGACCCGAGATAGGTTTCCCGTTCTCGTTACCACAGACCGAAACTTTAGGCGAAATCACGATTGGAAGCAAACTTAGAGAGTCTCCTCTTGCGGCACTTGACACACTACCCAGTTCTCATTATCCTGTGAGCCTCGCCATCCTGGCGCTATAGCCATCACCACTTTTATCAACCTGACTATCCTGGTGCTGCCGGATGGTGCAAAGCGTTCAACCATTGTTGAATATTGAGTCGATATCTGTTTGGAATGGATTGGTTCATACGGAGAAGCCTATGTCTTGATTCAATGGAGATTCAATCGGGGACGTTTTTGTGGCGCCCCAGGGTAAGTGTGCAAAGATGTCATGCCCTAAAGTAGATCGATGACTGAAGATTAATGATCGAAATACGGATTGCGTTTACTGCATCCAGATCGATCTTTGATCGCCAATCATCATTCATTTCACTTTTGGGGCAGATAATTGCATCACTTCGTCTTAATCAATTTTCCACTCCCACCACAACCTTAGGACGAGAAGAATCCTCATGATTCACCGAAAACATCTTCTTGTGTCAGTGGCGCTTTTGCTGGCGCTTCTGCTCATCATCCCCCTCACTGCCTCTGCCAGTGATTCGAACGGCGGCGACTCTGTGCGCAGCCCGCGCGATTTCCTGAATCAATTCAGCCCGCGGCAGTTCCCCAACGAGCGCCCCCCGCGTGACGATCAGGTTGCTGCCGAAGCGGCTGGCGTGGCCATCGGAGACACTGATGCCATCGATGCCTGGTATTCCGACTTCTACCACAAGAAGGAAAAGGGCGGCCCCAACCCCATCGCTTACGCTCAGCGCATGGCCGCGCTCCAGCAAGCCGAGGCCATGGGCCTCAGCCCCAAAGCAGCCGGGCTTGCCGAAGTTGGCGAAGCCAAGATGTTGATGATCCCCTTCGAGTTCAATGGCACGGATGAAATCCCGGTCTGTGAGGACGACCTGGAAACCCCTGTGTTGGACGACAATGGCGATCCGCTGGTTGATACCGTCACCGGCCCGCTCCATGGCACCATCCCCAACCCCGCCGGCACCGATGATAACTTCTCGATCTGGACCGACGACTTCAGCGTCGAATGGTACCAGAACTTGATGTTCGGCGATGGCGTCGGCGTAGTTCGCCCTGACCTCAACGGCGGCGCTGGCGTTGACCTGACCGGCGTCTCGGCCACCAAGTGGTACGAAGAACAGTCGGAAGGCCAGTACACCATCGATGGCGATATTTACCCGGCATGGGTTCAGCTTCCGCACTCGGTCGCGTACTATGGCTGGGATGGCGACGAATTGAACCCCGAAGGCACCGGCTACCCCTGTGGCGGCACTCAGTCCGGCTTCGGTTTTGAATTCACAATCGCAGTTGTCGATGGCCTGAATGCCCTCGACCCCAACTTCGACTGGGCGCAATATGACACCGATGGCGACCAGATCGTCGATCACCTCATGGTCATCCATGCCGGCGTCGACAATTCCGCTGGCGGCGGCGACTATGGCAACTACCAACTGTGGGCGCACTCCTGGGATGTATATACCGTCCAGTACGACGACGAAGGCAACATCGTCGATTTCGAGATGGGATATCAGGTCGATGGCATGGACACGCCGGAAGACACAAGTGACGATATTTACATCTCCAACTACACCCACATCCCCGAAGATGCCGACATCGGCGTAGTCGTGCACGAGTATGGCCATGACATCGGCCTGCCCGACTACTACGACACCAGCGGCGCCACCAGCAACTCCACCGCCCACTGGATCAACATGGCCAGCGGTTCTTGGAGTGGCGACCTGGGCGGCTCGCACCCGGCTCCATTCAACCCCTGGGGTCGCTATTTCTTCGGTTGGGAAGACCCGATGCGCGTTCCCTACGATGCCGACCCGGCTGAGTACATGATCGGTCAGTCTGAACCAACCCCGGCCGACACCTATGATTCCGTCTGGATCGATCTGCCTGATCAGGGCGAGGAAGTCCCGAACCTGGCTGGCGACGGCGCTGGCCTGCACACCATCTTGGGTAATAATGTTGAGCACACTGTCACAGCAATGTTTGACCTGGGCAGCGCCACCGCACCCGTGTTCACCTTCGACACCTCCTTCATCATCGAAGAGGTCTGGGACTACACCTACCTTCTCGGCTCCAGCGATGGCGAGAACTGGGACGTCCTGCTGAACGAGGAAGGCGAATACGCAACAACTGATCCTAACGGCTCCCTGGCCTGGCTGGGTGAGGGCGGTCTCACCGGCGAATATGAGGGCAGCCTCACCTATGACCTGAGCGCCTATGCGGGCGGCATGGCTTACGTGCAGTTCCTCTACATCACCGACGCCGCCTATCAGGATCCCGGCATGTGGATCGACAACCTTAGCGTAGATGATGGCGAAACCAACCTCTACTCCAACGATCTGGAAGACACCAGCGACCTGGAGATCGACGGTTGGCAAGCCGTTCCCTACGACGAAGTTAGCACACATTACTACATGCTGGAATGGCGCAATGGCACTGGCTCGATTGCTTCGCACGGCCAGACCCAACTGTACTACTTCGTCAGCGCCAACGGCGTGGACAAGTTCTCGGCCAACGTGCCCGGTCTGCTCGTGTGGTACCGCAACAACTACTACGAGAACAACAATGCTGTAGCCGGCGGTCGTTTCAACGACGCGCCTGCCAGTGGTCCTAAGGGCGAGTTGTTGCTGGTCGATTCCCACTTCGAAGCCCCCACCTGGAGCGGCGGCCTGTGGGACCCGAATGCGGCTAACGCTAACGATCCTGGCGTCGGTAATTTCGCCCCGCGCTTCAGCAACCGCCGCGGCGCCATGGACGGCGCGTTCGGCCTGAACACCACCCCCGCCTGGATGATCCACGACTATGCCGATGTGAACAACGAAGTCATGGACTTCGGCAGCCGCCCGGCTGTGCCCACTTTCCATGACAGCCTCGCTTCCGTGCCTGGCTGGGTCTACCCCGGCGGCAGCTTTGTGTACCGCATCCACCAGGATATCTCCGTGGTCATCCCTGCCGATGGCGAATACACCACCCGCATCCGTGGCCTCGATGACAGCGGCACAAACCTCGGCGACGACGTCACCGGCTTCTGGGGCTTCACCGTCAGTGGCCGTGAGCTTGGCTCCGGCAACCCCGGCGACTCTATGACCCAATACGGCGTGCACGTCCAGGTCGAAGAACAGGCTGCGGATGGCAGCTACGGCAAGGTCAAGATTTGGAACGCCCCGTACGAGGTTGAGACTTCGGCTGTCGCTTCCGCCGCAACCGCCATGGTTGGCGAAACCGTCGAGTACCACTTCAACATGCGCAATGTGGGTTCGATGGCTGACTTTGTCGGCTTCGTCTCCCTGCCCGCCGGCGCCAGCTACGTCGATGGCAGCGCTCATGGCGGCCTGATCCCGGTCGGCGACGCTGAAGCAGCCCTGGCTGCGGCGGCTTCCGGCCAGGTTGGCGCTATGGCTGCAACCGCGGCTGAGAACGTCACCGGCTTCCTGGCGATTGCTGCGGACGTTCCCGCAGGCGCCAGCGGCGAGATGGGCTTCAGCGCCGTACTGGGCGCTGGCGCTGCCGGCACGAGCGCAACCTCCACGGCCACCTGGTACGACATCGGCTACGGCGGCGACTTCATGTCAGCCTGGCGCTCGGTTTCGGCCAGCGTGGATGTGCTTGGTACCGCCACCCTGCCCCTGATGTACGACACCTGGGTCAACGGCGGTATCGGCGCTGAGAACACGAACAACAACGGCTACGCCAACATCACCGTGCGTTCGACCGGTCTGGACAACGGCCTCTTCACCTTCGACCGCAGCATGCTGCCCGCAGGGGCCAGCATCGTCAGCGCCGAGTTGAAGCTGAACGTCACCGGACAGTCCGGCGCCTTCGGCAAGTCATTGGCCGCCCTGAACACCGGCGCCTTCGACAGCATGACGGTGACATACAATAATGCACCTGCCACCTTCAACCCCAGCGCTGCGGTCTCTGTGCCCGATGCTGGCGGCGAAGTGACGATTGACGTGACTGCCCTGTTGGCTGCCTGGGATGCCAGCGCCAATCAGTTGGCCGTGGCTGCCGCCGGACCTCCTGGCCGTGTCGTCTTCGACAGCCTGGAGAGCTTCAACGGCAAGCCCGCCGTGCTCACCGTGGTCTACGGCCCCGCCCAATAGACCCCAAACCTTCACAGTCTCCCATCAGGGATTCTCCGTGAAAAACAACAAGGCCGAGGCGATTCGCCTCGGCCTTGTTCATTCCGGCAATTTTTGAGGATGGCGTATTAAGCTGACGCTATTCAGAGACCGCTACTTTTGTCTCATGGTTGACGATAGACGATTGACGATGGTGAATGCACTGGCAAAACGCGTTCATCGACTATCGTCCGTTGTCCATCGTCGAGGAATTAACTACCGTTTTCGTTGTGACCTCAGGTTAGACTGCCATCGCCATCGGCTGCAACAGCCCATAGCGTTCCAGCGCCAGATTCAGAATCTCGTTGATCAGAGTCTGATACGATATCCCCTCCGCCCGCGAGACGATGCACATATCACTGGCGGCAGGGTTCAGCCCCGGCAGCGTATTGATCTCCAGCAGGTAGGGGCGGCCATAGCGACCGAGTTTGAAATCCACCCGGGCCACATCCAGCGCCCCCACGGCTTCGAAGGCCTTGATCGCCAGATGCTTGAGTTCGGTGGCGAATGCCGGTTCGATATCGGCGGGGCAAAGATACAGCGGCGCGCCTTCCTCGCCCGGCAGGAACGACTTCGCCAGGGCATTGTACAGGCCCTCGCTTTCGCCCACCGATGTATCGACTTCCAGCACGGGGAAAGTGTGGAAACCCAGGTCGTTGTAAAGCGGGCCGCGCGTTTGTCCATTCGTCAGCGTGTTGCCAATCACGCCCACGGTGAACTCTCGGCCGGGCAGATAATCCTCCACCAGCGCAGGCTGATGATAGTTGTCCAACACCCATTGCACCTGCGCACGCAGATCGCGCAGGCTGTGCACAATGGAATTTTCGTTGATGCCCATGCCCGAACCTTCCCGCACCGGTTTCACAAAGAGGGGGAAGGTGAGTTCGGGGTCGAGGGGATCGCTGGCGCGGTGGAAGACCTGAAATGGCGCTGTCGGCAACCCGGAGTCTCGCCAGAGCTGCTTGGTCACGCCTTTGTCCAGGCTGATGGCATGGCAGAGCACCTTGCCGCCGGTATAGCGCACGCCGAGCATCTCTAACAAGGCTGGGACGTGCGACTCGCGTGAATCGCCGCGCAATCCCTCGGCAATATTGAAGCAGATGTCGGGGGTGCGCACGCGCACCGTGTCCAGCAACGTCTCATCCGCCTCCAGGATATAGGCGCTGTGTCCTGCATCCTTCAGGGCCTCGACCAGCGCCTGGACGGTCGGCAGCGAATCGTATTCCGCCAGGGCGTCGTCGGGCGCGTCGATTTCGGCGAGGATATTGTGTTTGATATTGGCGACGACCGCCACGCGTAACCCGCTCATTGATTTTTCTCCCGGCCATTGGCCATGACGTTGTGATTCGATGATGGCGACGGGTGGCTATTCCCATTCGCATGTGTCGGTGACAGGAAAATGTAGGGTGCAGTACTGCGCTGATGGGATGTGCGCCAGTTCTGCGGTTCGATGGTCATCTCCGGCCCGGACAGCAATCCCGAAACCCCTTCCTGTCCATCGTTTTGGCGGCTGCGGCAGGATGCGCAGGTGGCGGGGTCGTGCGTCTCATAGGCGTCGGGCTGCACGTAGGCGCTGATGAATCCTTCGAAGTTGCGCACGACCACCCGCTTCTCCGACTGGCTGAGCATGTAGTTGGGTAGGATCGGCACTTTACCGCCGCCGTGCGGGGCGTCGATCACGTACGTGGGAACGGCATAGCCACTGGTGTGGCCGCGCAGCGCCTCCATGATCTCGATGCCTTTGGAGACCGGCGTGCGAAAATGCCCGGCCCCATGCACCAGATCGCACTGATAGAGATAGTACGGGCGCACGCGATTGCGCACCAGCTTGTGCACCAGGTCCATCATGATGTTGGGGCAGTCGTTCACGCCCGCCATCAACACTGTCTGCGCTCCCAGGGGGATGCCGGCGTCGGCCAGCTTTGCCAGGGCGACTTCCACTTCCGGCGTGATTTCTTTGGGATGGTTGAAGTGGATGTTCATCCATAGGGGATGATGTTTGCGCAGCACCGCCACGAGATCGTCGGTGATGCGTTGCGGCAGGAAATTGGGCACGCGCGTGCCGATGCGGATGATCTCGATGTGGGGGATAGCGCGCAACCTGCTCAGCAAGTCGTCCAGGATTCTGGGCGGGATCATGAGGGCATCGCCGCCGGAGAGCAGCACATCGCGCACCTGGGGCGTCTTCGCCAGGTATTCGATCTGGCGGTCGTGGTCAGCACGGCTGAATTGGGCCTCGGGGTTGCCGACGATGCGGCTGCGCGTGCAGAACCGGCAATAGCTGGCGCACTGGGTTGTCACCAGCATCAGCACACGATCGGGATAGCGATGCACCAGGCCGGGGACGGGAGAGTGTTCGTCCTCCGACAGGGAATCAATCATCTCGGCTGCGAATGGGGTCAACTCGGCCGAGGTGGGCATGATCTGCCGCCGGATCGGGCAATTCGGATCGTCAGGGTCCATGAGCGCCGCCCAGTATGGCGTCACATCGACACGAAAAAGCCCAGGAGCCGAGAGACCTGCGATTTCATCGTCGGTCAGACGGATCACCTGGGCGAAATCTTCAACAGTGTTGAGACGATTGGCCAGTTGCCAGCGCCAGTCATTCCATTGTTCAGCGCTGACATGCGACCAGGGAGATGGGAGCCCGGTACGACCGGGAGGTTCTTCGATTTCGGTAGTTAGTTCCTGTGTTTCCATTGATCTGTGTGGGATGGTTGGGTTGGATAGGGTAGCGATTCAAGAAAAAAACCCACCTTCCGCTAACCGGGAAGACAGGTTTTACGTGGCTGGTGATGCAGACGAAATGTTGCCAGCATCTCTGCTATTTTGTTGCAATGATCATAATCGATCTGGGCTATAAATCAAGTTTGCCAGGCTACACTCAGCGGATCGTGGGCGATACCTGGTAACTGCTCAGACCAAAGAATTGGAACGCGGATTAACGCTGATGGAACGCGGATCAACGCGTCAGATCAAAGGTTTGATCGAAAAATCAGCGTCGATCGGCGTTTTATCCGCGGCATCTGCGTTCCAATCATCCGGCGATGTAATCCCGCACGATGGCATATTCTTCGCCGCTGATGCGACCGGCGCTGTGCAGGATATCGAGCAATCGCGAGAAGGTGAAGGCGGCATGCAAACGCACGCCGATCTCAGCCAGATTTTGCGGGCCTCCCTGTTCCCGATCGAGCAGCACGACGGCGTCCTCGATGATCAAACCCGCTTCTCGAAATGCGCGGATGTTGCCGATAAGACTGCCTGCGCTCGTCGCCAGATCTTCGATCACGACGACCTGTTCGCCCGGCTGGTAATCTCCCTCGATCTGTCGGGCTAGCCCGTGCGCTTTGCTCTCCTTGCGGGTGTAGATCATGGGCAGGCCCGTTTCCAGGCTGACGGCTGTGGCGATGGGCAGGGCGGCGTAGGGTACGCCGGCAATGCGTTCGGCGACGATGCCCGCCAGAAAGCCAGCATAGACCTGCGCAGCCTGGCCCAGAACGGATGGATCGTCGATCAATCGGCGCAGGTCGACATAAACCGGCGATTGAATGCCCGAAGCGAGCGTGAATTGGCCGAAGCGTATGCAGCCGAGTTCGTGCAGACGCAAAGCCAGAGCTCGTGTACGGGCTGGCAGGCCAGGCTGGGCGCGGGCGGCGGGGTCGAGCCGCATGATTTCGCTCAGGGCTTTTGCCGCCGCGTGCGGGTCATCGGCCCCGGCGATCCCGCGCGAGACATTGATCAGCACGCCGCCGTCCTCCGCATTCGCCCCGTGCGCCAACACGGCGGCAGCATCCCCGCCCTGTGCGCCCACGCCGGGGGCCAATATCCAGGCGTCGGGGGCCAGCGCCCGCACGTCGGACAATGCCTCCGGATAAGTAGCGCCGACGACCAACCCCGCATTGCCATCCCCCCATGTCGGGGCGCGGGCGGCGATGCGCTGGTAGAGCGGCAATCCCCATTGGCTGGCGTGCTGGACTTCGCCAGCGCCGGGGTTGGAGGTGTGGCACAGCACGAACACATAGCGGTCGCGATAGGCTGTGAATGGGCGCACGCCATCGCCGCCCAGGTAGGGATTGACCGTGACGGCATCCACATCCCAATGCTCGAAACAGGCGCGGGCGTAGGCTTTGGCGGTCGAACCGATGTCGCCTCGCTTGGCATCGAGAATGATCGGCACATCCGCCGGAATCGCTGCCAGGGTCTGCGTCAGGAGGTCGAAGCCGTCGCGGCCAAGCGCTTCATAAAAAGCGATGTTTGGCTTGTAACAGGCGGCCAGGTCCGTCGTGGCGGCGATGATATCGAGGTTCCAGGCCAGCAGGCCGGGATAACGGTCGGGCTTGTTTGTCAGGTCAGGGTCCAGCCCAACGCACAGAGGCGCTCGCCCTTCGCTCAGGCGGGCGCTGAGTTTGTCGAGAAATCGGTTGTTCATGGCAGTCGGCGCTCAGAAAAAGGGACGCACGGTTGTCTGTGCGCCCCAGAGTCGTTTCAGGTGAAAGGTTACAGGTTGAAGCAGGCATCACCGGGGGCGATACCTCTTTCAACCTGCAACCAACAACCTTCAACCACTAATACAGGAACATCGGTTTGCCCTGGACATGGGCGACTTTAGGCCGGTACTGATCGACATCGTAGAACTCGTCCACGTCCACACGCTTGAGGCCGCGAGTGGTGAAGTCGGCGGCCACGTGCGTGTAGCGGCCTTCGCGCAGCGCCACCATGCGGCCCGTAATGCCGCGGGTGACCAGATCCACAGCCATCGAGCCGTAGTTGGCCGCAACGATGCGATCCAGGGCGTCGGGCGCACCCGAACGCATGAGATAGGCAAGCTGTTGGTAGATGATGTTCTGGCCGGTGATTTTCTTGATGGCTTCGGCGGTGGCATTACCGACGCCGCCCAACTTCTTGTGGCCGTAGGCATCCTCTTCGCCAGATTCGTGGATGTCGCCATCGACCATCATCGCCCCTTCCGAGATGGTCATTATGCTGTAGCCGCTGGGATTGTTGGCCTTGTCCTTCAGCAGCAGTTTTGAGAGCTTCGCCACATCGAAAGGCACTTCCGAGATGATAGCCCGGTCGACCTGGGCGCAATAAGCGCTGATCAACGAAGTCTCACCCGAATTGCGCCCGAAAAGCTCGACCACACCGATGCGTTCGTGCGAGCCGACGGCGGTGCGCAGGTTGGTGATCAGTTCCACCGATCGGGTGACGGCGGTGCTGAATCCCAGGCAGTAATCGGTGCCGAACACGTCATTATCCATCGTTTTGGGAATGGAGACGACCGGGAAGCCCTCGCTGTGGATGCGGGCGCCATAGCTCAGCGTGTCATCGCCGCCGATGGGCACAAGCACATCAACGCCGAGTTCGGAGAGGGTTTGCAGCACCTTGGGCGTGGCGTCGACATTGCCTCTATCATTGCGGGGGAACTCGTCCTCATTGAGGAATGCGGGCAACGTGCCCGGTTTGGAGTTGCTCGGCTTGGTGCGTGACGTATGCAAGAACGTGCCGCCGTGGCGGTCGATCGTGCGCACGATCTGCTTGTCCAGTTCGATCACCCATTTTCCCCAGCTTTCGGGGTCATCGTGCCGGTAATTAAGAGGCCCCGCCCAGCCGCGGCGGAAGCCCAACACGCGCCAGCCTTCATCGATTGCCCGATTGACAACCTGCTTCATGCAGGGATTGAGACCGGGGACATCACCGCCGCCGGTGAGAACTGCGAGCGTCTTCTTTTTAGCCATAACGTTTTGTCCTTGTTTGAAGAAGTGAATAGAGCTTGATTATTTAGTAGATTTATACACGATTTTGCCGTGAAAGTTAAGCAGTTTGAGTTGATCGGTCTAAACTAACATCACAATGACAACGATACTTTTGTCTGCCAGTTGACGATAGACCATTGACGATGGACGATGGCAAAATGCACTGGCAAAACGCGCTCGATCGTCCGCCGTCTATCGTCGAGAACAAAACTATTGGTTTCATCGTGACTTCAGTTTAAGCCTTACCTAAGACCGCCGCCAAGAGCGCCATGCGGATGAACATGCCGTTTTCCATCTGGCGGAAATAAGCTTCGCGCGGGTCTCGATCCACGCCATACGAGATTTCGCCCACACGGGGCAGGGGGTGCATGACCACCATCTTTTCCTTGGCCGCCGTCATCAGTTCGGGATCAACGACGTAATGGTTTTTGACGCTTTCGTACACGGCCAGGTCGTTGAACCGCTCTTTTTGCACGCGGGTCACGTACAGCACGTCGGCTTCGCCGATGACTTCGTGCACATCTTCGACCTCGATGGCGCGGTGGCCGCGCGCACGCACTTCGGCTACCATGTCGGCGGGGAGACGCAGGATGTCGGGGGACACGAAATAGAAGTCGGTGCTGTACAGGCTGAGCAGCCGCGTCAGGCTGTGCACCGTACGGCCATATTTCAGGTCGCCCACCATCGCCACCTTCAACCCGTCCAATTTGCCAAGCTCTCGGGTGATCGTATAGAG
This sequence comes from Caldilineales bacterium, assembly GCA_024102915.1. Lineage (GTDB taxonomy): Bacteria > Chloroflexota > Anaerolineae > J102 > J102 > JAGFJG01. The sequence goes on from JAGFJG010000041.1 coordinate 32,284, forward strand.
GTCGAGAAGGGCCTGGGTGGGGTGTTCGCCCACGCCGTCGCCAGCATTGATGATCGGTTTGCGCGCGTAGTCGGCGGCGATCTGCGCCGCGCCCATTTCGGGGTGACGCAGGACGATGATGTCGGTGTAGCATTCCAGGGTGCGGATGGTGTCGGGCAGCGATTCGCCTTTCGAGACCGAGGAATAATGCACTTCGTTGATGGGGATCACCCGTCCGCCCAGCCGCACCATGGCCGCCATGAACGAGGATGCCGTGCGCGTGCTCGGTTCATAGAAGAGGTTGGCCAGGACCTTGCCGCTGAGGAGATCGGCGGAGCCAAAGCGCCGCACCAGCGTTTCCATTTCGCCGGCGACGCCAAAGATGTACGACAATTTCTCGCGGCTGAACTGGCGCACGGAGAGGATATCCTGGCCGTAAAAGCCATTGTCGGCGTGGTCAGAAGGCTGGTTGGAACGATAATGATTGTGGGCGGGTGCGCCAATGGCGGCCATAGTTGCTCCTGGGAACAAGGTTAAAGGTTGAAAGTAAAAGGTTAAACAGTGGCAAGTTCGCCGATGACCTGGCCGGAACCAGGCGCTGCCAACACACGACCCTCGTCATAAACCTCGCGACCGCGCAGGACGACCCGCTGTACTCGACCGTGTGCGGGCATCCCGGCGAAGGGCGACCACCCGGCCCTGGTCTGCCAGCCCGAAGCGGGGAAATCGTAGCGGGCTTCGGCATCGACCTCGATGAAGGTGTCGGGTTGCGGCGGCAGATTGTAGATGCGGCGAGGATTGTCGTGCATTTTGGCGATCAGATCATCCATTGTCAGACGACCTTCATGTACGGCCAGCAACATCAGCGGCAGGGCGGTTTCCAGTCCGGGAACGCCGGGCGGCGGATTGTCGCTCTCTTTCTCCGGGCGGGTGTGGGGGGCGTGATCGGTGGCGATGCAATCGACGATATCCAGATTGTCCCACAGCGCCTGCCGGTCGCTCTCCGTAGCGAGGGCGGGGCGCATATCGCCGTAGGGGCCGAGGCGCTGCAGGTCAGCCTGGGTGAGGTAAAGATGGTGGGGCGTGGCCTCACAGGTCACATGCTGGCCTCTGGTTTTGGCCTGGCGAATCAGTTCGATCTCGCTCTTGAGGCTGACGTGCACGACGTGCAGACGCTGATTGTAGACCTCTGCCAGAGTCAGACAGGCGGCCAGCATCACATCCTCGGCGTGCACGGCGATTGGGCCGGGGCCTTGCCATGCCGCGAAATAAGCGGCCAGCGTAGCCAGATCGTCGATGCGCAGGCTGCCAAAGGTCTCGGAGACATAGATTTTGAGACCGCAAGCGCCAGCCCCGGCAGCAGCGACGAGCGAGGGGTCTGTGTCGTTGGTCGCACCCACAAAAAACCCGACATCGCAAACAGCCTGAGCTGCGGCAAGTCGGGTTTTGGCGGCAAGGCGTTCGGCTGTGGAAGTGGGGGGGATGGTGTTGGGCATGTCCAACACGGTCGTGAATCCCCCGGCCAGGGCGGCGCATGTGCCGGTGAATAAGTCTTCCTTGTGCGTGAGGCCGGGCTCGCGCAGGTGGACATGAGGGTCGATCAGACCGGGCAATCGCAAAAGCGGCATAAAATCTCCACAAAAAACCCGCAGGGAGGCGTCGTCGTCGGCTCCCGCGGGATTTAGTCTGAGTTTAGCACGACCCATCGTTGCGAGCAACTTTAGCCGGAATGCTGGCAGGGCCGTTACAATGTTTCAAGTGCCAAGTGCCAAGTGCCAAGTGCCAAGTGCCAAGTTGCGTTACTGCCGTCGTCTGACTACTGATTACCGATTACTGACCTCTGACTTCTGACCTCCGTCCGCTCCCCCCTCCTCAATGCCCTCCGCCAGACCCTTCCTCAAATGGGCCGGAAGCAAGAAACAGCTTCTCAGCCAGTTAGAGCCATTGTTTCCGTCTGAGTTCGGGCGTTATTCCGAGCCGTTCGTGGGCAGCGGGGCCGTATTCTTTCACCTGTGGAACCACGGGCGGCTGGGCGATGAGGTTTTTCTGCTGGACGGCAATGACGAATTGATTAACGTCTATCAGGTCGTCCGGGATCAAGTCGAGGCGCTGATAGCGCGCTTGGCCGTGCACCAGACTCGACATAATCAGGAATACTTCTATCACATCCGGGGGCTGGACAGGGAAGAGGGCGTGGCGCTGGCCCCGGTCGAACGCGCCGCCCGCACCATCTACCTGAACAAGACCTGTTATAACGGCCTGTTTCGCGTCAATTCCAGGGGGCAGTTCAACGCGCCGATGGGCAGATATCGCAACCCGGCTATCTTGCAAGAGGATGTATTGCGCGGGGCCAGCGTGGCGCTGCATGGCGCCCATCTGCGGGCGCAGGACTTCCGGGCTGTGACTGAGTTGGCGCGTCCCGGCGATTTCTTCTATTTCGATCCGCCCTATGTGCCGCTCAGCGAGACGGCCCATTTCACCAGCTACACGGCGGCCAGTTTCGGACCGAAGGAACAGCAAGCGTTGGCTGGCGTTTTCGCAGCGCTGGCGGAGAAGGGCTGCTATTGCATGCTGAGCAATTCGTACACGCCGATCATCCTCGACCTCTATCAGGATTTCCGCATCGAGGTGGTCACGGCCAGCCGCGCAATCAATTCGGATGCCGGGGGTCGGGGAAGAGTGAGGGAAGTGGTGGTGTTGAGCTATTGAGGGGGTTCACTCCAACGCCTTCGCCACTGCCGCCGCCCGGGTGTTCACGTCCAGCTTTTCGAATATGGCCTTGAGGTGACGCTTGACCGTGTTGGGCGAGATCACCAGGCGCTCGGCGATCTCCTTGTTCGTCAATCCCGCCGCCAACAAATCCATCACCTCGCGCTCGCGCTCGGTCAGGGCTGCCAGCGGGTCGGGACGGGCGGGGCCGGCTGCCAGGGCGTCGGTCACGGCCTGGATGAAGGCGCGGCGATCAAACGCGCGCTTTTCCAGCACCAGAAAGGCGCTGAATTCCTCATACGCGTGGTCGGCGTCGAAGGTGGAAGCGCTGCCAGTGACGACGATGGCGGGGATGCGCATCTCGTGCGTGGCGCTCAACAGCCGGTAGCCGTCCATATTACTGTCCGGGTCCAGCGAATTAGCCAGGGAGAGATCGACGACCGCCAGGGCGAACGTCTCGCGACGCAGATGCCCCAGCGCCTCGCCATAGCTGCGGCAGAGGCGAGTGCCAAAACCGGCGTCGGTCAGCAATTCGCCCAACAGGCTGCGCCATCCGGCGTCATCCTCGACCACCAGCACATTTTGTCCTGCGGCTGCGGCGGGGCTGATTTGATTCAACTCCTGGGCGACAGCAGGTTCCGCAATCTGTGCAGGCGATGATGCGGGCGAAGCGACCGGCGGCAGGGTCATTATGCCCTGGATCGTCTGCCGAAACTGGCTGCGGCGGAAAGTCTCTTTGCGCAAGACCGTGTGTGCGCCCAGTTCGCTCATGGCGCTGACGGCGATCTCCACGGTGGCATAACCGCTGAGGAGCAGGGCAGTGCAGCCGGGGTCCAGGGCTTTGAGCGCCTGCAACACCCGCAGCCCATCCTGATTATGCGGGTCACGGCCCTGCAGCGAAAGGTCGATGACCGCCAGCCGGTGGGGCGCGGCCTTGATGACGGAGACCGCTTCTTCGTAGCTGGCGGCAGCGTCCACTGCCAATCCGCTGTCACTCAGCAGTTCGCCGAGAATCTGCCGCCAGGCCTGATCATCCTCCACGATCAATGCCCGCGGCCAAGTTGGGGCGGCAAGCTCATCGCTCATGGTTCAGGTCCCTCCACCGGCAGCCGCAGCCAGAACGTGGTTCCCGATTGGCCGTCGCTTTCCACGCTGATAGCGCCGCCAAAGCGCGCCATCAACGTCTTGACCCACCACAGCCCAAAGCCCAACTTGCCCGACGCCCGTTTTGCGCCCGAATAGTTGAACTCGAAAATGCGCTCATGCAGGGTTGGGGCGATGCCAGGGCCTTGATCCCGTACGGCGATCTCCACCCAGCCCTTGTGCATCCCGCCGCTGATCTCGATCTCGCCCGACCCTTCCATGGCGGTGGCGGCATTTTCCAATAGATTGATAAAAACCAGGGCGAGGCGACGTTGTCCGGCCATGACCGCGGGAAGATCATCCAAACCTGAAGTCTCAACCCGGATGCCGGACGGCAGCTTCGCAGCCGCAATCGCTTCGGCCACGACGCCGTCGATATCCACGGGGGCAAGCTCCAGCGGGCGCAGATAAAACAGACTGTCCCGCACTTCCGCCATCGCCTCGACCGCACTCTGCTCGATGGCCGCGAGATTGTGGGCCAGATAATCATCCGCGGCCAGGGCTGGCGCGCATTTGTCCTGAATGCCTTCCACTCGCACCGGGATGATCCCGATTTTGTTATTCAGCCGGTGCAACAGGTTGGCGGCGATATCGCCCACCGCCGCGAAGGTCTCGGCGGCGGAGCGCTGCTCGCGGGCGATGCGCAGCGCTTCTTGATGGGCGGCATTGCGCACAGCCAGCGCCGCCTGATGCGCCAGGATGGTCAACACCTTTTTGTCCCAATCCGACCCGCTGAACTGGCCCGGATGGTCCTGGCGATTGCAGACGGCCAAAGCCCCCACCGGCGCGCCATCCTTCTCGGAAAGCAGGGGGGCGATCATGGCCTGGGTCCAGCCGTCCGGTGGAGACAGGGCCGGTTCGGCGAACAGGGGATCGCCGTGCACTTCCTCAGTCTGAAACAGCCTCCGATCCCGAATGGCGCGCCCCGCGTGGCTGCTGTCGATGGGGAACCGATCGGACAGCGCGTGCGCTCCGCAAGCCGCCTGCAATACCAGATCATCGCCGTCGATTGTCCACAGGGCCGCCAGCGGAGCATTGAGCAATTCCACCGCCAACTCCACCAGATGCGCATTGACCTGGGCGGTAGGCCGCGTCAGAAACCATTCGGCGATCTCCTGCAGGGCATCGAGCAGGCGCACTTCCTGCAGGGCGATGACGGCCTGGGTGGCCAACGACTGCAAAAGCAGATTGTCCTCTTCGCTAAAGGCGCCAACCTGCGGGCTTTCCAGGTTGATCACGCCTTCCAATCGCCCGCCAGCGCCAATAAGCGGCACTGCCAGTTCCGCCCGCATTTCCAGGTCATGATCGAGCGGGTAGTAGAGGCGAGCCCAGCGGCCCGTGCGCACATCCTCGATGCACAGCGGCTGGCGGTGTTTGGCCACCCAGCCGGTGATGCTGGTGGCGTTGATCGGCAGACTCTCCACCGCCGGTCGCCCCAGGTCATCGCCCACAATCGCCCTGGTCACGAGCGTTTGTTCGGCCCGATCGACCAGGCGCAAAATGCCATAGCGGGCGTCGGTCACTTCCAGCGCCATGAACAGGATGGTTTCCAGGGTGTCGTCCAGCCGCATGCGTGAGGAGATCAGCAAATCGGCGCGGCGTAGGCGGCTCAATTCCTCTTCCTTGCGCGCCAGATTTCGTTGGATCTGTCCGAGTTGCTGCACCCGGTGGATAGCCATCGCGGACTGGTTAACGAAATTGTCGAGGAGCAGCAGATCAAGGCGACTGAAGGGACGCTCGTCATGCAGATAAACGTAGAGCGCGCCAACCATTTTGTCGGCGACCACAAGCGGGTAGCATAATCCCACGAGCGCGCCGGCGGCCCGCATGTGAGGATGAATCTCCAGATCGGATTCTTCATATGATATGACGCGTTGCCGTCGTTTCAGCGCCCGTATGCCCAGACCGTCACCTCTGGGTGCATCCCCATGCGCAGAATCGTCAGGAACCGCAATGCCAGAGGTCATCCGCTGCTGCGGCTCGAAAGCGTTGAGCTGCGGGTTGTAGGCGTAGAGCACGACCGACACACGATGATCATGCCCGCCATCAGCGACTTCGTGCGAATGATCGAGCAACTCGGCGGCGCCTTCAGCGATGAGCCGCAGCGTGTCGGCCAGGCCGGTGGCCGGGTCCGAGGTAGCGCGGTTGATTGCAGCGCCGATCCGGTTCAGATCGCTCAGCGATGCAAGCAGGGAATCCTGGCGAGGCAGTTCGATAGCGTCCGTGATCATAACTAATCATTATACACCATGACGCTCTCAATTCTGCGCTGATTTGCCACCATGACCAAGCTTGTGTAATCTGCGTGAAATGTTCGACCCTATTTTATTTTGTGCAGCGGGTTGTCATTCGATGCGTGATCGCAGATTTTTGACGCTGATCGTCATAGCCCTGGCAGTGGTACTGACCTCGGCCTGTACGCCGCCCGATCCGACTGCTCTGACGACGCCCACCATCAACCCGCTCGACAGCGAAGAGGCGCTGAGTGCGAACCTGGAAGTCTTTTCGCCGGGGACAGGAGCGGAAGCGACGGCGATTGAGGCGTTGGCGGGCCTGGTTCAGCGGCGGAACCCGGAAATAGATGTTGTTTTGGTGATGCCGGAAGCGGGCGATCTGCGCACTCGCCAGAGCAGTGGTCAACCGCCGGATATCTGGCTGACGCGCATCGGTCGGGAATTTATAGGCAGTCAGGTCGCCACCGGCCAGGTCGAACCGCTCAACGCTCTTTATGAACAGACTGGACTGAACCAGGTTTTTTCGCCGGACGTGATGAAATGGCTGGGTGACAACACTGACATCTATTCGCTGCCGGTCGCCATCCATCGCGCCAATCTGCTCTGGTACAATCCCAAAGTGCTGGCCGCGGCAGGTGTGAGCGGCCCCCCCGCCACACTCCTGCGCTTTCCCGATGTGTTGGAGGAATTGCGAGCGGCGGGCGTTGCCGACCCCCTGGTTTTGGGCGAGCGCTCGACCGTCGTACAATTGTTTGAATCCATGCTGGTAGCGCATCTTGGCCCGCGGGCGTATGCCGGGTTGTGGACGGGCGAGACCGACTGGCAGAGCGAGGAAGTCGTCATGGCGCTGGATGATTTCGCTGTGATCATGAACTACACCAATTCCGACGCCATTGCTTTGAATTGGCAGCAGGCGGCTCAACGCGTCGCCGCTGGCGGCTCCGCCTTTTTTATCGCGGGCGACTGGGTGAAGGGGCTGTACGATGAGATGGGCCTGGTCGAAGGCGAGGACTATGATTGGACGACCGCGCCGGGCACTGCGGCCAGTTTCGTTTATCAGGCCGATGGTTTTGTGCAGTCTTCCCTGGCGCCCCACTTACACAATGCGCCCGTATGGATGGAGACGGCGGCGTCTCCGGCGGGTCAGGCTGCTTTCAGCCGGGCGCTGAACGCGCTGCCCGCTATCGAGAATGTTTCGCGCGACCAGTTGAATGATTTCCAGCAGGCCAGTTTGGATGATTGGGAGAGAGCGACGCGGGTGGGCAGTATGGCGTATGGGCTGGTCATCAATCGCGCCTGGCGGGCGGCGATTGGCCAGGCAATCGACCAATTTCAAGCGAATCGCGATATTGAATCAATGCACAACAATCTGGTTCAGGCCTGTCGCGAGTACGGTCCTTGTGAGTAATCTCTAAAAGCGACGATTATTGGCGAAAGTAGACGATGGGACGAATCGCTTTTGTCAGTATTCGTCTCATCGTCGTTTTGTCGGCGCAGTGCTGAGTTTGTAATGCGTTTCCGATAAATCGCGAAGGCGTTCAGCAGCCTGTTCGGCGGTGAGATCACGCTGCGGCTCGGCCAGCATTTCATAACCCACCATGAACTTTTTCACTGTGGCCGAGCGCAAAAGCGGCGGATGGAAATGCGCGTGCAACTGCCAGTGACGCTGTTCCTCGACCTCCGGTCCCGTCGGCGCGCCGTGCCAGCCCATCGAATAGGGGAATGAGACCTCGAAAAGGTTGTCGTATCTGGTCAGCAAGCGCTTGAGGATGTCAGCCAGCGCATCTCGTTCGGGGTCAGTCAGGTCGGGCAGGCGCAGGGTGTGGCGGCGAGGCAGAAGCAGCGTCTCAAAGGGCCACAGCGCCCAGTAGGGTACAACGGCCAACCAGTGTTCATTCTCGACCACTTTGCGCTCGCCCAACCGTTCTTCTAGCTCGACATAATCCAAGAGCAATGGCCGACCATGCTCGTCGAAATAGGCGCGCTGCTGGCGGTCTTCCTTGGCCGGTTCATTGGGCAAAGCGCTGCCCGCCCAGATCTGGCCGTGCGGGTGCGGGTTCGAACAACCCATGACAGCGCCCTTGTTCTCGAAAATCTGCACCCAGCGATAGGCCGCGCCCAGTTCCAACATCTGCTCGGCCCATAAGTCGATGACGCCTCGCAGTTCAGGCAGCGGCATCTCCGGCAGGGTCAGGTCGTGGCGCGGCGAAAAACAAATGACGCGCGAGGTGCCGGATTCGCTTTCGAGCCGCAACAATGGATTTTCGGCCGGCGGCGACTGCGGCGTGTCGGGCAGCAGGGCGGCGAAATCATTGGTGAAGACGAAAGTTGTCTGATAGCCGGGGTTGCGATGGCCGCCCGCCCGCTCGTTGCCGGGGCAAAGATAGCAGCCGGGATCATAGGACGGGCGGTCGTCTTGCGGCGGGCGTTCCACCTGTCCCTGCCAGGGGCGTTTGGTGCGGTGGGGCGAGACCAAAACCCAATCGCCGGTAAGGGCGTTATAGCGGCGGTGAGGATGTTCGATGGGGATGAAGTCCACGGGGCCTCTACTCCAACAGATTTGAATGAATCATACGAATGTCTGTCACGTTTTTCGTTTCACGCATCATTCCCCTAACAGGAATGGGCTGGCACGCGTAATTCTGACGTCTCGGCCATGAACGCTTCGACATTGGCCATGGGGATGTCCACCATCATGCGATGCGAGGGGGCGATGAGGAGGCCGGTGCCTTCGGGGGCCAGGTCGCGAGCGCAGGCCCGCACGGCCGCACGCACCTCGTCGGGGCTGCCGAATGGCATGACAGTCTGGGTGGAGACGCCGCCGTAATAGGCCAGATTATTGCCAAAGGTCTGGCGCAACCATTTGTGATCGGTCACTTCCGGCTGCACGGGATTGAACACGGTCAGGCCGATCTCGACCAGGTCGGGCATGATCACGTCGATATCGCCATCTGAATGCATGATCACGGGCAGCCCGGCCTCGCGGAAGGGAGCGAACATGCGCGCCAGCCGTGGCTTGAACAGGGCGCGCCATTGGCGAGGCGAGAAGAGCATGTTCTGCTGAGCGCCATAATCATCGCCAAAATAGCCGCCATCGACGCCGAGTTCGATGAAGCGGTGGATGAGGACGAGCTGGATTTCGACAATGTGTTCCAGCAGGTCTTCGACGAACACCTTGTCTTTGATCATATCGACGTTGAGCGTCTCGAACCCGCGCATCGACCAGGCCCGTTCATAGAGACAAAAGCCGAAATTGGGCGTGATGAAGTGCTGGCCGTTGTCGGCTTTCATGATGCGAGCGGCGTCATCCAACAATCCGGGCGCGTGCGGGTCGGGCCAGTTGAATTTTTCGAGGTCCTTGGAGTTGGCGAAGGGGGCGTCGGCGGGCCAATAGCCTTCGATCACCGTGTCCCAACCCACGCCCCACCAATCGTAGATCGCCAGACCATCCTCGCTGAGATAGGGCTTGTGGCTGAGATCGACGCGCAGCATGTGGTTGTCGAGGTGAGCGGGCAGCTCGGCGGGGGATACTCCGAAATGGCGGCAAAGGATTTCCCTCATTTCGTCGGTGTAATTGATCTGCGTGGGAATGCGGTCGACTGGCTCGTGAGTGAGCGCCCGTCGCATGCGTTCTTTATGGGTTATGGTCATTTGTATTACTGGTTTCCTGGTGGTGTGTGCAGAATATTTGTTTTTGAATCGTTCCATCATCGCCACCGCACACCTATGACGATTGAACAAACACACTATAAATGTGTTCGACATTCAGTCAAAAACGCCCCTATGTCCCAATGAACACCGCGTGTGAAAAGTGATGAATAAGGGCAATCTGCCTGCTGCTTCCCCTCTTGCCTCTTTGCGATTACAATACCGCCTATTGATTTGATGCGGCGAAGGATTTGATCGTTTGCAGCGCATCTCAAAGCCCGAAATACAATTCACTCAAAATCGATTCACGCAACAAGGCAGAAAACGGCATTATGAAACCTCTTTCTCAACTTCTCAGCAGCATACCGCCCTCAGCGACCATTGCCGTCAATGATAAAGCCAAAGCCTTAAAAGCAGCCGGACGAGATATCATCTCGCTGGCGGGCGGCGACCCCGATTTCGATACGCCCGCGCACATCACCCAGGCCGCTTTCGATGCCATCAAGGCCGGCGATACGCATTATCCGCCTTCAGTCGGAACCGTGCCGATTCGCAAAGCCATCGCCGCCAAAATGGCCCGTGAATATGGCGTCGAGGTGAACCCCAACAATCAGGTGCTGGTCGGCCCCGGCGCCAAATTCTTGATCTACGCCACCATGGCCGCACTCAGCAACCCAGGCGACGAGATTCTCATCCTCGAACCCTATTGGGTGTCGTATGTGCCGATGGTGCAACTCGCGGGCGGCGTCCCGGTGACTGTGCCCCTGCCCGCTGACGACAATTTCCGCATCACCCGCGAACGCATCGAACCCTACATCACGGACAAGACCAAAGCCATCCTCGTCAATTCGCCCAGCAATCCCACGGGCCGCGTGATCACTCCGTCGGAAGCCGAGGCCATCCGCCAGCTTGCCATCGAAAACGACCTGTATGTGCTTTCCGACGAAATGTACGAAAAACTCATCTTCGAAGGCGAGCACATCTGCATGGCTTCGCTTCCCGGTATGGCCGAACGCACAGTCACATTCAACGGCCATTCCAAGGCCTATGCCATGACAGGCTGGCGTCTGGGGTGGATGGCTGGCCCCGCCGCCATCATCAAGCTGGCTGCCATCTTGCAGAGCCAGAGCGTGACCTCCGCCGCATCGTTTACCATGGCGGCGGGCGCTGTCGCGCTGGAATCGCCGCAGGACGTGGTCGAAGAGATGCGGCTATCGTACAAGGCGCGGCGTGATTTCATGGTCCCGGCCTTGAATGCAATCCCCGGCGTCGAATGCCTGAACCCGGAGGGCGCGTTCTATCTTTTCGTGCGCTTCCCCGGCATCAGCAATGATTCGATGGAAGTCGCCAATCGTTTGCTCGAAGAAGCCGATATCGCCGCCACGCCCGGCAACGAGTTTGGCGAATCCGGCCAGGGCTATGTGCGCTTCTCCATCGCCACCGCCATGAGCGATCTGGAGCGAGCGGTCGAGCGCATTCGCAAGTTGATGGCGGCTTAGCTGAAGAATAGATACTGGATGTTGGGTATTGGGATTGCACCGAGCAAAACGGCCAATACCCAATATCCAATACCCAAATTCCCATCACGTGACCTCTGAAACCGCCCCCGCCCAACCCTCGCCGCCGCCGATTACCACGATCCTGCTGGTGCGGCATGGCGAGAACGATTGGGTGAAAACGAACAAGTTGGCCGGGCGCACGCCGGGCGTCCACCTGAACGAGAGCGGTCGGGCACAGTCCCGCCGCCTTTCGGCCCGGTTGGCGGCCTGGCCTATCGTCGCCGTCTATTCCTCGCCGCTGGAACGCTGCGTCGAGACCGCCGAAATCCTGGCTGTGCCTCATCGCCTTGCCGTGCAACTGAATCCCGACCTGCTCGAAGCCGATTACGGAGACTGGCAGGGTCAGGAGATCGACGCCCTGAAAAGCCAGGACCTGTGGAAGGTGATCCAGCGCACACCCAGCTTCGCCAACTTCCCCGGCGGCGAGTCCATGCGCCACATGCAAAGCCGTATGGTCGATGCCATGCACGCTATTGTCGCCGCTCATCCGTCGCAAATTGTCGTGGTTTGCTCGCACGCCGATCTGATCAAAGCGGCGTTAGCTCATTACCTGGGCATGCATTTCGACCAATTTCAGCGCCTGCACGTCAGCCCGGCATCCGTGAGCATCATCCATTTTTCGCCCTCCGGCCCCCATGTTTCCCGTGTGAACGACACCGGTGAACTGGGGCCTCCCCGACCGCCTCAACCTGAATCCAAAAACCATGTCTGATTTCAACTACGACTTCGACCCCGCCGATCACATGACCATTGGCGCCATCGGTCAGCCCGGCCAGCGCACCTTCTATTTTCAGGCCGGACGCGGCATCGAGTTCGTGTCGATGATCTGCGAGAAAGAACAGATGCGCGCCCTGGGTGAGGGCCTGCTTTCCCTGCTCGATCAGATCAGCGACGCATACAGCCGGGCGATTCCGCAGTTGGATGAAGGGATCGATTTCGCTCTGATCGAGCCGGTCATACCCACCTGGCGCATCGCCCAGATGGGGGTGGGGTTTGACGAAGAGTCGGATCGCATCGTTGTGATCGTGCAGGAGATGGTCGAGGAGGGCGATGAGCCGGAGATTGGCCGCTTCACTGTCCCGCGGGCGCTCGCCAACGCCTTCGCTTATCACACCCTGAACGTGGTGGAGGCAGGCCGCCCTATCTGCCCCTTCTGCGGTGAACCGATGGATCCCGATGGTCATTTCTGTCCGGGATCGAACGGGCATGGCAAAACCTACGTGCAATGACTTCGACGGATGGCGAGCGCAGGGTGACATTCCCGCTGGAACTGAATTCGGTTCTGGAGTTGCTGCACGCCGGCGCGATGGAAGAGCAGAGCATCATCCCCTGGAGCTCGAACTACGCCATGTTGGTCGAAGTGCAGCAGGAAGGGATGAAAGCCCTGGCGATCTACAAACCCCGCCGCGGCGAGCGGCCATTGTGGGATTTCCCGCCGGGCACGCTCTATCTGCGCGAGTATGCGGCCTTTGCGCTTTCCCAGGCATTGGGTTGGGGGATGGTGCCGCCGACCGTGTTGCGCAGCGGTCTCTATGGGCCTGGTTCGGTGCAACTATTCATCGATTCCGATCCGGAAGAGCATTATTTCAACATCTATCCCCGCCACGCCGAGGATTTTCAGCGGATCGTCCTGTTTGACGCAATCGCCAACAACGCCGACCGCAAAGCGGGACACTGCCTGTTGGATGCTTCCGATCACATGTGGTCGATTGATCACGGCATCTGTTTTCATGTCGAACCCAAGCTGCGCACGGTGATCTGGGAATTTGCGGATGATCGCATCCCGGAGAATCTGTTGCAAGACTTGCAGAAATTTCAGCGGCAGTTTGTGCAGGGACAGCCGGTGTACGACGGATTCAGCCGGATACTGAGCCAGGCGGAAACCGAGGCGATGTGTCGCCGGTTGGATATGCTGGTTCAGACTGAGCGATTCCCTTCGCCTGATCCCCACCGGCGCAACCACCCCTGGCCGCCGATTTGAAAACGAATGTCTGAGCCGCAAGTCGTTGTCGTGGGGGCGGGGCTGGCCGGATGCGAGGCGGCCTGGCAACTGGCGCAGCGCGGCTTCCGAGTGCGGCTGTTTGAAATGCGCCCGCATCGCCAGACGGAAGCGCATCAGACCGATGGCTTCGCCGAGCTCGTGTGCTCGAATTCGATGGGCGCGCAGGCCATCGACCGGGCTTTGGGATTGCTCAAGTCGGAACTGCGCCGGCTCGATTCGCTGATCATCCGTTGCGCCGACGCCAACGCCCTGCCGGCCGGGGGCGCCCTGGCCGTGGGCCGCGAGTCGTTCAGCGCCACCGTCACATCGGCCATCCTCGCTCACCCGAACATTGAGGTTGTGCGCCAGGAAGTGAGCGAAGTGCCGGAAGGCCCCGCCATCATCGCCACCGGCCCGCTCACATCCAGCGCCCTGGCCAACAGAATTGGGGAATTGGCCGGACAAAATTACCTCTATTTTTACGACGCCCTGGCCCCCATCGTCAGCCTGGATTCGATCCGCATGCCTCCGGCGTGGCGACAATCCCGCTATGACCGTGACAGCGGCGAAAGCGAGGGCGATTACATCAACTGCCCGATGGACAAAGCGGAATATGAGGCGTTCGTGCAGGCGGTGAATGAGGCCGACCGGATCGAATTGCGCCAGTTCGAGGCGGAGGACGAACGGTTCTTCGAGGGGTGTTTGCCCATCGAGGTGTTGGCTGGGCGGGATGTACAGGCGCTGGCGTTCGGGCCAATGCGACCGGTGGGGTTACGCGACCCCCGCACCGGGCGGCGACCGCATGCGGTAGTGCAACTGCGCCAGGACAATCTGGCCGGGACGCTCTTCAATCTGGTGGGATTTCAGACCAACATGAAGTGGCCGGAACAACGCCGGGTATTGCGCATGATCCCCGGCCTGGAGGACGCCGATTTCGTGCGCCTGGGACAGATGCATCGCAACACATTTATCAATTCCCCAACACTCTTGCGACCGACCCTGCAATGGCGCCAGCGGGACGATCTCTTCTTCGCCGGACAGATCATCGGCTCCGAAGGCTATGTCGGCTCAACTGCTGGCGGACTGATGGCGGGCATCAACATGGCCCGATTGCTTTCCGGGCTGACCCCGGCCGTTCTGCCCGAAGAGACGATGATGGGCGCGATTTTCCATTACGTCACGCATGCCGAGCCGAAAGAGTTCCAGCCGATGAAGGCGAACTTCGGGTTGTTGCCGCCTTTGGAACCGCATGTGCGCAATAAGCGTGAACGCTATCAAGCCTATGCCGACCGGGCGGTGATGGCGTTGGGGCAATGGTTGGCAGTTGGGAATGCCCTGCCGGCGATGAAGCTGACATATGAAGTCGATGCGGAAACAGTTCTTGAATAAGATTCTCGTACCGAATTGCGATCTGGTTTTAGGATTCCCTCATTGTTCTCTGTACCCCCTGCGCGCTCTATGCCATAAAGGTATGGGTTCAATGAGTTTGGCGGGGCGAAACCGCCGGTTGGTTTTGCCCAGGCACGGCAGCGATGATAAGATGCGGGACATGAAATCCATACCGGAGAAAATCGTGTGACAGAGTTTTATTATGGGGGCCAGGCCGTCATCGAAGGCGTGATGATGCGGGGTCGAAATCAGGTGGCAGTCGCCGCCCGTAATCCGGAAGGGGAGATCGTCGTCCACGAAGAACCGCTGCCGCCGCGCCTTTATCAGGGCAGGTTCAGCAAGATACCATTTCTGCGTGGGACCTTGTTGTTGTGGGATGCATTGGTCCTGGGCACACGTGCCCTGATGTGGTCGGCGGACGTCGCTCTGGTCGAGGAGACGGAAGACGAGGGTGAGGCGAAGCCATCCGGGTTCGATGGGCCGGTCGCCTGGGGGACGATCATCATTTCGCTGGCGATTGGCATCGGCGTATTCTTCCTGCTCCCGGCTTTGCTGGGCCAATGGCTGGAGAACTGGCTCGATTTGTCGAAGACAGTCGTCAGCCTGGTGGAGGGTACGATTCGCCTGGCATTGTTTATCGCCTATATCGTCGCCATTGGCCGCATGTCCGATGTCGCCCGCGTCTTCGCCTATCATGGGGCCGAGCATAAGACCATCAATGCCTATGAAGCGGGCGCTCCGCTAACCCCAGCCAGCGTCGCCAAACATTCCATCGTACATACCCGTTGCGGAACCAGCTTTCTGCTGTTCGTTCTCCTTATTAGCATCCTGCTGTTCATACCCCTCCAGTTCGACAACATCTTCCTGCGTTTGCTTTCGCGCTTGATTCTGATCCCGGTTGTGGCGGGCATCGCCTACGAAGTCCTGCGTTTCAGCACGCGCCATCAGAGCAACGCCATCATGCGGTTGCTCATCGCCCCCGGCCTGGCTTTGCAGAGGTTGACGACTCGAGAGCCAAGCCTTGACATGCTGGAAGTGGCGATTGCCGCCCTGGAGCCGGTATTGGCCGCCGATGGGCTGGAAGTGGCCGCAACCGCCAAAGAACTGCAACCGGTTCCCGTGCCATAAAATGGGAATCGGGCAGTAAACTATCGATCATTCAAATTGAGTGTCAGTTCACCTCGCCTTCTGCTCTCTCGTATAGAAGCCAAGTTTGTGTTTATAAGCTTTATTGAGCTTGCAGGCGTCTTTGCGCGAGCAAATGCAGTGTATGGTGAACAACCCTCGTAGGAACTGACAGAAGAAGCAGAATGGAACACGGATCAGGACGGATTGAAAAATGTCCGCGCCCATCCATTCCATCTGCGTCATCCGCGTCGAATTTCACTCCCCATTATAGTTACTGCTCACAATATTTTTCACCAGCCCAAAAGGAGTTGAACAAATGACCATTCCCCTAAAAGTCACTGTCACAGGCGCCGCCGGGCAAATCGGATACAGCCTGCTATTTCGCATTGCTAACGGCGATGTCTTTGGGCCTAAACAGCCGGTTATCTTGCAGATGTTGGAAATCACCCCGGCGATGGGTGCGCTGGAAGGCGTGGCAATGGAATTGGATGATTGCGCCTTTCCGTTACTCCACGGCATGGTGCTGACCGATGATGCCAATACCGGATTCGCCGGTACAAATTGGGCATTTCTTGTCGGCGCATTTCCCCGCAAAGCCGGCATGGATCGCAGCGATCTGATCGGCAAGAACGGGCCGATTTTCATCTCACAGGGCAAAGCCATTAATGACCATGCCGCTGATGATATCCGCGTCCTGGTGGTGGGGAATCCGGCAAACACCAATGCGTTGATCGCCATGCACAATGCGCCTGATGTCCCGCGCGAGCGCTTCAACGCCATGACCAGGCTGGATCACAACCGTGCGAAAAGCCAGTTGGCCCAAAAGACAGGGGCCAATGTGGCCGATGTGAAACGGATGATCATCTGGGGCAATCATTCCAACACCATGTTCCCCGATATCTATCACGCCCGCATTGGCCGCAAAAAGGCGATCAATGCTGTGGGCAAGCGCTGGTACAATAAACAGTTCAAGCCGACTGTGGCTATGCGCGGTGGCGCTGTGATCAAAGCCCGTGGCGCTTCCTCCGCTGCTTCCGCCGCCAACGCTGCCATCGACCATGTCCGGGATTGGGCGCTGGGCACACCCAAGGGCGATTGGGTGTCGATGTCAATTCTCAGCAACGGCGAATATGGCGCACCCAAAGGCGTCATCTTCTCCATGCCCTGTGTGTGTCCTGGCGATGGAACCTATCAGTTGGTCGAGGGCCTGGAACTGAACGCCGAAGTTCGGGCTGGCATCAAAGCCACTGGTGAGGAGCTGCTGTCAGAGCGAGCGGTGGTGGCCGATCTGCTCTAAACCGAAGTCATTTTGAGAATACGGCATTGGTCTCTCAATTGGCATTAGACCATTGACGATGGAGACTTCATTATGGGGGCGCTTGCGTGAGCGCCCCTTCTCGTTTCCTTTGGAGCCGGCATGAGCAATGACGCAATAAGCCTCGATAGCCTGTTCGACGATCTCCCGCCCGATCATCGCTCCGGTTTTGTGGCCGTGGTGGGGCGACCCAACGTGGGGAAATCCACGCTGATGAACGCGCTCCTGGGCCAGAAAATCGCCATTATCTCGCCCCGCCCGCAAACCACGCGCAACCGCATCATGGGCATCTTCACCCGCGAGGATATGCAGGCCATCTTCGTCGATACGCCCGGCATCCACGAGCCGGAGCATAAACTGGGCGAGTTCATGGTCGAGGAAGCGCTGGCGGCGCTGCCCGATGCGGACCTGATCATGTGGGTGACCGACGTGCGCAAACTCCCCCGGCCTGACGACGAACGCGTGGCCGAAGTGCTGCGCGTCCAGCCCCTGCCGGTCTTGCTCATCCTCAACAAAATCGACGACACGCCCCCGGCTGATCTCATCGCCCATGCCGAAGCCTATCGCAATCTGGCGCCCAACCGCGCGGCTGATTGCGCTATCACCGCCTTGCAGCGGCGCGGCCTTGATGAAGTGATTTCTCTCCTCCGTGAAAACCTGCCCTTGGGACCTCGCTACTTCCCGGCTGACCAGGTGACCGATGTGCAGGAGCGGTTTCTGGCAGCCGAGCTGGTGCGAGAGCAGGTATTGCTGCATCTGCGGCAGGAAGTGCCGCATGCCGTGGCCGTCGATATCCAGGAATTCAAGCGCCGCCCGAATGACAAAGTCTACATCGCCGCCCGCATTTTCGTGGAGCGTGACTCACAGAAAGCCATTCTGCTGGGCAAGGGCGGCGGCATGCTCAAGCGTATCGGCAGCGCCGCCCGCAGCGAGATCGAACAGGCATTGGACGAATCGGTTTTCCTGGAGCTTTGGGTGACGGTGAAACCGAAATGGCGGCGGGACAGCGCCGAACTGCGGCGTCTGGGTTATGAATAAAATGGTGGGGCTGTTCAGCTAGGGCGACGAACACGATGCCGCACTTACAATGGGAGCAGGAACAATGGCGGGCCGGGCGCGTGGTGGCCGGCATCGATGAAGCCGGGCGAGGGGCCTGGGCCGGGCCGGTGGTGGCCGCCGCCGTCAACCTCCCACCTGAACCCGACCGGCTGGCCGAGACCCTGGCGGACGCGGACGATTCCAAGAAGCTGAGACCCCGGCAGAGAGAGTCGCTCGTCGCCCTGATCGAAGGCGTTGCCACGGTTGGCGTAGGGCTTGCCCCGGCCAGCGAAATCGACGAGATCGGCATTCTGCCAGCTACTTTCACCGCCATGGAGCGCGCCCTGTCAGCCCTGCCCAAAGCCCCCGATTTCCTGCTGATCGACCACATCCCGCGTCCGCTGGGCGCGTGGCCGCAGCAGCGTTTGGTGCGGGGTGACGGCGAATCGCTCTCCATCGCCGCGGCGTCGATCATCGCCAAAGTCTATCGCGACCGCCTGATGGTCGAATTGGATGCCGCCTATCCGGGCTATGGTTTCGCCCAGCACAAGGGGTATGGGACCGCCCAACATCGCGCCGCCATCGACCGGCTGGGGCCTTGCGTCATTCATCGCCGTTCTTGGACGCCCTTTGTGCAATTGCGCCTGCCGTTGAGGGAGATTGAATGAGCGGCAATCGCAAAGGTCTGGGGGCGATGGGAGAGAATCTAGCGGCACAGGCGCTGGAACAGGCCGGATTGAATATCCTGGCCAGGAATTGGCGCTGCGCTCAGGGCGAGATCGACATCGTCGCCCAGGAGAGGGATGTGCGGGCCATCGTCGAGGTGAAGACGCGGCGCGGACGACAGGCAGGCACGCCGGAGCAGGCTATCACCGAGGCCAAGCGGGCGAAACTCTGCGAATTGGCGCAAGCCTACGCCGAATCCATCGGTTGGGAAGGACTGTTGCGGATCGATGTGGTCGGCGTGGAACTCGATTCATCGGGGAGGCTGTTGCGGGTGAGCCATTGGCGCGAGGCGGTGGATTGCTGGTGAATCTCCTCGTCGCCATTGTAGGCCCGACCGCCGTGGGGAAGACGGCGCTGTCGCTTTCGCTGGCGCAAACTTGCAATGGCGAGATCGTGTCGGCAGACTCGCGGCAAGTGTACCGTGGCATGGACATCGGCACCGCCAAAGCCACGCCAGCCGAGCGCCGACTCGTTCCGCACCACTTGATTGACATAAAGATGTCGGATGAAACGATGTCGTTGGGTGAGTATCAGCAACTCGCCAGCGTCGCAATCGCCGATATTCAGGCGCGTGGCGGCGTGCCGATCCTCGTTGGCGGCACAGGCCAATATGTGCAGGCCATTGTCGAGGGTTGGCAGATCCCCCGGGTGTCGCCGCAGCCGGAATTGCGGGCCGAATTGGAAAAGATGGCGGAGCGAGAGGGGAAGGAAGTCGTGTTCGCCCGGTTGCGGGAGATCGACCCGGACAGCGCCGCCCGCATCGATTATCACAATCTCCGCCGCGTGATTCGGGCTATCGAAGTCACCGAGGTTTCGGGTCGTCCCTTCAGCGCCTGGCAGACCAAATCACCACCGCCATATCCCATCCTTCAGGTCGGCCTGACTCGCCCGCGCGAGCCACTTTACGCCCGCGCCGACGTCCGCATCGAGCAGATGTTCGCGCAGGGATTCCTGGCGGAAGTCGAGCGATTGTTGGCGGCGGGATATGAGGCCGATCTGCCCAGTTTTTCCAGCCTGGGCTATCGCGAGGTCGCCGCTCATCTTTCCGGCGAGATTGACCTGGACGAGACGAAGGCGCTGATCCGCAAACATACGCGGCAATTTATCCGCCGCCAATACAACTGGTTTTCGTTGGATGACGCATCAATCGCCTGGTTTGATCTGGCCGAAGTCGACGAGAGTCTGATAATCGAAACCGTTCGGGAATGGCTGGCAAGCCAGAGCTCAGGCTGATGGGGTGGCGAGAGTGGCTGGGGCTAAAGCCAAAGGCCGAGACCGCAATCGTCGACCGGGCGCTCGATGGCGACAGCATTCGCCTCATCGATGGACGTGAAGTGCGCTACATCGGCATCGACACGCCTGAAATCCATTCATTCGAGGGCGGCGCTGAGCCATGGGCGGAACGGGCGAAAGAGGCGAACGCTCACCTGGTGGAAGGGCGAAGGGTACGGCTCGAACGGGAGATATCCGACCGGGATCGTTTCGGTCGCCTGTTGCGACATGTCTATGTGGGGCGAGTTTGGGTCAATGGCCGCTTGGTGGAACAGGGTCTAGCCGAAGCGCGTGCGTTCCCGCCCGACACGCGTTACGCTCGCAAACTGGAACAGCTAGAGGCTCAGGCGAAAGGGAAGGGGCGGGGTCTGTGGTCGAAAGAGGGGTGGCTGCAACGGTTGTTTTGAGGCGACCCCTCATTCACGCTTGGAAGAGCGTCGTGATCTCACCCAGGTTTTTGCGCTTGATGGCCGGAACCGTGGCATCCTCTGCCGGATATCCTGTAATCAGGATGAGGTAAGGGCGCTCGTTTGCCGGGCGGCCGAGGATGTCCGAGAGAAATGACATAGGGCTGGGCGTGTGGGTCAGGGTCGCCAATCCGGCATAGTGTAGCGCAGCGATCAGGATTCCCGTGGCTATCCCGACCGATTCGGAAACGTAATAGTGCTTGATTCGACTGCCATCTTCACTCACGCCATAGGTCTGGGCGAAAATGACGATCAAATACGGAGCGGTCTCGAGAAAGGGTTTGCTGGCATCGGTTCCCAATGGCGCCAGCGCTTGCAGCCATTCGTCGGGTGCACGGCGTTCATAAAACTCACGCTCTTCCGCCTCCGCCGCCTCTCGGATGCGCCGCTTGATTTCGGGGTCACTGACGACAACGAAATGCCACGGTTGCTGGTTGGCGCCGCTCGGCGCGGAACCGGCTGCGGCAATGCAATCTTCGATCACCGCGCCAGGCACGGCTTCGTCAGAGAATTGGCGCACCGTACGCCTGCGTTGCAGTTCGGCGCGGAAGTCCGCTGCTCGCTGCCGCATTTCCTCAAGCGAATACCTGCGGAAATCCAGCGGGATAGTATTCGCTTCGGGCATCGCTATTCCGACGGCGACGGCCCAAATACAGTCCAGCGGACCCAACCCTGGTCTTCGGCATCCTGCTCGCGGCAGAACCAGAGTTCGGCCCGGCGGCGATTGTAGATCTCGTCATCGGGCAACACGTACATGCGCGTCCCGTCGATTTCGGCCACGATGGCTTTGATCTCGCATCCTTCGTAAGGCTCGGTGCAGCCATCGAGACAGGGTTGCGGTGTGGGTGTGGGCGTCGGCAGGACGCGCCCCGAGACGGTCTCACGGTCCGAGATCAGCAGTCGATCTCCGATTTGCAGGGCGTCCGGATTGGCCAGCTCATTGACCTCGACAATGACATCAATGGAGACGCCGTATCGCTGAGCGATGCCAAAGAGGGTATCGCCGGCCTGAACCGTGTAGTAAACCGGCGCAGGGGTGAAAGTGGCTGTGGGGGTCGGCGTTGGCGGCTGGGGCGTCGGCGGCAGTTCTGGCGGTGTGAAGGCTGTACACGCTGCAAACACACAAATCACGACCATCGCCGACACGATGGCGAGAGCAGGGCGGGGGAAGCTCTTCATCTCGATCAGCCTGTGTCGTCGGTGGTTTCAGCCACGCTTGCTGGCTCGGGTCTGGATTCAAGCTGAAGATAGCGACCATCGACCCATCCCGATAGTTTCAGTTCCGGTTCCTCGACCGCATACCAGGGCGTGTTGCCGACCAGTTCTGGCCCATCTTTGACGACCAACATCATTCCCGGTTTTGCCTCACCCACCACCAGGTTATTCAGCCCGGCGGCAAGGCGCAGGTTGAGTTGTTCGACCCCGGCCTTGAGTCGCACTGAATCGCCCGAACGGAATCCGGTCGATTGTACCAGTTCGGTGGAGGCAAGACCGGATATATCTTCGTCGGGCGGGATGATGGTGAGCAAGCGGCCCAGCACCCAGCCGGAAAGGCCGGTATCCAGCACTTTAACCTGGAACCACTTGCCGTCGCTCGATTCTTCCGGGCCTTTGCGGATGACCATGATCTGGCGAGGGCGGGCAGAGCCGACGATGCGCTGGTCCTGACCCGGCCCGGAGCGAATATTGATGCCTTGCGAGCGTTCGCTGGGCGCAACCCGAACGCCCGGCCACATCCCCAATTTCTGTTTGGGTAATGAGGCGATTGGGATAATCGCCTTGGCTTTGGCTGGCTCAGGCTGACCTGAAATGCTTCGTGAAACCGGCGTCGGGTTACAGTCTGCAAGCGTCGCCAGCCGCACGTTGTTGCGGTTGGCCCAATTCTGCGCGGCCTGTCGATCGCCATCACGTTGCGGCACGGGAATGAACAGCGCCTGGGCGTAGATCGATGGCGGGAGATCCGCCTGTAATGCAGGAACGCAATACCCACGGGTCTGTGACTTTATCGCGGCAGTCTGGGGGGCGTTGGGCGAGCCCGGCAGTGCGAAGACTTCTTCATACGCATGATCGCAGTTTGGCTGATAACGGCTGAGCATTGTGTCACAAACGGGCGCTGTATAAACCCCGGACGGCGGCTCGAATCCGACCGGCAGTGGCTTACCCACATAACCGAGGCTGGGATACAGGTTCGGGGAAGCCCATATTTTTTCCATGATATCATGCCAGATTGGGGCCGCGCCCTGCGAGCCGTAGATATTTCTCATGCGCTTGCTGTCGCTGTTGCCTACCCAGACGCCCACGGTCACATAAGGGGTGAAGCCTACGGTGAGGTTATCGCGCCAGTCGTCGGTGGTGCCTGTCTTGACCGCCGCCGGTTGGCTGGCCTGCAATGCCGAATTGCGCCCAAATACGAACTGGCGCATACGGTTATCGCTGAGCATGCTGCTTAATTGGTAAGCTGTGGCCGGTGAAACCGCCTGCACGGGTATATCGGGCGTCTGCGCTCGGAAAAGCGACCGCCCCGCCCCATCGGTGATTTCTGTGATGGGTTGAATGGGCACGTAAGCGCCGCCATTGGCCAGGGTGGCAAAAGCATGGGTCAATTCCAGCAATGTCACCTCATAGCCGCCAACGGCCAGGGAAAGGCCGTAATCATCGACCGGACGCCGCCAGGATTCGATGCCAAGTTTGCGCGCGGTATCCAGCATGGCCGGTATCCCAACCGCTTCCAGCGTTTTGATGGCCGGTACATTAAGTGAGTTGGCAAGCGCGGCCCGCATCCGGGTGGCGCCATAATAGCGTCCGGTCGAGTTGCGCGGGACATATCGCTGCCCGTTGCCCATGACATAGGTGGTGGGGACATCCCAAATGATTGACGCGGGCGACCATCCATTTTCCAGCGCCGTGGCGTATACGACTGGCTTGATGGACGACCCCGGCTGCCTGGGACTGATCGCCATGTTTACCTGTCCGTCGATCTCCTCATTGTAATAATCGATGCTGCCGACCATCGCCAGAATTTGACCTGTGGCAGGATGGAGGATCGTCACGGCGGCGTTGCCGGCCCGATGTTTTTCGCTGATCACGGCGATCTGAGCGGCGGCAATCCTCTCGGCAATCTGCTGAAAGCGCAGATCGAGAGATGTGTGAATTTGCAGGCCCTGATGCATTCCCTCGGGGCCATACCGCTCAAGGAGCATCTCCCGGATGTAATCGACAAAGTGCGGAGCCCGCAGCACGGGCGTCGCCGGTGAAACGCGAATGACTTCTTCCTGGGCCGCCCGCCTTTCCTCAGCAGTAATGTAGCCCTGGCGCTGCATCAATCCCAACACAACGCGTTGACGCCCGAACGCCGCTTCGGGATGGATGATCGGATCGTATTCATTGGGTGATTGCGGCAGTCCGGCCAGCAAGGCGCTTTCACCCAGCGTCAGGGCGGAGAGCGGCTTCTGCAGATAGGTCTCGGCTGCGGCGGCGATGCCATAAGCCTGATGGCCGTAGTACACCGTGTTCAGATACATCTCGAGTATCTGCTCCTTGGTGTAGTTATCCTCAAGATCCATGGCCATGAATGCTTCGTTCAGCTTTCGGCGCATGGTCAACTCGTACCGTTCCTCGTCTCCCATCAGCAAGCCGCGCGCCAATTGCTGGCTGATGGTGCTGGCCCCGGAGACGATATCATCCGATTGCCAGTTTTGGTACGCAGCACGCGCAATCGCCGCCATATCGATCCCTGCGTGCTTGAAGAAGTTCTTATCCTCAGTCGCGACGGTGGCGGCGATTAGCTGTTGGGGCACCTGATCAAGCGCGACAACTGTACGGCGACCTCTGTCACTGATCTCGTACAGCAGGATGCCGTGGCGATCCAGAATGCGGGTTGTCTGAATCGGCGGCGCCCCCGTTACTGCGGTAAGTCGCTCGATAGCAGCAGCGACGGAGTCTGATTCAGATTCGGCACGTACGTCGGACGCGCCAAACGCGCACACTGCACCCATGATCAGCGCAATGAGCAATATGGACGATAATTTCTGAAATGAATTGTTTCGCGGGTTCATAAGACAATGCTCGACTTGAGGGGGGAATGAGCAACGATAGAAACCGACATTAAACCCAATTAAAGACATTCTATATCGAATCCAAGGAGATGGCAAATAAGCCCGATAGAGGAGTCTCTAATTGTTTCGCGCGCTATCCCAATTCGCGTCGTTGAAAAGCAAAAACCCTTTGACAAGGGCAGACGATGTTGTCTATTTGCATTTAACAACACATGATAATGGCTTCAACCTACATGACGACAGTAAGCTAACGAATAGAGCGCGTTCGCTTACATACCGCTATACGAATCGGCGTTGGTCGGTCGAATTCGTCGTCGCCAGGCATTCTCCTTTGCCGAATAGAGGGATGGAGTCTAAGATTTGTGGCGATGGCAAACACAGAGTTCACTCACCTGCAGGTGTATTCTCACTATTCGCTGCTTCGAGCCACCGCAAACGTCGAGCAGTTAGCGAGTCGCGCCTCCCAGGAGGGATTTTCGCATCTTGCGCTCACAGATAGGAACGCCTTGTATGGGGTTGTGGCGTTTGCGCGTGCGTGTCAAAATGCCGGCATCACACCGCTGATTGGAATGACAGTTCTGCTCCAAACAGAGGCCGATATGACCGATGCGAAGAGCGCTCTAGAAGTGATGACGTTGATTGCTGCGAATAGTGACGGTTATCGCTCGCTTTGTCGGCTATCTTCTCACATTCAGGCGCATCCCTATCGTGAACAAAAGAAAAACGCCGGTCTGACCTGGCAGGAATTGGCTGATCATGCCGGAGGTCTGATCGCTGTGGCCGGGGGAAGGCGCAGTCGCTTAGGCGAATCGTTGCGGGGCGGGGATATCGCCGCCGCCGCTCGCTATGTCAGTCGCCTGGGCGGGGTGTTCGATGAACGCGCGTTCCTGGCATCCGAAATCCACCACGCCGAAGACCATGTCATCGCTGCCGAAATCGCCGGTCTGTCCGCCCGCTTTGGCATTCCGGTGGTGGCGATGCAACCGGTTTACTGTATGGAACCGGAAGATCGGCATCTGCTGAGGCTGCTCAGGGCGATTGATTTGAATATGCGGATCGAACAGGTTCCGCCAGAGGAATTGCCCGATTCAGGTGATGAAAATGCCGAAAACTACTGGATTTCACTATCCGAAATTGAGAAACGTTTCGCTGATCACCCGGATTTCGTGGCGAATGTAGCCGAAGTCGTGCAGATATGCTCGCCCGCGCTGCCGGATGGGCGGGCGATTTGGCCGGCGCTCGACCTGCCCGCCGGGCAAACTCCCGACGGTGTTCTGGCGAACTTGGCCGAACAGGGGATGCAAGAGCGTTATGAGGGCGATGACTTGGCTGAGACGGCGGTCCGCTTGCAAAAGGAGTTAGGCGTCATCGCCGAGCAGGGCTTTTCTCCCCTGTTTTTGCTCGTCGCCGACATCGTCGGATTCGCCCGATCTCAAGATATTCCCGTCAGCACGCGCGGCAGCGTCGCCAACTCGCTCGTTGCTTACTGCGTCGGCATCACCACGGTCGATCCCATCCTGCATGACCTGTTGTTCGAGCGGTTTCTCAACCCCGCCCGTAGTGAAGCCCCGGATATCGACCTTGATTTCTGCAGTCGTCGCCGTGACGAAGTGCTAGACTATGTGCGCCAAAGATATGGCGAGGACCGCTTCGCCCTGGTTTCGACGCTGAGCACCATGCGCCCGCGTTCCGCCCTAAGAGAGGCGGGAAAAGCGTATGGGTTGGACAATGATGTCATTGATGATCTGGTGAAGCGAGCACCGCATGGTTGGCACCCAGACCCGCGGCGAAGGACGACCGCCACGCTTGCTGACCTGGCGGAGACGCTGCCCGATGCGACCCAAAGGCGCGTTGTGATCGACGCTGCCCGCATCATCGGCCAGCCTCATCACCTTAGCGTTCATCCGGGAGGGATTGTCATTTGCCCGGGGCCGCTTACCGATTTCGTGCCCGTGCAGATGGCGCCCAAAGGCTTCTTGATCACCCAATTCGATCACGTCGACGCTGAAGCCATCGGCCTGCCAAAGGTCGATCTGCTGGGCATTCGGGCGTTGACTGTGCTGTCTGATGCGGCGGAACTCATTCGCCGCAATCATGACCCAAACTTCCGAGTCGCCGACATCCGGCTCGATGACCCGGCTACCGCCAAACTGATTTCGCAGGCCCGAACCATCGGCGTTTTTCAGTGTGAGTCCACCGGCGCGCAGCGCACATTGCGGCAGTTGCAGGCCCGAAATGTGGCTGATCTCGCCATCGCCAATGCCTTTTTCAAGCCAGGCCCGGCCACAGGCGGCATGGCCAAAGCGTTTGTACGGCGCTATCGGGGCGAAGAGCGTGTCGAGTACCTGCACGCGGCACTGGAACCGATTTTGGGACGCACGAAAGGGGTGTTGATATTCCAGGAACAGATTCTGCGCATAGCCACTGAAATTGCCGGTCTTTCATGGGCACAGGCCGATCATCTCCGGCGGGGCATGAGCAAGTTCCAGGCGACGGAGATGGAGGCGATGCGGGAGGCGTTTGTCGATGGCTGCCAACGCCCAACGCCGGGGCCAGGTTTCAGCTTGCGCCAGGCCAGCGCCCTATGGGAGCAGGTCGTCGCCTTCGCCGGATATGGATTCAATCAGGGACATGCCACCGCCTATGCTGATGTCAGCTACCGTTCCGCTTTTCTCAAGACCCATTTTCCCACAGAATTTCTATGCGCAAGGCTGGCTGACCACGGCGGATTTCATCACCCTGCTATCTATATGGCCGAGGCGGTGCGATTGGGCATCCGTGTGAAACCGCCCTACGTCAACCGTTCACGCAGCCGCTTCACCCTGACCTTTGAGCCTGACCCCACCCTGTGGATGGGGCTCGGACAGGTGCGGGACTTGCGACGCACGACCATCCGCAGCATGATCGCCGCCCGGCGTGAACGAACGTTTGATGATGTACGCGATGTGCTGGCACGCGTGCCAATGCAGGCCAAAGAGATTCGCCACCTCATCCAGTGCGGGGCGCTCGACGGGCTGGGCGAACATCGGGCGGGAATGCTGAATGAAGCGGAGGGAATCCTTTCTTCGGGTAGCGCTTTGCAGCTTGCGTTCGATTTTGATCGGGCCGAAACTGAGGCGGACGCGCCTCAACAACGTCTGGCCTGGGAACGCGCCACTCTGGGCTTGCCTGTCAGCGTTACACCTCTGGACGCGTTGAATGATCGGGATGGCGCGATACCGCTGAAAGATTTGCAGACCAGAGCCGGGCGCAGGTATACGACGCTTGGATTCAGGCTGCCCGGTTGGACCGGGGGCAAGGGGTTCTTTTTGAGCGATGGCCAGGATTTTGTTGTGGCGATGGAAGATGGGGATAAGAAAGCGCCGACGGCCTGGAAGCCGCTCCGGGTGACGGGTCGCTGGCTGTTAGACGAATGGGGTATGGGACGACTGATCATCGAGGAATTGATCGTCCTCGATCAGGCGGCTGGATGGGCGTAATTGGCTAGCGCCCAAAATACAGACGTCGTGAATAGATGAGCATTCCCAAGAGCGTCAGGTCGAGCATCAGGGTGAGGAAATCCAGCAGGCCGAATTCGTCGGTGAAGGTGAGGATAATGTTGATCACCAGCACGAAGATTGCCAGATAGAAGTATCGACGACGCAGCTTCCCAAGCCCCCATCCAGCCAAGAGCATGGCGGCAACGTTGCCGAACATCAGCAAAGCGACAATCAGAAAAGTCAGCGATTGGGCAGGGCTGGCTGAAAGTCGCCACAGGCTGATTGCGCCCAACGCCAGCCATACGACAGCATTCGCATAGAACAAAACCTGGCTGGCGCGGACGATTGTTGGCTTATTGGGTTCGATCAAAACCGTCATGCCCCTGTCTGGCTGGATATCTCGATATCGACATTGAGATTCACACCGAGCGCAACCAATCCTTCCTGCCACTCATCATCCGCAAGCGACGGCGGTGCCAGCACGGTCGCTTCCATGGCGAAAAGGGGTATACCGGACATTGGGGCTTTGACGGTATCGGTATCCATCGCCTCGATGTTGATGCTCTTTTCCGCCAGATAATGAGCTACATTGTAGACGATGCCCTCATGATCGGCGCCGGTGAGTTTAACGCTGTATGGTTTCCAGTCGGCATAATGCGCCGCCGAGTAGCCGCGTTCGGTGACGCTGGTCGTCAATTTAAAGCCTTCATCTCGCAAAGAGCGCACGTGCTCCCGCAACGCATCCAGGTTCGCTTCGGCGACATCGACCAGCATCAGCGTGGCGAACTCGCCGCCCAGGCGAGCCATACGGCTGGCCTCTACATTCCCATGATAATCGAGCACCATTTTGGTCAGCCGTTCGACGATGCCGACCCGATCCTGACCTGTCAATGTGATAACTAGATTTTTTCTCATTGCAAATCTCCATCACTTTGGGTTTGAAGTGGTTTGGGTGAAAGGTTATCATAATTGCCGTGAAATACTGAACTCGTCCGAACAAATTTGATGCGGCCAGAATGCCAACGCTCAATAACCCCGCCGATAGCCATGAACCCGAACCCATCATTTGACCTGACCGGAAAGACCGCCATCATCACCGGCGCGTCGCGCGGCATTGGCGAGGCGATTGCGAGGGCCTATGCCGGGGCCGGGGCCTGTGTGGTTCTGTCCAGCCGCAAGCTAGAAGGACTAGAGGAAGTCGCGGCCAGCATCCGCGCCGCTGGCGGGCAAGCCCTGGCAATCGCCGCGCACACAGGCGACTCTGAGGCGATTGCAAATCTGGTCGCAACGGCCACGCGAGAATTCGGCGGCGTGGACATCCTTGTTAACAACGCCGCCACCAACCCCCATTTCGGCCCTCTGCTTGCGGCTGACGAAGGCCAGTGGGACAAAATCCTGGACGTCAATGTGAAGGGTTATTTCCGATTGGTCCGGGCCTGCGTGCCGGAAATGCGACGGCGCGGCGGCGGAAAAATCATCAACATGGCTTCAGTAGCGGGACTCAAGCCGCAGCCGATGATGGGCGTGTATTCGGTGAGCAAGGCGGCGGTGTTGATGCTGACCCAGGCGCTGGCCATGGAATTGGCGGGTGAAAACGTCCAGGTCAATGCCATCGCCCCCGGCTTTGTCAAGACGAAATTCAGCAGCGCATTGTGGGCGAATCAGTCTTTCCACGATGCCATCGTCAAAACCGTGCCGCAGCAGCGCATGGCCGATGCGGGCGAAATCATCGGCATTGCTCTGTATCTGGCTTCCCCGGCATCCAGCTTTACCACCGGGGCTGTGTTTGTGGTGGATGGCGGGCAACTGGTCGGGCATGGCATCCAGCTTTGAGGGAGCAAAAGGGATCGGGCATCGGCACGCTGGGCGAAGGCGCGCTTCACGCTCAACTCAAGGCGCGGCTGGCGCAACCGGGTGACGAATTCGAGGTCGTCGTCGATGGTTATGTGATCGATATCGTACGCGGCGATTTGTTGATCGAAGTGCAGACTCGCAATTTCTCCGCCATGCGGCGAAAGTTACGAAAATTATTAGAGTGTCATCAGGTCATCGTCGCCCATCCCATCGCCATGGAGAAATGGATCGTGCGGGTGAGCGATGAGGGCGAGGTTTTGAGCCGTCGCAAATCGCCGAAACGAGGCCGGACGGCGGACGTGTTCTACGAATTGGTGCGTATCCCTCACCTGCTGACTCACCCCAACCTTTCGGTGCTGGCGCTTGGCATCCACGAAGAGGAGATTCGGGTGGACGATGGCCGGGGGAGTTGGCGGCGCAAGGGTTGGAGCATTCACGACCGGCGATTGCTGAAAGTGATCTCGCAGGCCATGCTGGCTCAACCGGCCAATTATCTGGCATTCCTGCCGTCCGACCTGCGCCAACCTTTCACCAATCGGGAGCTGGCGGAAGCGCTGAATTGCCGGATTTCATTGGCGCAGAAGATGACCTACACATTGCGAGGCGCGGGATTACTCGAAATCGCAGGAAAACAGGGGAATGCTTACATATATATGACCTAGATCATGGCGCGGGACCGGGGATTCATTACACTAAAGGAATAGGCACCAAAGACCGAACGCGAGTTTGTCCCAGTATTTGCACACTCTTTGTGTCAACTTGGGCTGGCCGCAATACATCAAAATCTCTCTGAGCCGCGACGCCGATGACGACTTCGTATGGATATATTTTATTAATAGACCGTCATTTGGGTTTGCGAGTCAGGCCGGGATGACGGTCTCTTCTCTTATTCAACTCCACCACCGATCTGAGGAAATCTATGGAAACAATCACGATTGAAGTTCCAGCCATGTTCGCCGATCACCACGTGACCGAGGTGCGGCGTATTTTGTTGGAACTGGCCGGTGTGGAAGACGTGTACGCCAGCAGCGCCTTCCAGGTTGTCGAAGTCACCTACGAGCCGGGAAAGGTCAGCCCTGAGGCAGTCGAAGCTGCGCTCGACCAGGCCGGGTATTTGGGCAAGCTGCCCGTGCCGGCTGAATCGGGCAAAGCTGTGACCGACTCGGACGGCGACCCCACCTATTTCCGGCACACCGCCGCATTCTCCCAGACAGGCCAGACGGTCGGGTTTGGGCAACAAGTTGAATCGGCAGCTCGCCCGCTTTGGCCGTGTCCTGGAATCGGTGCGGTCAAGACGATGGGGGACTGAAGAAAGCAGTTTGCAGTAAGCAGTGATCAGTAAATAGTACGCAGTGAGTTTTCACTGAATACTGATCACGAACCCCTGAATACTGAACACGGGAGATAACACATGACTAAGAAGAAAGATATGCGGCCGGAAGATTTCACCATCGACACCGCCGCCCAAAAGATGATCATCCGGGCTGAGGAGCTAGGCATTGGCACGGCATTCACACGCGCCAGCGACATGGTTCCCTGCAACATCGGCGGGGCGGGCATGTGCTGTAAGCTTTGCGGCATGGGCCCTTGCCGTTTGACCAAGGATGGACAGACCGGCGTCTGCGGAGCCACAATCGACACGATCCAGGCCCGCAACTTTATTCGGGCTATCGCCGCCGGCTCCGCCGCCCACTCCGACCACGGACGAGATATGGCCTTCACGCTCAAGGCCGTCGCCAACGACGAAGCCGAGGGTTACGTGATTCGTGATGTGGCGAAGCTGCGCACAGTCGCCGCCTATTACGACATCCCCATTGAAGACCGCTCGCCCAAAGAGATCGCCAATGATTTGGCCGATCTGTACATCGCTCAATTTGGGCAGCAGAAAGGTGAGGTGGCTTTAGTCAAACGAGCGCCTTCCAAGCGCCAAAAACTGTGGAAAGAGACCGGAGTCGTGCCAAGAGGCGTGGATAGGGAGACTGTTGAAGCGCTACATCGCACGCACATTGGCGACGATCAAGATTACAAGCATTTGATGCAACATGCCGTACGAACAGCTCTAGCCGATGGTTGGGGCGGAAGCCTGATCGCCACTGACATCTCCGATATTCTTTTCGGCACCCCGGCCCCTGTGCTCGGCCAGGCCAACCTGGGCGTCTTGCGTGAAGATATGGTCAATGTGGTTGTGCACGGCCATGAGCCCACGCTCAGCCAGATGGTGGTGGCGGCATCGCAGGACCCGGAGATCATTGAATACGCCAAATCCAAAGGAGCGAAAGGCGTCAATCTTTCCGGCATTTGCTGCACCGCCAATGAAATATTGATGCGGCAGGGCATCCCCGCCGCCGGCAACTTCCTGCATCAGGAATTGTCTATCCTCACCGGCGCTGTGGAGGCGATGGTCGTGGATGTGCAATGCATCATGCAGGCGCTGGTGATGCTGGCCGAGAATTTCCACACGAAGATCATCACCACGTCGCCCAAGGTCAAAATCAAAGGCGCGACCCACATTGAGTTCGATGAACATCGGGCGTTGAGCGTGGCCAAGGAAATCCTCAAGGCTGCCATCGACAATTACGAGAATCGTGGCAAGACCAGCATCCCGCACGAGCGCGAAGACCTGATCCCTGGCTTTTCGCATGAATATATCAACTACATGCTGGGCGGCAGCTATCGCGCTTCCTTCCGGCCTTTGAACGACGCCGTGATATCGGGACGCATCCGCGGGGTGGCGGCCATCGTCGGCTGCAACAACCCGCGCAGCAAGCAGGATTACCTGCACACCTATGTGACCGAGAAATTGTTGAAAGAGGATGTGTTGGTGGTCGAGACGGGATGCGGCGCCATTGCCAGCGCCAAGCTCGGCTTTTTGCTGGGCGAGGCGGGCCTGAACAAGGTTGGCCCCGGCCTGAAGGAAGTGTGCGAGACGGTGGGCATCCCGCCGGTGCTGCACATGGGTTCTTGTGTGGACAACACCCGCATCCTCACCGTGCTGACCCAAATCGTGGAAGAGGGCGGCCTGGGCGATGACATCGATCAGGTTCCCGCCGTCGGTCTGGCCCCGGAATGGATGAGTGAGAAAGCGCTGTCGATCGGCACTTATTGCGTGGCCTCCGGCGCTTACGTCATCTTCGGCGGCGCTTCACCGATCAGCGGCATGCCCGACAGGGTCGCCGACAGCGATGAGGTGCTGCATTACCTGAGCGAGGGCTGGGAGGAACTCTACGGCGGCAAGATGGAGTTCATCCAGGATCCCGACGAAATGATCAGGCTCACCCTTGAGCACATCGACAAGAAACGCGCGGAACTCGGCTTGCCAGAATACAAGCCGGAGGGATTCGGTCGCAGCGGCGATGCCCGCATGTTGGAACTCGAGGCCATGCCCGTGTTCGACCGTCGCGCCGCTCTCTACGGCGTTGCCGCCAACTGAGGCCAGGTGCGTGTCACTGCGCAAGTGACACGCACTTAACCTGGAGGAAAAAATGTCAAGATACATCGCAACCAGAGCAATTCGAGGCGCTAACGCCCTCGTCACCGAAGCCGAGGTCATGCTCGATCGGGCGCTTACGGACAAAGGCCCCGATACGCCGGTTTCATTTCCCAATACCGCTTATTATCTCCCCCTGATCTATGCTATGACCGGCACCGAGGTGGAGAAACTGGGCGATCTGCCCCCCGTGATGAAGCACGCCCGCGAGTTGCTGCATCCGGTCCCGGCTTCCAAAAAATGGACGCCCTACCTGGGCGAAACGCTCGACGGCGGCATGGCGACGCTGATCGCCGCCGAGACTATCGAGGCCGTTCGCTTTGTCTACGGCCTGCAACCTGAACCCTATCCTGGTTTCGAACTGGCAGGCGGCACCAATTACGGCAGCAACGGCGACGGCCTGCATGGGCATCTCAACGGCCCCATCGACGACATCCAGCTACGTTCCTGGGGCATCCAGCTTGTGGATGGCCGTATGCCCGGCTTCGCCGCCATCGTCGGCTGCGCCAAGTCAAACGAAGTGGCCGTGCAGTTGGTACGGGAGTTGCAAAAGCGCAATATCCTCACCTTTCTTTCCGGCAATGTGAATGGGCGCTCGATCATCCATCAATTGCAGGAAGAAGGCGTGGAACTGGGCTACGACACTTACACCGTCCCCTTCGGCACCGACACCCTCAGCGCCATCTACGCCCTCGGCTTCGCCTCCCGTTCCGCCCTGACTTTCGGCGGCCTCAAGGCCGGTCAGGCTCGCGACATCCTGCTTTACAATCGCTCACGCGTTTTCGCTTTCGTGCTGGCTCTGGGCGAGGTGGATGACTTGAAATATGCGGCGGCGGCAGGGGCGATCAATTTCGGTTTCCCTGTCATTGCCGACACCGTCATCCCCGAAATCCTGCCCACCGGCGTCACCCAATATGAACACGTGGTCAGCCTGCCCTGGAACGAAATCGAGGGCAAGGATGATCTGGAGAAAGCCGAGCGCCTGGTGCAAAAATGCATCGAAGTGCGTGGGGTAAAAATCAAACTATCGAATGTGCCCGTGCCTGTGCCCTACGGCTCCGCTTTCGAGGGCGAAGTCGTGCGTAAGGCAGACATGCGGGTCGAGTTCGGCGGCAAATATTCCCGCTGTTTTGAATACTTGCAGATGCGCCCCATGGACGCCATCGCCGACGGGGTGGTCGAGGTGGTCGGGCCTGATTTCAGCGAGGTCGAAGACCAGGGCGCTATCGATATGGGCATCGTGGTCGAAGTGGCTGGGCGCAAGATGCAAGAGGATTTCGAGCCGGTGCTCGAACGCCAGATTCACTACTTCGTGAATGGCGCTTCCGGCATCCAGCACATCGGCCAGCGCGACATCACCTGGATACGCATCTCTAAGGCGGCGGCGGACAAGGGCTTCGACCTGAAGCATTTCGGTGCAATCCTCCATGCCCGCTTCCATTCTGATTTCGGCGCGATTGTCGATAAGGTCAAGGTTACGATTTATACCGACCATGACAAATTTGTGGCATGGCTGGAAAAGGCCCGCGCCGCCTACGATTACCGAAACAAACGTCTGGCCGACCTCACCGATGAGGCGGTGGATGAATTCTATTCCTGCACGCTCTGCCAGTCCTTTGCCCCCAACCATGTCTGCATCGTCAGCCCCGAACGCCTGGGCCTGTGCGGCGCGTACAACTGGCTGGACTGCAAAGCCTCATTCAATATCAACCCCACCGGCCCCAACCAGCCAATCAAATTAGGCAAGCCGATCGATACCGAGCGCGGCTATTGGGAAGGGACGCTGGAGTACGCTAAGATCGGCTCACACGGCGTCATTCAAGACGTGTCCATGTATTCGATTATGGACAACCCCATGACCGCTTGCGGCTGTTTCGAGTCCATCGTCATGGTCATCCCTGAAGTGAACGGCGTGATGGTGGTCAGCCGCGAGGACACCGGCATGACGCCCGCGGGCATGAAGTTCAGCACGCTGGCCGGTATGGCTGGCGGCGGCATCCAGACGCCCGGCGTGATGGGGGTCGGCAAGTTCTACCTGGTCAGCCCCAAGTTCATCTCCGCCGACGGCGGTTTCAAGCGCGTGGTGTGGATGAGCGACAACCTCAAGGAGAGCATGGCTAATGAGCTGAAGGTTGTGGCCGAGCGCGAGGGTGATCCCGGTCTGATCGACCGCATCGCCACCGGCAAAGACCTGTCCGATGTGGCCGACCTGATCAAGTGGGTGGAAGAGAAAGAACACCCCGTTTTGAAGATGGGGCCAATCGGCGCGGCGGCTGAAGAGCCAAGACCTGTTACCGCTAAAGAGCCTGCCAAG